>CAJWSY010000025.1 GCA_913045935.1 uncultured Chloroflexota bacterium | reverse complement strand
AATGACCTATTGCAATAAAAACGCCGCTTAGGCTAATTTTTTTATCGTCTAATTTATCTGCTATAACCATTCCATTAACACCCATTTCATCTCCAAGGACCTCTTTTAATTGAGAATTCCAATGTATTGTGATGTTATCTGAATCAAAAATTCTGTTTTGTAGTATTTTTTCAGCTCTTAATTCATCCCTACGATGTATCAGATGAACTTTTGAGCATATTCTCGATAAATAAAGCGCTTCCTCAGCGGCAGTATTTCCGCCACCAATAACCGCAACTTCTTGATCTTTATAGAAGAAGCCATCACATGTTGCACATGCAGATACACCCTTACCAAGAAATCTTTCCTCTGAGGGTATACCTAAATATTTTGCACTTGCACCAGTGGCGATAATTAATGCATCACATGTCCATGATGAATTACCATTCAGGGTCTTGATTTCGTCTGTTAGATTGGTTTCATGAATATGGTCATTAATAATTTCGACATCAAATTTAAGGGCATGTTTTTGCATTCGTTCCATCAATTCTGGTCCCTGAAGATCATCTGAATCTCCCGGCCAATTCTCAACTTCAGTAGTTGTTGTTCTTTACGCCAATACTTTGGGTTCTTCCTAGTCTAGAAGATGGCAGAAAAACTTTATGGTTCTACGATCCAGGTAAAGTTCCGGCATACTCACCACATATGTGGACTATGTTTGCAGTAGTTGCTTTTGTCCTTACCGGACTTACACTACTATGGCTCAATGCAAGACCAGATTTTGCTATTTTACGTGATAAAGCGAAAGGTAAAAGCAAAGTATATAATTTTTTAGCAGCAGGATGGGTTGGGACAACACATCAATGGGGAGCTCTGAGAGATAGAGTAAGTGTATTGGGTATATTTTTCTTTATGTTATTAATTACAGTAAACTATTTTCTAGCATCTGATTTTCTAATGGCACTTATTCCTGGATGGGTAGATTCTCTATACCCTGCCACACAATCTCATAATGCCATACAAGGTGGAGTAGCTATTCTTACAATATCTATATTCGTTATGTGGAAATGGGGTGGATATAAAAATTTTATTGGTCTTGACCAACTTTGGGGATTAGGTAAATTATTATTTGGAATTTCCCTACTGTGGTTTTGGTTTTTTATTTCAAGTTTAATGGTATTGTGGTACGGTAAAAAACCTAATGAAAGAGACGTACTGCAAATATTGATGTTTGGACAATACCTGCCGGTGTTTATATTTACATTCTTATTTGTATGTATAATTCCTTTCTTTTGTTTAACTCTGGATTTTATAAGAAAATCATTTTATGGACCACCAATTATAGCAGTCAGTGTTCTTATTGGTAATTTTCTAGATAGATTCAGACATTATGGATCAGCTTATTCTCTTGATAGAACTATTGATCATGCAACTCATAGATTGGCAACATTGCCCGACATTGCTATTCCAAATATCGTAGACATAATGGTAATTTTCGGAGCTATTTCATTACCAATTTTCTTAATTTTATTTATAACCAAATATGTTCCGGCTATTAGCATTTGGGAAAACAGAGAATATGTATTGTATGGTAGCCATGAAAAATATTATAAAACTGAAGTCTTAGTTGAAGGTAAGCCTTATTAGGGAGAATATATAAATGCAAGAACATCAACATTTATCAGATAAAGAAATAACAGACGATTTAGTTGCTCCAGTAATGAGATCCGACAGATGGTTTTGGTCTGTTGTAGGTTTTCTTGGATTTTTAATGATTGTTGGTTTGTCCGGTTATGTTTATGAATTATACAGCGGATTGGGCGTTACAAATGTTTCAAGGCCGGTCTATTGGGGAGCATATATTACAAATTTTGTTTTTTGGATTGGAATTAGTCATGCCGGTATTATGGTTTCAGCGATATTAAGATTAACTCAAGCTGAATGGAGAAGACCAATTACAAGAGCTGCTGAAGTGCTGACATTATTTTCATTGATTGCAGCTTTAAGCAATATTTTATTTCACGTAGGTCGTCCATGGAGAATATATTGGATAACACCATTACCTCCTGTTTTCATAGGGTTTGACTTTGCTAGAGGTATTTGGCCAAATGTAAGGTCACCGTTTGTATGGGATCCTGTAGCTGTAGGTACATATCTACTAAGTACAATTTTATTTATTTATACTTGTTTAATTCCAGACATTGCACTTGTTAGAGATAAAGTTAAATCAGGCCCAGCAAAAATAATATACAGTGTTCTTGCTCTTGGATTTAGAGGCACCCCAAGACAATGGAAAGTACAAGCTGTCGCACCTATACTTCTATCCTCACTTGTATTACCAATTTTCGTTTCTGTTCATAGTATTGTGTCATGGGACTTTGCTGTTTCAATAGCAGTTGAAGGTTGGCATTCTACAATATTTGCTCCATATTTTATTATCGGAGCGATTCATTCCGGAGTATCTGGTGTTGTTACTTTAATGGCCGGATTATTGTGGTTATATAAACTAGATAAGTACATTAAACCTGATCATTTTGATGCAGTCGGAAGGTTGTTAGTTATTGTTGCAACCATATGGTTTTTGGCTTTGTTTCTTGAGTGGGTATATGCTTTATATCCTTTAGAAGATCCTGAAATAGCGCTAAGAAATATGCAAGTATTTCAGACACCTTGGAGTTATTTAGGTTTAATATTTTTGTTAACAGGATTCATAATTCCTGTTGGTGCGTGGTGCTTTAAAAGTGTTAGGAGAAGTCCAATGTGGATGTTTTTCACTACCATACTTGTGAATATAGGGATGTGGTTAGAAAGATTTTTAATTATTGTGCCTGGGCTATCTCGAAGAACAGAATTAAGTTTTAACTGGGGATCTTATTCTCCAAGTCTTGTGGAGATGGGATTAGTTACATTCACTTTCGCTTTTGTTATTTGTGGTGTAATTGTATTTGCTAGAATTTTTCCTTTGATTCCACCTTTTGACCTTAAAGAAGGAATGAGATTTAGGCATGTAATTAAAGTTGGTAAAAAGAATATTTCAGCAGTTGTAAGGGAGTAAACAATGGCTAATAATAGTGTTTTAGGATTATTTATAGACGAAAATGATGCAGGAGATGCTTTGTCTGCTTTAAGAAAAGCAAAGTATCAAGATAATGAATTTGAAATCATGACAGGTTCACCGTACCCACATGGTACATTTGGTGAAGCACACCCAAAGATTAAATTGCATAGGTTTCCAATTTTTGGTGCTGTTATAGGTTTTACTGTAGCTCTTATAATTACAGTAGGTACACAATTAGCTTATCCTTTAGTCACTGGAGGTAAGCCTATTTTATCAATACCTCCTATGTTAGTAATCTTTTATGAAATGACTCTTCTATTTGCTGTTATTGTAACTATTTTAGGTGCACTTTTTGAGTCAAGATTGCCTAAAATATTTATGGGAGCTTATGATGAGAGAATAATGACAGAAGGCTACATCGGTGTTGTAGTCACTGTGCCAAAAGATAGAATCTCAAAAGCAGAGGATATATTAAAAAAATCAGGAGCTGAATCAACAAAAAGAGGATGGGAAGAATAAATATGTTTAAAAATTTAGTACCTACTATCAGATTTATATTACTTCCTCTATTATTATTTGTTGTTGCCTGTAGTGGGAATATCAAAACTGGTGAAGTAAAGATTCTAGGTGAAACTGCTACTATTGATATGCCTGCAATCCCTGGATCTGGAAGTCATGCAATCGTTATATTTAGTGAAATGCATTATCAACCTTCATATAAAAGCCAGGAAATTCCTAGAATAATGCCTCATCCTGAAGCAGTTCCTATGAATGGGAAAGAAATTGCAAGAACATCAGAAGAATATAAAGTTTTAAGTATTCCTAAATCCTATGATGATAATTCGCAAATACAACTTGGAAATTACCTGTATGCAGAAAATTGTGTGTTTTGTCATGGATCTAAGTTAGATGGCAATGGTCCTTACAGAGATTATCTCAATATTAAAAATTCAGAAGGCAAGGTTATAAACAAGGGAGCTAATCCTGCTAATTTATTATCTGATAAAACTAAAAACTCTACTGATGGAGAGTTGTATGCATTCATATCTAAGGGATCTCGTACAGGGCTTGCTCAATATGAACAAGGGTTAGATATCAAATCTGGCATGCTTCCCTATGATTCTATATTGTCCGAACAGGAAAGATGGGCATTAGTGTCATATCTACGTTCTATTCACGGAGAATAATAATGACCGATAAAGAATGTGGCAATCCCAATTGTAAGTGTGTTAATTGTTCGTGTGATCCATGTAAGTGTTAATTTTTTCTTATGAATACATTTAATCCAAATAAGAGATTTTATGGATTAGATGCTTTAAGAGGAATGGCAATGATACTAGGCATAGTTCTTCATGCAGCATTACCTTACGTAGTGTTTGATGTTCCAGGATGGCCATCTGAAAAATCAGACTCTGAAATAATCACTTTAATACTCCAATTTATTCATTTGTGGCGAATGCCTGTATTTTTTATTCTTTCAGGATTTTTTTCTCATTTATTAATAAAGCGTCATGGATGGAGTTATTGGTGGAAAAATAGATTATTAAGAATTTTATTACCCTTGATTGTGTTTACCCCAATAATAATGGCTACACTTCCCGTGATCTTCCAATATGGTAATACACAAAAATTAGAATTCTTTTATTCTCTTGAAGGCTATCCTTATCATTTATGGTTTCTTTGGCATTTAGTAATCTTTCTTGTTTTTACAGTTATTCTAAAATTGTATGTTTTTATTATTTACAAAATGTTAATTGCCTTAAAACTTAATAAATTAATCGATATGTTTTCTAAAGTAAATCATCATTTCTTAAAATTTTTGTTTTATTCTAAATTCCCAATTCCTTTTATTTTGATCATTTCAATTTTAAGTTTAGGAGAATCTGGAACTGATTTAATATCTAATCCTGTCCTTTCAGGAATGTATTTCATGTTTGGTTATCAGATATATAATAATAATAATTTACAAAACATGGTAAAAAATTGGAAATATTATGCTTTGATAAGTATTTTTTTCTTTGTTTTGCACACTCTGATTGATATTGAAATCATTAAACTCGATTTTGAAAATCAGCCAATCTATTGGATTCCATTTATTTTAATTAAAAATTTTAATTCTGTATTTTTTTCTATTTTTTTTATAGGTTTATTTGAACATAAATTTTTGGATCATAACAAAATATTAAGAATCTTTTCAGATAGTGCGTATTGGATATATCTAATTCATTTGCCTATAGTTTCTTTCATTACTTTTTTTATGTTTAGATTTAATTTCGCAATTGAATTCAAATTTATTTTGTCAATTTTATTAACTTCAATAATTTCATACTTAAGTTATAAATATTTAATTAGATCCTCGTATATAGGTGTTTTATTAAACGGTAAAAAACAAAAATTTAATTGGAAAATATTTGTTGACTAGATATGCTTGACCCAAATAGTTTTAGCAACATTAAGGGCAAGGTCTAAATTTTTTTTATTTACTTTAATATTAATTATTCCTCGGGTATCAGATATCTCATCTATAGTTATTTCTGTACCTGGAATGATATTATTTTTATGCAAAAATTCTACAAAGCTAGAATTTTCAGGAGGAATTGTAGAGATTTCATATGTTTTGTTTATTGAAGATTCTGAAAGTGGAATAAGTGGTTCTTTTTTTGTTTTTTTAGTTCCTGGGATTTCTTGGCCGAAAGGATCTTTTGAAGGAAATTTTAATAATTTTTCAATGGCATTTTCAAGATCTTGTGACATTGCGTGTTCAAGCATATGCGCTTCTCTAAAAACATTGTGCAACTCAATGTTAAGAATTTCATAAATAAATTTACTTGCTAATCTAAATCTTTTTGTTTGTTCCTTGGCTGAAATTTTACCGTATTCAGTTAATAATATTTCATTGTTTTTATTTTTAGTTATCAAATGGTCTCTGGTCATTCTTTTAAGCATACCTGTAACAGTAGGTAAACTAGTACCTAAGTTTTCTGATGATGGTAATAATTTAATATACTCTAATATACTGCTAGCAGTTATTTTTTCATTTTTTTCATTAAGGTAATACATTGCGTACAGGTAATTTTCAGCATTAGAAGATAATTTTTTATGTACAAGGCAATTTATGTTTTCCCATTTACGAATTTGTTTTTCAGTTGTCATAATATTCAATTTAATTCTATGATATTATTCTAAGTATAATTTATTTCAATAAATTCTAAAATGGTATTAATAAAAAATATCCTTATTTGGGCATCTAAAAATGATTGGACATCTCAAAAATTGCCAAAATATAGATTTATACAAAAATCATTATCTCGATTTATGCCTGGAGAATCTTTATTTGAAGCTTTAGATGCATGTAATAATTTAGAAAATACTAATTATGGCACAATCATTACATATTTAGGAGAGAATGTTACTTCCGAAAACCAATCCAAGGGAGTAACAAATCATTATTTAAATGCGTTATCAGAGATTAAAAATAAATCTCTTGGCACATTAATATCGGTTAAATTAACTCAATTAGGTTTAGATTTTAGCAAAACTACGTGTATTACTAATATGAAAAAAATATTAGATAAGGCTAATGAATTAAATACAATTGTTTGGATAGATATGGAAGAATATAAATATATAGATAAAACTTTAGATATTTATAAATATTTATCAAATTATTACAGTAATATTGGAATCACTTTGCAATCTTATTTGTACAGAACAAATGATGATTTGTTTAAATTACTAGATTTTGCACTGTATATAAGATTAGTGAAAGGAGCGTATGTAGAAAGCGAATCTGTTTCAATTAAAGATAGAGATCTGGTCGATAATAATTATCTTGATTTAAGTAAAATAATGTTAAATAAAAAAAATTTAAGTAAAGGTTTCAAACCTTCATTTGCCACACATGATGATTTGATAATTCGAGAAATAGTTAATGAGGCAAATAAAAATGCAATAGACAACACTTTATATGAATTTAATATGTTATACGGAATCAGGCCTAAATTGCAAAATGAAATATTAAAATCTAATCAAAATATAAAGATATTAATCAGCTATGGCGAGGAATGGTTTCCGTGGTATATGCGAAGGCTTGCTGAAAATCCTAAAAATTTATTTTTATTATTGAAATAATTATTTTAAAGCCATTGTTCAATTTTTTCTCTTGTAGCAACTTCGTAAAATTCAATTTCATACGAATCCACTAATTCTACAAGTTTAGGTGAATTTTCTCTTACTGAACCTGGCACTCCTGTAGAAACATTTGTTTCACCAAGGGTTTCTTGTGTCCATTCAGCGCATACAGTTATTCCTTTTCCTGGAGTTCCCCTTCCACCTATGTATACTGTTGCCTTGCTTCTATTTTGTTCTTCCTCATATGCATTACATATTTTTGAAAGTAAATCTGCAACTTTCCATGTATTTGCTCGATTTCCTACTCTGCAAACTCTTCTAACTAAAAACATTTTATTCCTCTCTTTATTTATAAAAAAAGCATAACGAAATAGATCTTCGTTATGCTTTTTTTGTTTGTTACTTAATTAGTTAATCTTCTATTTCAACAATCATTTCTATTTCTACAGGAATATTACCTGGTAATGATCCCATTCCAACAGCTGATCTTGCATGTTTACCTTTATCTCCAAACACTTCGACCATTAAATCTGAACACCCGTTAGCTACGGCAGGTTGATCTTGAAAATCAGTTGTACAATTTACCATTGTCAGTAATTTAACAATTCTTTTTACTTTATCTAAATCGCCAACTTGACCTTTAAGTCTTGCTATGCATCCAATCCCTGTGCTTTTAGCAGCTTCATATCCTTCTTCAGCTGTAAGGTCTTGCCCTACTTTCCCTTTCATACTAGGATCGCTTGGTCCTAGTCCTGATAGATATAATAAATTCCCAGTTCTTACACCTGGAACATAATTTGCTATAGGTGGTTGTTCGACTGGAAGCTCAATTCCCATTGAAGCTAATTTGTCATCTATTTTTCCCATTTTTCTTCTCCCTTATATTGTTAGAATTTTTAATATTATTATAATACTATTAGTGTATTAATGTTGTAAAATTCATTTAGATTTTGGAGGTAAATTTGAGTGATTGGAATTATAAATCTAATAAAAATTGGTACAGTGTACCACCTCAAGTTGATTGGGATGAAGTTGCAGGAGTTTCAATTGATAGAGATCAAAATTTAATTTTATTTGCAAGAGGAAAAACTCCAGTAATTGTAGTTGATAAAAAAGGTGAGTATATTAACAGTTTTGCTCACAAAGATTTCTCAAGGCCTCATTCTGTTAGAGTTGATGATAAAAATTATATATGGTTTGTTGATGATGGAGATCATACTGTTAAAAAATATGATATTAACGGTAATAAACTTATGACAATAGGAATTCCTAATTCTCCTTCCCCAACACATTCAGGAATTCCATTTAATAGGTGCACAGATATAGCAATCGATTATCTTTCTGATTCTATATTTATTTCAGATGGATATGGTAATTCTAGTATACACAAATATTCTATTGATGGTGAATTTATTAAATCATGGGGATCACCCGGAACAGATCAATCCGAATTTAATATCGTTCATAATATAGCATTAGATTCAAATAGTTATTTATATGTTGCGGATCGAGAAAATCATAGAATTCAAATATTTGATACGAATGGTGTTTACGTTGATCAAATGATTAATATGCATCGACCTTGTGCATTGTATATTGATAATGATTTTCTTTATGTTGGAGAACTAGGCTATGGAATGTCCGTAAATCAAAATGTACCTAACATTGGACCTAGAATTAGTATTTATAATTTAAGTAATAAAAAACTTTTAATGAGATGGGGGGAAGGATTTGGAGACAAGCCTGATCAGTTGTATGCTCCGCATTCAATAGTAGTAGATAATAACAATAATATTTACCTAGGTGAGGTTAGTAAAACTAATATGAGAAATATTGGATTAGACGATATTGAATACAAAGGTGTACGCAAATTAGAATATTACAATTAATCAGTCAAGTAAAAATTTTCTTCTGAGGGTAATAATTGTTGCGCATTTACTAAACTGAGAAAGTATATGATTGGAGAATTACCACTTTTAATAGCCACTTTGTTTGCATCTATTTGTTTAAGTCGAATTCTTGATATAGTTGAAGATGTTTTTGGTTTAGGCATGAATGTAATTAACGCATCTGATTGATTAAAATCTATTTTTACAGCTTCTTCTTCGCTTAAAAATCCGTCCGCTAATAATAATTGTGTTAAATTTGCAAATTGTGCAATCTTTGTTGTGTCTAACATTATTTCAGGATTATTATTTAGAACCCATCCAGATTCTGATAGATTTATTTCAAATTCTCTATCAGGATATGAAAATTTTATTGACTCTATATTTTGAGGAGGGAAACTTAAAATTATAGGATTCCTCCACATATCTGGGTCAGTAGCAAAAATATTTTCATAAGGACATGTGAATCCATAAACTTGGTCTATATTTAATTTTTTAATGAAGCAAGTTTTGGTGTCTTGATCCCACTTCCCAACTAAAAATTCTTCTTGTAAAGTTGATTCAAGGAAAAATCTAACTAAAGTTTTATCTGAATCATCAAAACCCATTCTTTGAAAATTTTTGGGATTTACAGAAATTAATTCTGATTTCTGGATGTTCGCTATAGCTTTCCAAAAAAGAGATAACTTAGGTTCGAAAACAGTTTGTTTTCCTATTCTCCAAGATTCATTTACTTTATATAAACTAGATGTGTTTTTATTATCACTTATCTGGATACTGTTTATTATATTTGGATCAATAAAAATTATCCCGGTTTCATCATATACATTACTATTATTAGATAGGAGTATTTTGATACCAGCAAAAAATACACTGATAAATATAAATATTGAAAACAAAATTACTGTAGGTTTATTCTTCATTTTTAAATACTTTACTTTGAATAGTTTTTCTTTTTGTGTATCTAGTTAATCCGTAAATTATTAATATAATTGGGCTTAAAATTAGATTTAGATTTTTAGTTAGTGATTGATGACTAAAAAATGATCCTTTAGATGACCAGTCTAATTTTCTTTCTCTAATTACTTTAGATCTTATGTCCGCTAATTGGTTTTCTTGAGCTAACCAATCAATCATATTCATTCCTAAAGCATAATTTGATTGGTTTCTTCCAGCAATATTATCAGTTAGCCATTCAGAGTCAGAAATAATTATAGATCTAATAACCGATGATGATTCTAGTGCACTATTTTCTATTTTTACACCTAATATTTGTGATCCGGTATTACTGCTATTAGGGTTAAATTGAGCATTTGGACTTAGATCTTGATAATCATATTGTATTGATGTTGTTGGGTAAGTAATAATAATTGGTTCTGTTTGAATATTACTTACAATGGGTTGAATTAGTTCCATTGAGCTAGCCCAAGGGAAAAGAGTAGAATTTACTTTTCCTGTTACTTTAGAATCATTTGGAGGTGTTCTAATCCAATAGGGATAAGGCAATAAAACTTCACCTGATTGAGTTCCAAATGGTAAAGTTTCATATGACACAAGATCGTATAGCATGTTATTTTTTATGATTATCCCGAAACTTTCCCAAATTCCTGCACCACTATACTCATTAGGATAGGCAAGCATTCTGTTATTATCAATATTAACTGTATCAACTAGAACAAAAAAACTTACACCTTGTAAAATCAAATCTTGGATTGCACTACTAGTTTTAAGTTGATCGACATTCTCGTAATTACCACCTGCAATTATAAAAACATCCGGGGTATTTTTTATTTGATCAATTTCATTGATATCTGCAATTGATATATCATATTGTTGCGCTAGCAATGAAATAAATGATCCCATGTTTTGATTGATTTTAGAAGAAGGAAGATCAAGGAAAATTATTGATTTTTTTGTGTCATTAAGCATTTTAAAGGTTAAAGATGCTAACTTGTATTCTAATCCGTCTAATGATTCAACAAATGGGATAACTTCTTTGTTATTTGCATATGCTAAGGTCATTCCTAAGTATCCAGTTTTAACTTGAAATTCGCCTTGTCTTTGAACATTAAATTGCACTGGCGGAATTCCAATGATTTCAGATTCTTCTTTGTCTTTTTCATCAGCGTCTGGATATCTGTGTTTGATTTTAATAAATTTTGATCGGGCATCTAAATCAGATAAAAAGTCATTAACATCTCTTGCTGTCAGTGCTGTGTTTATCGGGTGATCTTTAGATTCGTATAAAGTGATTGTTAGGTAATCGTCAAGATTATCAAAAATTTCCTTAGTTGATGGAGCTAATGAGTAAATTCTATCTTCTGTAAGATCAATCCTTCCCTGAATAGAGCTTCCAAACCATGCAAACACTAAACTTAGTATTACTAAACTTCCTACCCCTACCCGTAAATTTCTGTATTGTGGAGAATTAGAGTTAAGGCTTTTACCCTTTGTATTTAAATAAGTGATACTTAAGAAAGCGATATCAATGGAAATGAAATACAACACATCACGTAAGTCAATCAGACCTCTTGTAATTGAAGAAAAATGTGTTAGAGGGCTAAGGTCTTGTAATAGTACAGAAAGGGCTGATGGTAACGTGATATTAATAAAATCTAATCCCAAAACAAGCAATAACATACTTACTGATAAGGAAATTATAAACGCAACTATTTGATTTTTAGTCAGACTCGAAGCAAAAATTCCTATACTTACTAGCGACGATGATAACAGGATTGCCCCAATATATTGAGCAATCAAAGCGCCAACATCTAAATTACCAGCAAAAGTTAAGGATATTGGTATTAATATTGTGCCAAGTATACCTATTGATATAAATATAAGTCCTGCGAAAAATTTTGCTAAGATTACTGTTGTACCCCTTACAGGTTGAGTAAACAAGATTTCAAGGGTACCATCCCTTTGTTCTTCAGAAAATAGCCTCATTGATACAGCAGGAATATAAATTGCCAAAATCCATGGCAACAATGAAAACATGGGTCTCAATGAAGCCTCGTTAGTTGTATCAATAGTTCTAAAAAACATAAATGCTATCGCAACTATGAATATTATATTTAAAATATATCCAGTTGGTTGATCAAAATATGATCTTAAGTCTTTTTTTAATATTGTTAATAATTGCTTCATTGTGCGGGACTATCTTCTCCGATTGTTAAAAATTTAAATACATCTTCTAGTCTAGGAGATGTTTTGTTCATATTCATAATTATCCAATTTTCTTGAATGGCTTTATTAAAAATGTCCTTTCTTGGATCAGCTCCATCTTCAAGAGATATATTAAATTTCTTTAATTTATCATTGTCGATTAATTTGATATCTTTAATTCCGGCTATGGATTTTAATTTTGATTCTACATTTTCGCCGATAATTTCAATTTCAACACTTTGATTTTTATTTTGACTTTCTAAAATATCTTCAATTGTTCCTTCTGCGATCAATTTTCCTTTGTTTATAAGTATAATTCTTGAGCATGTTGTTTCAACTTCTTGTAAAACATGTGTAGATAACATTATTGTTCTTTGTTCTCCTAAAGATTTAATCAGATTTCTCATAGTTACTCTTTGGTTTGGGTCAAGCCCTTCTGTTGGCTCATCAAGAATAAGTATTTCGGGTTGATGTAATATAGCTTGAGCCAATCCTACTCTTTGCCTATATCCTTTTGAAAGTTGATTTATAGGGCTGTAGTAGTATTCATGAATTCCAGTCTCGTCAATAGCATTTGCTAAATTATTTTTATAGTCAGATTTATTTAAATCTCTTAAATCACCAATTAATTTTAAATAGTCTTTAACTAACATTTCCCCATAAAGAGGATTACTCTCAGGAAGATATCCAATTTTCTTTCTTGTTTCTATATCTGAATCTTTTGTATTTATTGAGTCTATGTATATATCACCTGAATTTTGAGTGTAGTAAGAGGTCAGCAAACGCATTGTAGTACTTTTTCCGGCTCCATTAGGACCTAAAAAACCTATAACTTCTCCTTTGTTAATAGAGAAACTTATATTGTTTACCGCAATTCGGGAACCGAAAATTTTAGATACATTATCAACTAATATTTTTGGATCACTAGCTTTGTTATTCTTTTCTTTTGATGTAGCCATATAATTAAGAATTAAAAAAAATTAGAAATATATTCTAACAGAAATAAGATAATCCTAAAATTTGTTTAACGATTATAAATTATTAATACATTAGTAGATATTTGTAATTTAGAGATCTATAATTACATATCAGTAATTAAAATGATAATTTCAATAGGAATTAATATGGCAGACAAAACTCAATCTATATATAAAAGCTACATAATCGAAGAATATTTTGCTACTGAAAAACCTTATTATGTTCCGGTTGGCGATGAAGTGGAGTTGTTTGAATCAGCATACAAGCAAAGAATTCCGGTATTATTCAAAGGTCCTACAGGTTGTGGTAAAACGAGGTTTGTTGAATATATGGCCTATAAAATGGGTAAAGAATTAGAAGAAAAAGGACTCAAAAAGCCTGACAAATCAAAACCTAATATTCCTTTGGTGACTATTGCATGTCATGAAGATTTGACTGCAAGTGATTTGGTTGGTAGATATTTATTAGAAGGCGATTCAACTGTTTGGATGGATGGTCCCTTAACTAGAGCTGTTAAAGCTGGTGGAATATGCTATCTGGATGAAGTTGTTGAAGCTAGAAAAGATACTACAGTTATCATACACCCATTAACTGACCACAGAAGAATATTGCCAGTTGAGAAAAAAGGAGAACTACTTGAAGCTGATGATGGATTTTTATTAGTTTTATCTTATAACCCAGGCTACCAAAGTGCACTTAAAGATTTAAAACATAGTACAAGACAGAGGTTTGTTGCTATTGAATTTGACTATCCGTCAGTTGAAAAAGAAGCAGAAATTATTGCACATGAATCTGATTTAGACAAAGACACGTCATTTAAACTTGCTACTTTGGGTGAAAAGATCAGAAACTTGAAAGATCATGGTTTGCCTGAAGGTGCTTCTACGAGATTACTTATATATGCTGCTAAAATGATTTCTCAAGGTGTTAAACCAATTAGAGCTTGTCAAGTTTCTGTAAATTGGGCAATTACAGACGATCAAGTGCTTCATGAAGGAATTCAAGAGGTGATTTCATCTATTTTTGCTGAATAGTATAAATGGAAATAGATTGTTTAAAATCTAAGATTGAATCTTATAGCCCAATGTTGGTTTCACAACTACCTGAAACAAAATTGGCATCTGTTTTTGTTTTGTTTTATGAAATAAATAATCAAATGAATTTAGTTTTGCAGATCAGAAGTCAAAAATTACAACATCACCCTGGAGAAATAGGATTTCCTGGTGGATCTTTGGAAGAATCTGATCAAAATTTGTTTGAAACGGCAACAAGAGAAGTTCAAGAAGAAATTGGAGTATCATTTTCTGATATTGAATTGTTTGGTAAGCTAGATACTGTGTTAACTTCTACAAAATTTTTAATTCATCCATATGTTGGAAAAATTACCAATAAACAAAAATTTTCTTTGTCTTGCGAAGTTCAAAGTATGTTATTTGTACCTATCAGTGAATTAAATAATCAAATTAATTGGAGGAATGACTATATAATTAATGAAAATTGTATTAAAAATAATAGAGCCTTTTACTATCATGGTAATATTATTTTTGGAGCAACTGCAAAAATAATTAATAATTTGCTTAATTTATTGGATGAAACCGTATGACAAAACATATTTTTGATAAATACCCTGAAAATTTAAAATCTGAGTATAATGCCTCAATATTAGTATTGAAGAAAATATTTACTGATGAGGAATTAAAAGAATGGAATCGAGATATACAAAGTATAACTGATTCTGGAGTTAGATCATGGGAAATCACTACTGATATGCTAAAAACTTCTGTTATATTATCGGATTTTATGAGTGGTCCAAATTTAATACAGTGGTCCAAAATGATAAATAAGTTAATATTATTATCTCCTGTTTTGGCTGCTTCTTATATAAACAATTCAAATAATTTTTTAAGTGTAACTAAAGGTCGTCATATTGATTCTATGGCAATCATGTTAGAGAAAATTTATGACAGTAGCTGGAAGTCTGGTAATTTTGCATCAAAAGTATTAGATCATTCAACGAAATTTTTAAAAGTACTAACTTTTTCAGAATTTGAACAAATTATTTACCTTTTAAATGATATAACTAAACAATCATACGACATGGCTGTAGAGTGTTTGGAAAACAGTTATAACTTTTTAACTAAGTTCAATTCAAAATTAACAGGTATAGAATTTTTAGTTAGTTTTAAAAAAAATTCCAGTAGAGATTTGAAAAATATTATAGAAAATTCTCCTAAGCATTTAATGAAATTTAATGATAGTCAAAGAATTCAATTAATGAATTTAGTGTTATCAATCATTAAGCAAGGAGGACATTCTTCAAATACAATTATGGATGATGTTGCTATACCATTTAATCAAATTAACCCAAAATCATATGATAAAATTTTGGAATTGTGTTCTGATCTTTCAAAAATCCAACCAAAAGTGATTTCTGGATTTTTATATGTTGTTCCCGATATTTTAAGTAAAATTGACATATCTAAAATTGATGAATGGTACTCAAAGGGGACTGAATTATTATCTACAAATACTGATGCAGCCATAGCTTTTTTTAAACTTGAATCACTAACAAGTGAGAATGTTCTTAATAAAATCAGCTCATCTGTTGAATATGAATCTGTTAAAGAATTGCTTCAGTTATATTGTTCAGCATTAGCAGGAACAGAATTGGAAATTTTACCATCTTCAGAATTAGTCGATAAAAATATAGGATGGTCATCTACGATGAACCCCACAACGGAAGGAAAATCAATATTTGTTCCAGAAATTATTAACCGATTTGAAGATAAATCTACAAATTATAAATGGTTTAAAGTGATATCTAGTCATCAGGTAGGAAGATTAGAATTTGGAAGTTTTAAATTTGATTTTGATACACCTAGTACCTTATTTGAAGATATGAGAACTGGCTTATATAAAGATTATATTAAAAAAGAAAATATAAAAGAAAGTATTCATTTCCCACTTGAAGAAACTCAAGAAGATGATAAATTACCTTCCCAGGAAAAGACCAAAACGGATTTTAATTTATTTTTTGATTTATTTGAGAATAGAAAATTGATTTCAGATATATTTGCAATTATAGAAGACACTCGTATAGAACAAAATATTAAACACAAATACCAAGGACTCAGTTTAGATTTTGAAAAAGTTAAATTAGAGGCTTTGACTACTAGACCTAATATTAATACTTTAAATGCACAAGATGCGTTAGTGGAATTTTTAGTTCAAATTAGCTTAGGTAAATCAGAAAATGCGAGAGTTCCCAAAAAATACATAGAACAATACAAACAAATTTTTACTCTAATGAATTTTGTGATAAATAATATGAGTTCAACTGTTGAGGATTCAATTGAAGTTAGCATTAGAGTTTATAAAATTATCTTTTCTATACAAAATGAAAATATGGACGACGAAGAGACTGAAGATTTGAATCTTGAATATGACCAACAAGATGAATATTATGAAGATGATAGTGCGTTACAAGAAATTTTGCAATTTATGATGAATCAGGACGCTATGGATATGCATAGTGAATCTGATGAATACCAATCTCCTGAGCAAGTAGATTATAGAGGTGATTTTAAACCTGAGTTAGTACAATTATTAGAAAACATGAGGTCGATGGACAGTGATAATACAGAATTTTCTCAAGAAAACATGAGTCCGGAAATGTTAAAAGAATTATTGGACCAAATGGAAAATTTAGATATGGATGCAACTGAAAGACCAATAGATTCATCTACGGATATGATTGCAGAAAATATATTAAAAGAAATAAGCTCTGAATTGAGTGAGAATTCTAAGCATAGTCCGGGTGAAACTGATAACGATAGTGACGAATTTGAAGAATTACAGACTGATGATCCTGAATCTTATGTTTATGATGAATGGGATTTCAGATCAAATGATTACAAGCCACGTTGGTGCATTGTAAAAGAAAGAACTATGGGAGAAGGTGACAGGCAATTTTATGATGATACTTTATTGGATTACAGTGTATTAGTATCACATTTAAGAAGACAATTTGAAATGATATCTCCTGAGATGTTAAAAAAAGTTAATCGATTAGAAGATGGAGAAGAATTTGATATTGATGATGTTATTGAAGCTTTTGTAGATATTAAAACGGGAGTTAGTCCAAGCGAAAAATTATATTGGCGGAGAAATAAAATCCAACGTGATGTTGCTTGTGTATTCTTACTAGATGTTAGTGCTTCTACTGCAGAGTCAATAGAAGATTCTTCTTCCAGCAATGATTGGGATGTCCCTGATGATCCAGTCGACTACATGAAATGGGTTAAATCAAGAAGAAAATCAGGAATTGTTAGAACTTATAAGAGAATAATAGACGTAGAAAAAGAAGCGTCTGTTTTGATTATAGATGCCTTAGAAAATCTTGGTGACCAATATGGAATTTATTGTTTTTCAGGGTATGGGAGAGAAAACGTTGAATTTTATACAGTTAAAGACTTAGATGAATCATTAAATGATAATATTAAATCAAGAATTGATAAAATTTCACCCTTACACGCCACAAGAATGGGACCAGCAATTAGGCATGCTATCTCTAAACTTGACAAAATTCAATCTAGAACAAAATTATTGTTTTTAATTAGTGATGGCAGACCTCAAGACCGAGGATATAGCAGGGAGGGGGTAGAAAAAGAATATGCTGTGCATGATACAAAAATGGCACTCACAGAGGCTAAAAACAAAGATATCAATGCTTTTTGTTTAACAGTTGATAAAAATGGACATGATTACCTTCAAACTATGACACAAGATATGGGTTATGAAGTTTTAGATGATGTTAAAGATT
>CAJWSY010000024.1 GCA_913045935.1 uncultured Chloroflexota bacterium | reverse complement strand
CTTCAAACTATGACACAAGATATGGGTTATGAAGTTTTAGATGATGTTAAAGATTTGCCTGAAAGACTATTAGACTTATACAGAAGCTTGACGATGTGATTGTTATTTGATTGGAGGGTTGTCATAAAGATCCATGACATTGTCTACCCATTCTGAATCTATTGTTAAAACTGGTTTTACAAATTCATTATTTTCAAAGTAACCGTAATAAAATTTTCCATCTTCGGTTTTATCACCAATTTTTAATAAAATTCCATCAATAAATTCAGTACCTTTTTGCGAAGATGAATTAAATCTTAATTCTATAGCATTACCACCATTGTTGATCCCAAATTTTGCATAGTCTTCGGGTTCACTGGCATAAGATTGCACTACCTCGATTTGCGAGGGGCCAGAAGTTAAATATTGCTTTTTTGACCATAAATCTTGATCAAGTTCAATTTTTTCACTTGTTTTAAAGAATGCTGCATATGATGTTCCTGGAGCTTGAGTTAATGTATCAGTTGATTCATTTTCTGATTCAGTAAGATCCATAAAATACCAGTCTTTGTTATTTTTTGTTTCAAATTTTTTGGCAGGTGTAGATTGAGATTCAATATCCCCTTTGTATATTGCTATTCCTACCATATCTTTTGGATCTCGTTTAACATACCATTTTGGATAAGGGAGTTCAGTTACCAAATCACCTAATACATCATTCCACATAGATGATATGATAAATAATTCTTCAAAGTCATTAATCTGACAATAATAATGCTTAAAATCAGAGGTCGCATCACCTAATTTAAGTCTCAAGTTTCTGCCTCCGATTAAATCAAAATTAATAATTAGATTTGGGTCGTCTAATCCATACTGAGCAGGATCATCAACTTTATCGGCTACTAGTAATCTTTGTGTTTGAGGACCACTTAGTAATAATGTGACTCCACCCCATCGTTCGTAACTTGGTGGGATTCCTTTTGGATTCACAAAAGACCAAGTTCTATCTGTATTTTTATAAAAACCGACAGTCTGTTCTTTTTTTGTTACTTCAATAAAATTAATATCATCCATTGACACTTGGTAAAACCAAGGAGGATCTATTGAAGCTTCTTCAGTTTGATTTGAATTGAAATAATTAAAAATC
Organism: uncultured Chloroflexota bacterium; assembly: GCA_913045935.1. Taxonomy (GTDB): domain Bacteria; phylum Chloroflexota; class Dehalococcoidia; order Lucifugimonadales. Next base: position 16,994 of record CAJWSY010000024.1, on the reverse strand, counting down.
CCTACTGAAATGAGAGCTAATAATATAAATGAAATTGTTATTTTATAGTTCAAGTAAAATTCCTAGTTAATTAAAAGAGGCTATCTTCTTCTCCACCAAACCACTGTACTAGTTACAAGCATTAAAACAAAAGGCAACCCGCTTGTCCATTTTAGAACCTCTCGTTCTCTCCTGTTTACTACAATTGATCTAAATGGTACTACTTTTGGTCTAATTGAAATAACTTCGTAATCTTCAGCTAGCCAAGCCATTGAATTTAAGATTAAATCACTATTCTGATTACTATAGAACCATTTGTTTGTAACAAAATCAGAGTCTCCAAATATCATGATTTTACTAAGGTCAAAGACTGGCGCATTCGTTGTGACAGGACCAGTAGACTCAATAATTGAAATCATTGAAAAAGGCCCCTGTATATCTGTGTTTTCATCAAATTGAGGTTCTTCGATGTCTGGTTCTAGCCAGCTAATTGCTGTTGAGACTCCTAATTGTATATTTTGAACATGAAAAGGTCTTTCGTTTTCATTGATTGTTTCTATAATTGCTCCAGCTCCAGGAAAGAAAGCCGCATTAATTTGGTCGGTTATTGAAAGTATTCTTTTTGTTTCTGCAGAGTTATTACCTGTATATTGTAGTAGTTTCTGTTCTGGTACAAATTGGTTATTAGATTTTTGAAGTAAAGGAGTCAGGAATTTACTTCCAGCTAACGAGCTTAATGGGTCAGCGATTGGTTGTTGTGAAACAATTATTCCCCAATTACTTAAAAGTTCGTTCCATGTAACATGAGGATTTGGATCTAATAAAAACGCAATTCGACCTCCAACAGCTATGTAGTCTGCAATGATTTTAGCATGATTTTGTGGTAATGCAGACTTGGGTCCTATGATTATTAACGCAGCTGCATCAGAAGGTACAGATTCCACTTGTTCAAAATTAATAGATTTCACATCATAGTTATCTCGTTTTAAACCTTCAATAAAATAATCAATGCCTTCATCTGTGACTTCATTTGTTGATATATCTCTAGAAAGACTTTTTTCTTTGTGACCATTCGAATAATAAATTACTTTTTGTTTATCACCCATTGCAATGAGCATGGCTGTTATAAAATCTTGCTCACTGAAAGGATTGAATGCTTTTTCGTAAACAGGTTGTTGTTTCCCACTTGATAAATCTTCAAAAACTATGGCTGGATATTGCATTACTCCATATTTGATTGCTAATGTTTTGTTTAGTTGAGGATCAGTAAATCTGTAGCTAAATTTGGATGATTTTTTTGCAAATTCAGATAATAAATCTTCAGCATTTGTTTTTAATTTAGCTTGATCATTGTCTGTTGGCACAAAAAAAGCATTTGCTCTCACAGGTGTCTCTAAGTTTGCTAGTAATTTTTCTGTTTGTTTTGATAATGAAAACACTCTTGTGGCTGTTGTGTCAAATCTGTAAGAATTAATTACAAAAAATGAATTTCCTAAAATTATAATTGTTAAAACGCAGACAAACATTATTGCTGAATTTGTTCCATATTTACCTCTTCGTCCTTTAATGAATGAAGCAGTTGATTTTGGTGATAACAAAAGTGCTGTCAGATTTAAAATTGATCCTGCAATTATTATAGATAGTGAAAAATCTTGGATTTCGGTAATGATGAAGTAGCTAATACCGCCAAATATCATTGATATAGTGCCCGAGATTCCTAACAGAATTATTAAATAATTTATATTTGTGATATAAGGTAATATTTCATTTTTAAAATATTCAGATATTTTGTTAAACATAATTTACTTCCACCTCCTAATTTGAAGATTAAGAGTTGTAAAAAACAAGAACAAAATAGCAATTGAAATATAATATATTATGTTACCTACATCAATAACACCTTTAGTAAAATCATCGAAATGATAATTTAGTGCCATTTCGTTGAATACAGTACTTGGTAGTCCTTCCAACATAGCACCCAATGAATCAATAAAAGATAAAAGTAATAATAAAACTGTTCCAACAACTGCTGAAACTATTTGATTTCCAGTTAGAGAGGAGGCAAACAATCCAACACCTAAAGTTGCTATGCCATATAAAATGATTCCTAGATACGCACTTAGTAGAGGGCCAAGATCAGGTGAGCTAAAAAGGTAAATTAACAATACGTAGAAAAAGGTGCACATTAATGTGGAAGTTAATATTATCGCAGATGCGAGATACTTACCAATAACTATTTCTATATCCTTTACAGGAGATGTGAAAAGTAATTCCAACGTGCCTAGTTTTTCTTCTTCAGAAAACAATCTCATTGTGATTAATGGTGAAAATATAATGAACAATAATGTAGTCGGATCCAGATAACCTCTTACATTTGCTTCTGTTATTGGATTTATATCTCCCGGAACAATACTTGTATTAAAAAATAACCATGTTAATCCTAAAAACATTGCACCTACAATATATGCCATAGGGCTTAAATAATAGGTTTTGGTTTCTTTTAATGTAATTAGTATTATATTTTTCATTTAGATTAATTCCAATATTATTCTGTGGTAGTAATTTTCAAGAAAATATCTTCCAAAGACATTCCCATTGCTTCAAGTCTTAATAATTCCCAACCATTATTAATAATGGTTTTTGATATTTCAGATCTTATATCTTTTGAAATATCACTTTCTATAGAAAATGTTGTGAATTCGTTTGTTGATTTCTTCACCCATAAGTCAATTGCTTTAACTCCATCTATTTTTTCTATCTCAGTTTGTACTGATTGTGGAGATCCGATTATATCGATTTCTATTTTTGATGTTCCGGATACTAAAGAGCTTAGATTTTCGATTGTATCTGATGCTGCAATTTCACCTTCATTAATGATTAATACTCTTTCGCATATAGTGCTAACTTCGGGTAGGATATGACTACTAAGAACTAAAGTATGTTCTCCGGATAAGTTTTTGATAAGTTGTCGTGTTTCAACTACCTGGTTTGGATCAATTCCAATTGTTGGTTCATCTAAAATTAGTACTTCAGGTTCATGAATGATTGCCTGAGCTATCCCAACTCTTTGTCTATATCCTTTCGATAGTTTGGATATAAGGCTGTTTCGATAATCGCCTAATTTGCAAATTTCAACAACATTATTTACTTTGTTTTTTATTGTTTTTGAATTAATCCCTCTTAGTTTTCCCATAAACTCTATATAAGAATATACAGTCATATCTGTGTATAAAGGAACTGTTTCAGGTAGGTATCCTATTTTTTTACGAGCTTCTATAGATTGCTGAACAATATCATAATTATCGATAGAAAGTTCACCTGATGTAGGAGGCATATACCCTGTTATCATTTTCATTGTAGTAGACTTCCCAGCCCCGTTTGGACCAAGCAACCCAACTATTTCACCTTTATCAATTTTAAATGAAATATCTGTCACTGCAGGAAAGTTACCGTAATATTTAGTTATATTGTTTAATTCGATCAAAATTAAATCCTTATATTAATGGAAATATCATTCTTGAAATGAAATGATAGTATATTCTATACTTTGTAAGTTTTTATGACAATATTATTAGATGTATTTAATTTAATTAAATTAAATCAAAATTAAATTGAGAGGTATTTAATTGGCATTATTAGAAATATTACAATTTCCAAACCCAATATTAAGGAAAAAATGTACTAAGATTACTGAGATAAATAAGGATCTCAGAAGACTAGCTGATGATATGTGTGAGACTTTAGATTACCATAAGGGAGTGGGATTAGCTGGGAATCAGGTGGGCTATATGAAGAGAATTATTGTTATAAAGATTCCTGAGGAAGAGCAATTTCGAGTATTAATTAATCCTGAAATAACTGAGACATTTGGAATCAGAGAAGTTGAAGAAGGATGCTTAAGTGTATCTGGATATAAAGGCATTGTTAATAGATCATTGTGGATAAAAGCAAAAGGCCTGGATATGAAGTGGCAAAAATGGAAAATAAAAGCAGATGGATTGCTTGCACAAGTATTAGAACATGAAATAGATCATCTAAATGGAATAATGTATTTTGATCATTTAGTAAACCATGTAAAAGGTGATTGGCATTCAGGACTTATACAATTGGAACAAGAATCTAAATGAAAAACCAAGAGTTAAAGATTAATAAAAGTCAAATTCAAGAAGAATTTCATAATTTATTAAATTATATTTCAGAAAAAGATTATAACGCTTATCTAGTTGGGGGCGCAGTTAGGGATCTTGTTTTGGGGGATACGCCGAATGATTTTGATTTTGTGGTTGATAAAAATATTGATCAATTTACTCAATCAATAGCTAAATATTTAAAATGTAAAAGAATAAAATTTAGTAACCATGGGCTGTCTACTTATAGGTTAGTTAATATGGAGAAAAACATTTTTATTGATGTCACCGAATTTGAGAACCAAAAAGATGGTTTGATTAATGATTTATCTAAAAGAGATTTTACAATTAATTCTATGGCAATAAAAATTACTAAAGATAAGGATTTTTTAAATACTATTATCGATCCGTTCAATGGGATTTCTGATTTAAAAAATAAAATTTTAAGGTATACAGATCGAAATAAAGTCCTTGATGATCCTCTTAGATTGCTGAGATTAGTCAGATTGTCATCTAAATTAGATTTACAAATTGACCCGAAGACATTAAATTATTTCAAAAAACAATCATATTTAATTAATGAAGTCAGCAAAGAGCGAGTCAGAGATGAATTGATTGAGATTTTCACATTAAAAAAAACATATGAATCTGTACTTTTATTAAAAGATACTAATTTACTAACTTTTGTTTTTCCTTTTATTGCAGATACATTAGGGGTAGAACAGTATGGATTTCATGATAAAGATGTTTTTAATCATCAAGTAGCTGCATTGTACTATGTTGAAAAATTAATTGATGATGAGGTGTTTGGAAAATTAGACAAGAACTCATATTCGCATGATAAAAATATTATTCCATATATCAAATTAGCTACTTTTTTTCACGATATTGGAAAACCAAAAACTAAAAAAAATACAGATGATAAAATCTCATTTATATCTCATGAGGAAGTAGGCTCTAATATTGCTTCAGAGTATTTGACAGGAATGAAGTTTAGTTTGAAATCCACAAATTACATTAATAAATTGATTAAAAATCATTTAAGACTAGGTCATTTGATATCACTTAGTACAGAACCGTCTGATAAATCTTTGCGAAAATTACAAAGAGATTGCGGAGAGTTTTTACTTGAATTGGTTTATTTAGATTTTGCTGATTTTTTATCAACAAGTATTTATAATTCTGAAAACTATATTGATCATTTCAATAAATTGAGTAAAATTTATTTTAGAATAAAGAATATATCTACCGACTTGGAACAAAAATATGCAAATGTTATAGACGGGCATCAAATCATGGAAATTTTTGGATTGAATGAAGGCCCAGAAGTTGGTAGGGTTTTAAATGCTATTGAAAATGAACTTATAAATAGTGGCAACATGACAAAAGCTAAAGCATTAAAATTAGCTGAAAATTTATTAAAAAAATAATTTAAAAGGATTTTTTTTGAGACGTTATTGGAAATCTGTATTATTTTCATTATCTATTGTAACTATTTCGGCTTTTGTAGTTTTCACACAAAAGTTTTCAATAGGTGGCAATGAATTTGGATCGGATGCTGTCTTAGGATTGCAACTTGGATTAGATCTACAAGGGGGGAGTCATCTTGTTTATCAATCTGATCTAAAAGATCAAGAAAACAATTCTATACCTCCTTCAGAAACTCAAATGCAGGCTTTGATAAAAACTATTGAAAGAAGAGTTAATTCTTCAGGATTGGGAGAACCTAACATTCAATTAATTGGTCAAGACAGGCTATTAGTTCAATTACCTGGAATTACAGACCCTGATAGGGCAAAAAGTTTGATTGGAGAAACTGCCAGACTTGAATTCAAACACAGATATACTGACGCTAGCGATCCTGTTAGTGAAAATATAAATAGTGGTATAAAAAATGTTAGTTTAGATTTTTATCCTGACCCTTATTCTGACAATGATCAGTCTAGTACTCAGTCTAGTTCCAATGATCAAGTTACACCAAAACCGGGTGAACCAGCTCCTGTTGCAACTCCAATAGGTGTTTTTGTTGATTTTGATGAAAAGGCTTTTTCTGACTTACAGTTATTGCAAGAACAACTTGTCACTAGCTTGGATTCTCCAGGATATGACAGATTGCAAGTAGAAATAAGTGGAGCAGAGGAAAGAGTTAGGTTTGAATTGCTTGGAACTTTTATTACTGAAACGGATGAAGGTAATCAATTTTCTTTTATGATACCTGCTGATTACTATGATTCCCTTGATGAAGCTAAAACTAAATTTGGAGATTCAATGTCGATTGAATTTATTAGCATTTTGGTTGGCCAAAGAGATGAAATTATTGGTTTGACAGGTGAGGACCTTGAAAGAGCATACCCCGGTCAGCATCAACAAACAAATAAACCTATCATAAATGTTGAATTTAATGATCAAGGCACTCGGAAGTTTGCTGAACTTACAACTGAAATAGCTGCTACATCGGATAAAATAGCAATATTTTTGGATGATCAAGAACTTATTAGTCCTGGTGTTAATAAACCAATTTTGGGGGGAGCCGCATTTATCGATAGTCCAACATTTACACTAGATAGAGTGAACGATTTGTCACTAATGCTAGAATCAGGGAGATTACCAGTTCCGATTAAATTGATACAAGAAAGAGATGTTGATGCTGTTCTTGGTGCAGATAGTCTGTCAAAAAGTTATTATGCAGCAGGAATAGGATTGTTATTAGTAGTGGTATTTATGGTTTTGTATTATAGAATTCCAGGAATTTTTGCATCTATCGCTTTATTCTGTTATTGCTTGGTTGTTATTGCGGTATTTAAATTGCTTTCTGTCACATTAACACTGAGCGGGATTGCTGCAGCTATACTTTCTATAGGTATGGCAGTTGATGCTAATATTCTTATTTTTGAAAGATTAAAAGAAGAATTAAGAACAGGAAAAACTTTATCTATGGCTGTTAATACAGGATTCAATAAAGCTTGGCCGGCAATTAGGGATAGTAATGTTTCTACGCTTATCACTTGTTTGATATTATTTTGGTTTGCAGATCAATTAGGCGCAACAATAGTTAAAGGCTTTGCTATAACATTATCAGTCGGAGTCATCATAAGTATGATTTCAGCTCTACTTCTAACACAAACAATATTAAAACTTTCTGCTAATACTATTCTTTCAAAAGTTCTATCTCTTTACGTGCCTGCCGGTCGTAAAGATTTATTGTGAGGAATATTATGAATATTTCAAAAAATAAAAAATGGTTTTTTAGTTTGTCCTTCTTGATACTTACAGTCGGAATTGTATTTATGGGTATGGGTGGACTTAAACCAGGGATTGATTTTACTGGAGGTAGTAGTTTAACTATTAAGCTTCCCGATTATAATTCTTCTGAAAATATAAGAAATGCCCTTATAGGGACTGAATTTGAATCTTCAATTGTTCAAAACTTTGGTGATAGTACTTTTTTTATTAGAACTTTTGATATAAATGATCAGCAAAAAGATACTTTAATAAATTTGATTGATCCACTTACTGCTACTGAGGATGATATTCAAATTTTATCATTTGACTTGATTTCTCCTTTGATAGCTCAAGAAACAGTAGTTAATGCTTTTTGGGCAGTATTTGCAGCTACTTTGGGAATATTTATTTATATTTGGTGGGCTTTCAGAAATGTTCCTAATCCAATTCGATTTAGCGTTGCATCAATAATAGCGCTTTTACATGACACTTTATTGGTACTTGGAGTTTTTGCCATATTAGGAATATTTTTAGATTATGAAATCAATACTATGTTTATTATTGCTTTCTTAACTGTTCTTGGTTATAGCGTAAATGATTCTATAGTTGTATTAGATAGATTGAGGAGTAACATCATTGAATATAGTGGGATTAGGTTATCTGATGTAGTTAACTTAAGTATTTCTCAAACCTTTGGTAGATCATTAAACACAAGCATTACTCTTTTAGTTACACTTCTTGCTATGTATTTATTTGGCGGAGAAACATTAAAACCTTTTATTTTAGTTTTGATAGTTGGTCTTATATCTGGTACCTATTCGTCAATTGCAATTGCTACTCAAATTTTAGTTTACTGGGATGAGCGACGAAAAACCGTAGCTTGATTTATCAATTTATTTGATTTAGAAATTTAGCTAATTTATTTTTGTTTCCTGAAATTAATTTATAAATAGAACTAGCATTGTCTAATGCTCCAGGATTTAGTTCGTTTTCATAGTATGTACTAGCTATTTCTTCCATTTCAGCAATCCATCTGTATGATTTTTCAGATATTGATGGGAAAGTTTTTATCATCTTTGTTATAAGCTCTTTTTGACTATAGTTTAATTCATCTAATAGTTGAAATAGAACATTTGATTTTTCAGCCAAAAGTAACATAGATATTATTAAGGCACTCGAACCCTTTGTCCATGATGCGTAGCACATTTTTAAACTAGATGCTAATTTTGTGTCTTCTCCTAAATTAATTATGTTGAATGCATCAGATTTCATTTTATCAATTTTTTTAAGATTTTTACCTGAGAGATATAAATTTGGTTTGTAATTATCATTGGGTGGTCCGCCGATAATTGAACCGTCAATATATATGCTTGATTGTTCGGCATTTTTATAAAAATCGTTTTCTATGTCTAAAGTTGTTTTTGGAGAAATTGCGTTTGCATCAATGTATATTACGGGTTTAGAAAGCTTTTTAGAATAAAAAGCAATGTTTTTTGCAGTTTGCTGTGCTACAGAAGGAGGAATGATTGAAATTATAAAATGTGAGGTTAGAATTAAATTTTCAAATGATACTATTTGAGAATTGGATTTTTGGGCATTATTTTTACTTTTTACAGATCGGTTATCCAGGTTTGTAAGAACACTATAATTGGATTTGGTAAGATGCTTGGCTACAGAAGAACCCATGTCTCCCATGCCAATAAGTCCAATTTTGTTAAAAGATGTCACCCTTGTCTAACTTTCATGCGGGGGTTTTTTTTGTTAATTATATACACTCGACCTTTTCTTCTAACCATTCTGTTATTTCTGTCTCTACCTTTTACTGATTTTAGAGAGTTAAATATTTTCATTATTCACCAAAAATTAATATGAAAAACTATTATAGATTTTAAGTTCAAATTATTCAATTTAAAGAAAGTAGTTTTATTCTGAACAAATAGAATTATTTATGAATTTTTCTTTATTTGATCTCCAAAAATAGTAATCAATATTCTGATTATCTGTTATATCTTTGATATTTAGTGTATTAGAGACAAAGTTTCTCATATGAAATAACATAGTCGAATCGTGTATTATTTTTTCGTACTTACTTAAAATCTGTGCTGAAGGTCCTATTATTTTATTTCTTTCGATTCTGTATCCGTTTATAGCATCCCTTAGATCTTTATTCGGGGTATTTTTTTCTATTCCACGAAATTTTGCAGTCATTATATTCTCAGCTTCAATTTCCCAATTATCGACAGGATTATCTTTTGTATATTTAGTATTTGTCATTTTATTTTCTGTATAAGTCATAAAATCTTCTGCTTGTTCGATATAGTTTTTTATATATGAATCTAAATTTGAATTTATAAGAGAAGTATTGATGTTTTGGAATTCTTTTTTAAGGTTTATATATTCTTTGGTTTTGAAATTATTTATATTTTTTGCCCCTAGCTTTGATAGGCAATTTTTAATTTCTAAAGCTTCTTCATCAAAAGGCGAGTTGATTTGACTTACTGAAAAGACTCTTAACGTAGACCACGTTTGCGCCATAGCCATACTCATTTTCAGATCAAACTTGGTAATTATTTCAGTATCTTTCTCAGCATTTACTATGTAAGGATTTAAAATAGTTGTATTACAACTTATGATTGTAATATATATGAAGGATAAAATTGTTAATTTAATTAATTTCATTAAGTTTTGTTATTTCTTTGATATATAATTCTGAGATTTTATCAGCGGAGTAATTTGATTTTTGTTTTTTTGAAAGTTTGCCTAATTCTTTCCTAAGCTCTTCGTTATCAAGAATGTTATTTATTGATTTAATCATTTTGGGTGTATTATTTATTGGAACAAGAATTCCTATTTTACCATTATTTAAAATTTCTTTTGGTCCATAATTACAGTCTGCAGCTACCACTGGAGTGCCTAAACATACTGATTCTATGATCGAATTTGGGGAACCTTCTACAATACTTGCTGATACATATACATCTGAATTGGCAATCCAATTGTGAATTTCGTCCGAAAATCCTATGAAATGTACTTTTTCAGAAATATTTAAATCTTTTGCTATTTTTTTTAATTTGTGTTTTTCAGGCCCTTCTCCAACTACGATTAAATCTACATTGTGTGTCTCTAATATTTTTTTTGTTGCTTTTAATAAAATATCTACTCGTTTAGTTGCATTTAATCGACCTACTGTAATAAGTTTTTTTGTTGAAGACTTAAAAATAGGATCGAATTTTGTAGCACTAATAACTTTAGTATTACTGAAATCACAAATGTTATTGATTTGAATTGCTTTATCTTTCTTTAACAAATTATTAATTTCGTTTTTACTCCCATTTGAGTTTGCAATGATTAAATCAGAAAAATTATAAAAAAACTTTTTAAGATTTATACGAAATGAATAAAAAAATGGAGACTTTTGAATTTTAGTCATACTAATAGGAGAAGTAGATTCTCTTGTAATGATTTTTGTTTTACTCATAGTTAGTATTTTTAGAAATGAAATTAATCCACCTGCTTGAAAACAAATAAGCGTATTGTATTTATTTGTAATTAAGTATCCGGCTATTTTTACAGAACTTTTAAGATACATTTTTACCATTCCGTTTGTGATTAAGGAAATTAACAGATTAATAATCACGAATTTTATACCCTTAAGCGTAAGGTTTATTCTTTTTATATTCGGATTTATAGTAGCTGTAGTAAAATTTTTATTACCATATGAGAGTATTTCTAAATCATATTTATTTTTTTTGTATAGCTCATTACTTAGAAGAACCAAATTTTTTTCTTGTCCTCCATACTCTACAGCAGGAAAAACTATTCCAATTTTCATATTTATTAACTTTTAATAATTTCTTTACAATTTTACTATACATTCTTTAAGTAAATATTTAGTTTATTAACACTAAAATAATTGTATTTTGAATAATTCAGGTCTTATATTAATCTTACAAGTTAATTTCAACAGTGATTTATGAATATAAAATTTCTACACAAAATTATATTAAACTTTATACACTTCGAATTTTTATCAGGGAAAAAAATATAATGAACTCAGTAGTTTATTTGTCTAATTCTAGAATTCCGTCTTCTATGGCTAACAGTGTACAAATTATGAAAATGTGCGAAGCGATGAGTCTAGTAGGAAGTAAAGTAACTTTAGTCAAGCCAAAGCGTTATAACGAATTTAAAAATGCTAAATTTAATTTGTTTGATTTTTATGATATTGAATATCCTTTTCAAATTAAAGATTTACCTTATTTAGATATAAATACAATTGAAAAACTCTCACCAAATTATGTATACAGGTTATTTAATTATATAAATAGTATGATTTGGGAAAATTATCTTATGAATTATTATTTGAATTCTCATAAAGGCAATATGATTTTTATGAGGAATACATTGCACTTTGCTATTGATAAAATTACCAAACACCAAATTCCTTCAATTATTGAATTCCATAGCTTACCTTCAGAGCGATATTTGAATAGATATAAAAAAATGTTTGCATCTAATAAAAATATATATCCTTTAGCATTAACAAAAGGATTAGCTCAAGATTTGTCGGATAATTTGAAAATTAATTTATCAGATATATTGGTGTTACCAGGGGCTGTTGATAGTTCGAAATATAAATTTAAAGGCAACTTTGATAATTCTAATAAAAATCTAACAATTACTTATGTGGGAAGTTTGATTGAAAATCGTGGAGTTACTGTTTTGTTGGAATCAGCAAAGAATTTGCCAAATATTTCAATTCAAATTATAGGAGGAACTGGCAAAGAATTAGATAATGCAAATAAATACCTCAATTCAAAAAGTATTCAAAATGTTAAATTATTAGGCCACAAATCCCAACATGAAATTTATAAATATTACAACGAGTCTGACATATTGGTATTACCTATGAGTGGTAAAGAAATTCATACTCAAAGATATGCCTCTCCAAACAAGCTTTTTGAGTATATGGCTTCAGGAAAGGCAATAATTGCCTCAAATTTAGATTCAATAAATGAAGTTCTCACAGACGGAAAAGATTCTATTTTATTTGACCCTGATAATTCTGATGATTTAACTAATAAAATAAAAATACTTGTTGAAAATATTGATCTTAGATTTAGACTTGGTAAGAATGCAAAGAAGTTGTCTAAAAACTATTCATGGGAAAAAAGAGTCTTGAAAATTTACAATCATGTTGGTAATTCATTTTGATTAAGAAAAAAATAATAAATTTTATTCCAAATTTCTACTTTGGTGGAGTAGAGAACACTAACATTACTTTATCCAAAGAATTATCTAAATCAGGGTATGAAGTGGAGTTGTTAACCAACAATTTTCTTAACAATAATTTGTCAAAAAATAATAAATATAAAATTAAATCTTTTAATAAAAAGAAAATGTCTAACATAATTTTAGATTTTACTAAGCACATTAGAAAAGAAAAGCCAGATTTAATAATTTGTTCTCAATTTTATGCAAACATAATTATTATTATTTCTTGTGTTATATCAGGATACAAGAATAAACTTATACTATGCGAAAGAGTTCCAATTAATGCAAATTTAAAAAAAATATCTTTTTTTAAAAGAATAATTTTAAAATTTATGATTAAAATTTTATATAACAAAGCAAATTTAATTATCTGCAACTCTAATGGGACAAAAAAAGAATTAGAAAAAATTGCAAAAGGGTTAAATTCAGTTGTAGTATACAACCCGGTCATTACTGATGAAATACAAATATTATCAAATGAACGAATAAATGATTTTGAGTTTGATAAAAATGTGATTCATTTAATAACAGTCTCTAGAATATCTTATGAAAAAAATATCAAAGAAATGATAGATATAGCTTTGCAAATTCCAGAAAATATTGATTTCAAATTACTCATCATTGGCGACGGAGATCAATTTAATAATCTTAAATCATATGCTAAATCAACGAAGTATGCTGAAAAAATTATATTTATGGGATATAAAAGCAATCCTTATAAATACCTCAAACATTCAGATATTTATTTATCAACTGCACAATTTGAAGGTTTGGGTAATAGTTTGGTTGAAGCTTTATATTTTAATTTGCTAGTAATAGCTTACAATTCTCCCGGAGGTATTTCAGAAGTACTTGGCAATGGGAAATTTGGACACTTAATTGACAAACACAATAAAAATCAATTCGTCAAAATCTTGGAACAGAGTATGTTAAATTCTAATAAATCCAGATTTGTTAAAGATATAGACAATCATTTAGATTTGTTTTTAAAAATAAAAGTTATTAATAAATTCATTCAGATCATTAAGCAAATTGAAAAGCAATAATAATTTACAGACTATATCAATGATTTCTCCTCAATATGGTACAGTTGGGACTGATATTAATTATTATAAAATTGCTAAGCAATTATCAAATCAAGGTCACATTATTAAGTTACTTATTATTGGTGATGAATGGAAAGAAGTTGAAAATAATTCTTCTATAGAAAAAATTAATTTAATCCCAAAGTCTGTGTTTAATTTTTTGAAAATTTTCAACATATTAAATTGGAAGATAACAATGATTTTAGCTTGTGTACTTGCAATAATTCCATTTATTGGATTTATTTGTAAAAATAAAAAATCACATTATCTTTTAGGATTAGTTCCAATTTTTCCAATGATATTTTTTGTTTTATTTAATATAAGATCAAAAGTGATTTTTTCTATCCAAGGATTGCCGAAATCCAATGTGTTTTCTCTGAATATAATAATTTCTAAATTAGTAAAAAATATTAGATATGTAATCCCGCACGAAGGAATGAAAACTTATATTAAAAATAATTATAATTTCTCTAATTTAAAAAATTTATCTGTAATTGAAAATGCAGTACTAGATAAATCCATTATAGATTTAAGCAAAGAAAAAGTAGATGAAAATATTTTTAGTGACAAAAATAAAACAATACTTATTGGTGTAGGTAGGTTAACTAGGCAAAAAAACTTTGATATGTTAATCAGATCATTTTATAAATTGAATAAAGATAAGCCTGATACAAGATTGGTAATTCTAGGAAATGGAGAAGAGAAATCAAAATTACTTAAATTAACTGAATCTTTAAAATTAACTGAAAAAGTACACTTTTTAGGGCATGTGAAAAATCCATTTAAATATATGAAATCAAGTGATTTGTTTATTATGAGTTCTAGATGGGAAGGCCCCGGACATGTGTTAATAGAAGCATTAGGAATAGGATGTCCAGTTATAACTACAGATTGCCCATCTGGACCAAAAGAAACAATTCAAAATGGAAAGTTTGGTTTGATAGTTGAAAACGATAATGATCAAGAATTATATCTTGCTATGAATCATGCATTAAATAATAAGGATACAATGAAAAAAAAGGTTAATGAATCTAAAGCTTATATGAAACGATTTTATACCGAACAAGTTGCAGAAAAATATTTAAATTTATTTATTAATTAGAGGAAATTTTGAATTTATCATTTCTTATCCCAACAAAAAACAGACCTAATGATTTGGAAGCAAATATCATCGCAATTGGTCAATTAGATTTTAAAGGTATGGATTATGAAATAATAATTTTAGATGACGGTTCTACGATTGATTATTCTCCTATAATTGAGCGTTACAAATTTGTAACTTATCATAAAAATAAATTTTCTAAAGGAATATCTAGTGTAAGAAATGATTTAGCTAGATTTGCAAATGGGAAATATTTAATTTTCTTGGATGATGATGTTCAAATAGACAAAAATTTAGATTTAAGTGTTTTATTTGAATTATTTGAATCAAATAACAAATTAGCTTTAATTGCTTTTAATATAACAGCGATTATTCAATTTGATCATACTGTCAACAATGATTCTAAAACTGTGACAGTTAATCAAAAGTCTGTAAAACAAATACCATTCAAAAAATACCAATTATATTTTGATACATCTCTTGCTAAGAATGTACATTACATATCTTATTTTATAGGAGCTGCATTTGCCTGTAAAAAATCACTTTTTAATAAGAATATTCAATTTGACGAATTATTTTTATGGGGAAATGAAGAATTGGATTTTTCTTTTAATATTATTAAAAACAATTATGAAATGATTTTTCATCCGGAATTTAAAGCTACTCATTTTCCAAAAAAATCAGTTATTATAAATGATGATAATAACTTTAATTCTTTTAATCTATTTATTGCAAATCGTATTTTAACTGCCTATAAAAATCTTCCACTTTTATACTCTTTCAGTTATATTTTTATTTGGACATGTTATTATTTTATTCTTTCTGTTTTAAAATTTCGATTTAAAGATTGGATTTATGGAATAAAATTAGGTATACAAAAATCTAAAAAATCCAAAAGATTACCTTTAACAAAATCACAGATTTATTATTTGAAAAATAACTACGGTAGAACATATTATTAATTATTTTTTTTAATATTTAGATATAATATCTATTATTGATAATTTTTCACTTTCAGTAGTTTCATCAAACCATTCTGCGAATTGATCATAAAAATCATTCAACGATAAGCCAAAAGCATTTATAAAAGATTGTTCATATCCGATATAAGCCACATTAGGATAAAAATCATTTATGAAACCCTTATATGTTTTATTTTGATAAACAAGCCATGCTACTCCCCAAATTCCCATGTCATACATTATTGCGCCTCCGCAATTACATTCGTGTTCGTCAAGTTTGTCCTTATCTGCTCTTTGGTGTGAATTTTTTAAAGTAAAACCCCATTTTTGATATGCATTTTGTGCACTTGCTAATTTTTCAGTAAGAACTGTTTTTAAATTTGACCAACCTTTTTTTTCAGCAAAATAAACTGCAAAATATTCAGCAGACCCTTCTTCTAGCCATAATGGTCCATTGCCTAATTCACACAACTTATTTTCCTCATCTGAGCAACGAGTTTCATGTGGATGAACTTTGAATGCGCTTTGCCACACATGTACATATTCATGTAAAGTGGATTTACGTATTTCTCCACTTTCATATTGCTTATCTGGTCCATTATATGTCATTGATTGGAATCTCACAGGTGCTAGTGGAATAGGTGTACCATGCATAGCACCGCAACAGTCGTCAAAAGTCCTATAGTACCAATATTGATATTCATAACAACTATTGAAATCCTGTGCTCCGTATTTTTCTCTGTATAAACATTCTTGTGTAGCCACATATTCTAAATCTGGTTCCCCGTACCTTACGAATACATTTAAAATAGGTCCCCAATTTCCTAGTATTTCTGCTCCATATTTTTGAGCTTCAATCACTGCTTCTTTTACCCTGGGATCCATTTTACTTCCTTGAATAACATAGGGTTCAGCATTAGATTTACTAGCATTGATTAGGCAATCTATATATTCTTTGTTTTGAGTCTTAAGTAAGTATTCTGAATTATTAAATTCTCCTTCACATGACGTTTCTTTATATATCGGGAGTTTATTCTTATCAGGTTTTGTTTTAACAAAATTAGGCCATTTTGGACAAGGAGCTATCCCATAAATATTACAAGCAGGACTTGTATTTTCATTTACAATTCTTTTGAATCTGTTTATTTCATCTTTTCTTGGGTCACCAGTAGATGGTTCTTGATCTAATTCTTTATCTCGTTGTTCCTGTTCTTCTTTTTCTTGCTGTTCTTTATCTCGTTGT
>CAJWSY010000023.1 GCA_913045935.1 uncultured Chloroflexota bacterium | reverse complement strand
TCCTGTCAGGCCTGATTCATATTATGGTATTTCAAAAGCGTTTGGTGAAGCAACTGCTAGGTACTACTTCGAACATCATAACCTACAATCTATTTCATTAAGAATAGGTACTGTAATCAAAGATAATTCTCCAAAAAATGATATTAGACATTTTGCAACATTGCTATATCATGAAGATTTAGTTCAATTAATTGACAAGTCAATATCTGCCACTAATATCAAATCAGAGATTATATACGGCGTATCAAACAATACTTGGAGATTTTGGGATATAAATCATGCCAAAAACACAATTGGCTATATTCCAATAAAAAATACCGAAGATGAAAGATAACATTTTAATTACAGTTGCATTAAAAATTGAATTTCAGGAAGAAATTCCTGACAATTGTGAACTTATTTATACAGGTGTAGGAAAAGTTAATGCTGCATATAATTTAACAAGAAAATTAGAATCAATGAATAAATTACCATCTTATATATTAAATTACGGTACCGCAGGCAGTAAGGATCTGAAAATTGGAGAAATAGTTGATTGTACTCGATTTATTCAACATGATATGTATTTGAAGGAATTTGGATTGAATCCAGGGCAAACTGCATTTGAATTTGACCAATATGAACAAAATGAACCTCCTGTGATATTAAATTTTAAATCTGAAAATAAAAATCCTATAAAGAAAAATTATATTTGCGCCTCAGGAGATAAGTTTGTAACTAAATTTGAAGATAATTTTTTAGACATAGAAAAGACTTACAATGAAAAAATTTCTGTAATTGATATGGAGGCTTATGCATTAGCAAAAGTTTCATATTTATATAAAATCCCATTTATATCTTTTAAATATATAACTGATAACTTAAATTCCACAGGTGTTAGTGATTGGGAACAACATGTTAGGCACGGAGCAAATCAATTTAGAGAATTATTAACAAAAATTTAATTTAATATGTTTAATAGATTAATAGATAAATTATGGTCAATTCGCGAAATTTATATGCCATTTGTAGTGGGAATATCTTTAAGTTTTTTCACACTTGTTTTTCTTGGAGTATCAATCAAATTCTCAATATATATTATTGAAGATTTTAGTATTCAGTTACTATTATTACATCCGGCTAAAAAAAACTAAGATAAAAAATCATTTTTTATCAGATATTTTAAGTAATTTATCATACAACAATCCTCCAATTGGAGCTCCTATAATTGGTCCAATTATATATATCCAAAATCCGTTATTTGGACCTGGAATTGCTATTTTTTCCCAACCCGCAAAAAATGCAACTAATCTTGGGCCAAAGTCTCTTGCAGGGTTCCATCCAGCTTGAGTTATAGAGCCAAACAAACTAATCAGTAGAGTTAATGTTAGTCCAATAATAATTGGCGCAAGGCCATTGGTTTTATGTAAAATACTTTTAGGGTCAAGAGACATAAAAATAACAAAAGCCAAAATAGCAGTTCCAAATGCTTCAATTCCCAATGCATGAAAAGAAGTAACTAAATCAGCACCAGTTTCATGTGGCAAAACATCAGGGTTAGGAAAATATTCTCCAAATGCACTAGCAGTAAGTTCACTACCTTTTTCTCCTCTAACAATACTGTTCAAAGATTCAAATCTGTTTATAAATGGACCAAAGATTATCAAAACTGACAATCCTGCTAATATCGCTCCTAAAAATTGAGATCCAATGTATCCAAGCATCTCAAAAAAATCCATACTATTTTTCCTTAAAATATACAAAGCTATAGTTATGGCAGGATTAAGATGTGCTCCTGAATGTGGAGCCGTAGCAAATATTGCAATAGCTAATCCAATTCCCCATAAAATAGCCACCTGAAAAATCCCTACTAAGACTCCTATGTATAAAGCAGTAGCTACAGACGCTGTGCCAATAAATACTAATATATAAGTACCTATTATTTCTGATATATATTTTTGTAAGGTTTGATTTTGCATTTTCATAATCCTCAATTATATTTATTAAAATAATAACATTCTGTATTCTATAACATATCAATTATAATTCTATCTAATAAAATTACAAATAAATAAATGATTAGTTTTAAAAATGTAAGTGTTAATTTTGGCACTCAAGATGTACTAAAAGAAATTAATGTTCAAATAAATAAACAAGAAAAAATAGGTGTTGTAGGGCCAAATGGTCAAGGGAAATCAACTTTGTTTAACTTAATAAATTATGAATTTGAGCCTACTAGTGGTACTGTCACAGTTCCAAAAAATATTAAATCAAGTTATATGCATCAGAATGTAGAATTATCTTACACTAATGAATCAGTACTAGAATATACACAACAGATAAATGATGAAATTAAATCTATACAAAACAATATTAACCTCATATCAAAAAATTTGGAAAAAAACCCGAAAAATAAATCGCAAATCCAATTGTTAAGTGAGCTTAATGAACAATATTTAAATTTAGGTGGCTATGACTTAGAATACTTAGCGAAAACTGCTTTATCTGGTTTAGGTTTTAAAGATTCAGATTTTGATAAACCTTTCAAACTATTTAGTGGTGGATGGAAAATGAGATCTGAACTTGCGAGGTTACTTATCTCAGACCCAGAACTTCTTTTGTTAGACGAGCCATCAAATTACCTTGATCTACCAGCTATAGAATGGCTCAAAAAATATTTAGAAAATTACAATGGCACTATGTTAATGATATCGCACGATAGATATCTTTTAAATACTTTAACAAATAAAACTATAGAGATAAGTAATACATTAGCCACAAGATATGAAGGCAACTATGATTATTTTATCAAAGAAAAAAAAGAACGTTCTATACATTTAGAAAATAAAGAAAAAAATCTAAACAGACAAAGAGCCGAAATCCAAAAATTTATTGATAGATTTAGATATAACAGCAAAAAAGCTTCATTAGTACAAAGCAGAATTAAGATGTTAGAAAAATTAGAAGAAATAGAAACTACAAAAACAAATCAAAGTTCTAATTTTGAAATACCAACACCTCCAAAGTCTGGAAAACATATACTAAAAATTACTAATGGCTCATTTGGATACTCAGAAAATGAAACAGTGTTAGAAGATATCAATTTTGAAATAAATAAAAATGAAAAATATGCTTTTATTGGAGCTAATGGTGCCGGAAAAACCACACTACTAAAAATATTGTGTGAAAAATTAAAATTAAATAAAGGTGATATTACTTTAGGACATAATGTAGTCAAAGGGTATCAATCTCAAGAATTTGGTGAAGTTCTACAACCAGATGTAACAGTATTTGACACAATAGCTTATAACACTACTGCATCAGACAACGAATTAAGAAAAATACTTGGAAATTTTGGTTTTGACAAAGAAGATATAAATAAAAAAACTCAAGTTCTTAGTGGAGGTGAGAAAATAAGACTATCTTTTGCTAAGTTATTTACTAACCCTCCAAATTTTTTGTTATTAGACGAACCTACAACTCATTTAGACATAGATGGAAGAATTAAATTAGAAGATTTATTAAAAAATTATGAAGGAACATTTTGTATAGTTAGTCACGATATTACATTTATTAAAAACATTAATGCAGATATAGTCCATGTTGATAAAAATAGAATCACAAGATATTACGGTAATTATGACTATTTTTTATCAAAAACAAAAAATGAAAAAATAAAACCTGCTATAAATAAAAAAACTAAAAACACGAATTTTAAAAAATTACAAAGAAAGCAAAATTCTGATGAAAGAGCAACGCAAAAAATAATAGATGATAAAATTAAAAACCTAGAAATTGAATTAGACAATCTTTACGATCAACAAAAAATATTATTAGACAAAACACAAAATTCAAATACAGATTTCATAGAAGTAAACAAAAAATTAACTCAAATAAATAATCGAATTAAAATTATTGAAAAAGAGTGGGAAAAAATATCTTAATAATATTTACTTGATACTAACTAAAACTTGACCGGCAAGCACTTGTTCATTGATAGAAACAAGAACAGATTCAATTTCTCCATCCACATCTGAATTAACCATCTGTTCCATTTTCATAGATTCCATAACTACAACTAATTCTCCTTTACTTACTTTTTCACCAGCTTTTTTTTCAAGTCTTAAAATAACTCCAGCCATAGGTGATTTGATTTCCGTATTTGAATCTAGTACATTTTGGGTATTGTCAGTTGAATTTGAAATTGTATTATTTTCAGAATTCTGGAAATTTTCAAATTTCAACAAAACATCTCCTGCAGATATTTGATCATTAATTTTCACTGCTATTTCTCTAACTTTTCCAGAATAATCAGAAACAATCATTTGTTCCATTTTCATTGATTCAACAACAAATAACAAATCACCTTCCCTAACTTCATCTCCAATCTGTTTTTCTACTTTTAAAACTGTACCAGCCATAGGAGCTAAAATATCATTAGCTACAACGTTTTGTGTAGAAATAGGGTTAGTTTTCTTTGATGATTTGATTGATTTAGCACTAACATTACTACTATTGAGTTCGGAATCTGAAATTTGTCCAATACTTTCAATATCTACAACCTCTCCATTGACATTCACAGATGAAATATTTAAATTATCATCTAAAAATACTTCAACATCATAGTTTGTGCCATCAATATTTACTTTCAAATCTTTTTTCATAACAAATTAATTAAGTAGTGATAAAAACAAGCCTGCTATCACAGCAGAACCAATTACACCTGCAACGTTTGGCCCCATAGCATGGGCAAGAAGAAAGTTGTTTGGGTTCTCTTCTTGTCCAATATGATGAGAAATTCGTGCTGCCATAGGCACAGCAGAAACTCCAGCTGAACCTATTAGTGGATTTATTTTTTCTTTTAAAAATAAATTCATAAATTTAGCTAAAATAATTCCCGTTCCCGATCCAACTGCAAAAGCTACAAGACCTAATCCAAGAATCAATAAAGTTTTGATATTAATTACTTCTGGGCCATTCAACTGAGTTCCTATAGTTATCATTAAAAATATTGTTGATAGATTGATTAATTCATTACTAGCTGCATCAACAAGTCTTGGCACTACATTACTTTCTTTCAATATGTTTCCTATCATAAACATAGAAATCAAAGGAGCAGATCTTGGCACAACCAAAATTATTAAAAACATTGCTATATTAGGAAATAAAATTTTCAGCTTATTATTCACTGGCCCTAGATCTTTCATAATTATAGCTCTTTCAGATTTTGTCGTTAGCAGTTTCATAATTGGTGGCTGTATAAATGCCACTGCTGCCATGTACGAATAGGCAATTACAGCAGTAATTCCCAAAAGATCTGGAGCCAAACTAGAAGTTAAAAATATAGTTGTTGGACCATCAGCTCCTCCAATAATGCCAATTGAAGCTGCTTCTTTTAAAGAAAATTGGCCTGTAAGTGAAGCTCCCCAAAATGATACAAAAATCCCAATTTGTGCAGCTGCGCCTAGTAATAAAGTTTTGGGGTTATTAATCAAAGGTGAAAAGTCAGTTATTGCACCAAGTCCAAGGAAAATTATAGGTGGCAAAATATTCCAAAACGAAAGAGTATAATAAAAAATTACGCCAAATATTCCGGACGATTGATGAACACTAGTAGAGCTATCAAAGGTTGCCATTCCAGCTAAAGGTAAATTGGCAATTATAATACCTAATCCAATTGGTAGCAATTCGTATGATTCCATATTTTTCTTTATTGCAAGATACATAAAAAAGAACGCAACAGCAAACATTGCCAAATTCTCCCAGGTCAAATTATATATACCTGTGGTTGTTATCCAATCGTTAAATAAATCCAATATATCTCCGTTTATTTAAAATTTTGTAATTCAGATTCAACAATAGACACCGCAACAGAAGCAGCTAAGACTTTTTTATAATTAGGATCGTTTTTTTTCAAGTTAATTTTACTTATTTTAGTTTCAATAAATTTAATTAAAGTTATAAAAATAATTAAAACGCTTAGTAGAATAAATGAAATTGCTATCCCAAAAATAGTAAGGTTTAAAGCTGTATTTATGGTTTCGGTATTAATTTTTTCTCTCCTGTTTGATATGTTTATTAATTAAATATTATAATTAATAGATATAGAATATTCTAAACAATCTCAAAAAGTCTATTAGTTTTAATTTAAAAATTCAACCAACAATTAATGGAGTAAACATGACAAAAAAAATAGATTTCAACTGTGATATGGGCGAAAGCTTTGGAATGCATAAATTAGGAATGGATGAAGAAGTAATCAAATATATAACTTCTGCTAACGTAGCTTGTGGTTTTCATTCAGGAGATCCAAATTGGATGAAAACAACTGTAGATCTTGCTATAGAAAATGACGTAGAAATCGGAGCTCATCCAAGTTTTAATGACCTTGTTGGTTTTGGTAGAAGACCAATATCTGCTTCATATGAAGAGATAAAAAACGATGTGATTTATCAAATTGGAGCAATGTCAGCATTTTTACAAAACAGAAAATTACAACATGTAAAACCTCACGGTGCTTTATATAACCAAGCACTAGTCAATGAAGATACAGCAAAAGCAATTTGTGACGCTGTGCTTTATGTGGATCCTGATTTAATTTTAGTACTACTATCAGGTTCTAAATGGGCAGAAATAGCAAAATCTATGGGTTTAAAAGTAGGTTTAGAAGTATTTGCAGATAGAGCAGTAGAACCAGATGGGACTTTAGTATCGAGATCAAAAGAAGGGTCAGTAATCCATGATCCAGATACTGTTGTGGAAAGAAGTATAAAAATGATCAAAGACGGGAAAGTAGAAGCTATTGATGGAAGTATAATTGAATACGAAGCTGATACAATTTGTCTTCATGGAGACACTCCAGGAGCCGTTGAAATGGCAAAAAATTTAAATACCGAATTTAAGAATCAAGGTATTGAAATAGTTAAACTTAAAGATATTGTTAATGAATAAATTATTTTCTAGACCAGAAATAAAGCTAGCAGGAGATTGTGCTATAGTAATTGATCTTGGTGAGTCGATACATCCTGAAATCAATGCCAAGGTTCATAATTTTGCTCAAACTTTAGTACAAAAAAATTATAAATGGATAACTCAAATTATTCCTGCATATAAAGGATTGTTGATTTACTATGACCCTTTATCAATAGAATTCTTTAACTTAAAAAAAACGATATTGGAAGAATTTGAAAATATGAGTAATACTCAGGAAAATACAAATAGCAATGTTATTACTATTCCTACTCTTTATGGTAATAAATTTGGCCCAGATCTGGAAAATGTTATCAATCATACCAAGCTATCAAAAAAAGAAGTCATAGATATACATACTTCAACTAACTATTTGGTATATGCAATTGGTTTCAGTCCTGGTTTTCCATATCTTGGTGGGTTATCTAAAAAATTAAATACACCTAGGCTAAAAAATCCTAGAACTAAAATACCATCTGGATCTGTGGCAATTGCTGAAACTCAGACTGGTATTTACCCGTCACCAACACCTGGTGGTTGGCAAATCATAGGTAGAACCCCTGTTAAATTATTTGACCCTGAAAGAGATCCTCCTGTATTAGTTAATCCAGGTGATTATATTAGGTTCAAACCCTTAAAAAGTATGAAAGAATATCAAAGCATCGAAGAATTAATTAAACATAATAAATTCAAAGTTGAAATAAATGAAATCGACACAAAATAAATCCTCAATAACTATTCTAGAACCTGGCATTTTTAGCACTATACAAGATTTAGGTAGATATGAATACCAGCAATTCGGAGTACCAACAAGTGGCGCCCTAGATCAAACAGCGTTTAAAATTGGAAATCTTATATTAGGAAATGATATTAACAATCCTGGAATAGAAACCACCTTAATAGGACCTAAAATAAAATTCAACTCTTCTGAATGGATTTGCATAACAGGTGCTCAAAGCAATCCAATGATAAACGAGAAAAAAATTAATATGTGGACACCGCAGTTCGTGAAAAAAAATTCTATCCTAAGTTTTGGAAAAATGGATTGGGGTGTAAGGTCGTATATTTTATTTCATAACACTTTTGATCTTGGCCAAACAATGGGTAGTTATTCAACAAATACTAGTCTACAAATTGGCGGGCATAACAAAGGGCTCCAATTAAATACAAAAGATAAAATAAAGTTTAAAGAAATAAAAACAAACCTACCTCCATTATCAAATAATTTTGATTACACAAAACATTATATAAATAGAAATACAAAATTTTCTCTTCGAGTAATTTTAGGGCCGCATGATAATTTTTTTAATTCGAATAATATTAAAAAATTCTTGCAATCTGATTATGAAATAAGTCCTCAATCAAATAGAATTGGATTTAGATTAAATGGGCCAAGTATAAAACACAAATCTAAATCAGACATTATCTCTGAAGGGGGAGCTTTAGGTTCAATACAAATTCCGGGAGATGGCCAACCTATTGTTTTACTTCATGACAGAGGAACTACTGGGGGCTATCCAAAAATCGCAACCATATCATCAGTAGACATACCAAAATTAGTACAAAGTAATCCTGGTCAAAAAATCTCTTTTGAAAAAATAGAAATAGAAGAAGCAGCTAATTTATATAGATCTCACAATACACTTATGAATGGAATTGTAAAATTAGATAAAGATTTAAAAATAGAAGTGGAAAATTCTGAAAATAAAATTCAAGTTTATTCAAATCATAATTTATTGAATACTAAGTCGTTTAATATTAAATCTAAATTTAAAAATAAACAATTTGATCTAAAAATAAAATTGTCATGATTTTTACAGAATTAATTGAATTAATCTTTGAAAAATTAATTAACCTACCAGTATATGTTTGGATATTAACTATTATTATAATTTCTTTTACTGATTCAGTATTTAGTCCAATACCTCCTGATCCTCTAATTATATTCTCCATCGCTTATCATCCTGAATATTTATTTCTATTCATATTTGTATGCGTATTTTCAAGTTATTTAGGAGGACTGGTGAGTTATATTTGTGCTGACAAAATCTATAAAAAACATACAAGTTTGATTCATAAATTTATAAATCAAAATCAATTTGAAAAAGCTAACAAGCAATTTGAAATTCGAGGCGATTTGATTATATTGATTTGTGCAATAACATTTATCCCATATAAAATAATTGCATGGGTAACAGGATTTGTAAAATACAGTTTAAAAAGATTTAGCATATTTTCTGTATTAGGAAGAACATTCAGATATTCAATAATTGGAATCTTAAGCTATTTTTTTGGTGAAAATATAAAAAACATTCTTGAAGTTTCATTGGAAATTTCAAACTATATAGGAATTATTTTTGTAATACTATTCATTTTAGTTTTATTTTATTGGAATAATAAAACTAATACTAATCGTAAAGTTTAAAACAATTCAGGATTGTTGCTTTTTATGCCTGACATTACGCTTACACAATGGTTGATATCGTCTTCTGTGTTATAAAAAAATGGAGAAATTCTAACTGAACCAGGTCTTTGGTCAACAATTATATTATTGTTTTTTAAAATATCAACTGCTACAGATGGATCAGTGCATGAAACCATAGTTATACTTGCATGATCATTAAGATTTCCAGGTAATTTAATATCAAAACCTAATTCCAATAATCCATTAATTAATAATTGAGTAAGGTGCAAAGTTCGTTTACGAATGTTATCTACACCTATTTCATTCACTAATTTTAATCCTTCTATTGCTGGGTACACTGAACTAATAGCTGGGGTACCAGTCTCAAATCTTGATGCGGTATCAGAAAACTCAATAGTGTGAGGGTCAAATTCAAATTGTCTTTTATGCGAAAACCATCCTGTGACTGAAGGCTCAAGTTTTTGATGTAAGTTTTTATTTATATACATATAAACTATACCTGAACCGCCCAATAACCACTTCAATCCACCAGAAATCATAATATCTATATTTTTATCTTTTACATCGATCGGTAATTGCCCTGTAGCCTGATAATCATCTAAAAAAAACAGAGCATCATGTTGTTTGGTCGATGACATTATTTTTTCATAATCATTTATAAATCCACTTAAAAAAAACACTCTGCTAGTTGCCACTAATTTTGTTTTTGAATTGATTTTTGAAATAAACTTAGTTGTATCAACAAATTTTTTATCTTCGGATTCAACAATAATTGCTTTACCATTTCCTTTTTGTTCTAATGCTTTAAAATTATGCGCAATTGTTGGGAAATCTAACTCAGATGTTAATAATTCATCGTCATTTTTTGGATTAATACAAGATAATATCACTGCGATAGCAGCAGATACGCTTGGTAAAATAGCAATCTCATCAAAATCTGCATTTATACATTTAGCATATTCTTGTTTTAAAGAATTAGTTTTTTCAATCCAATCAGAATACCAAGCAGAAGCTCCCATCCTTGTCCAAGTATCGATGTATTCCATCAAAGAAGTTCTTCCTTCATCAGAAAGCAATCCTAGGGAACAAGTATTTAAATAATTTACTTTTTCAAAAGTTTTAAACTGATTTCTGTATTTTATCCAATCAGATTCATTCATCAAAAAACTCCCTTTTATATATTATATTGCTTACTATACTTAGATAATTCATTGGATTTCCCATTATATACCGAAATCAAAACATCCTCTTTACGTTGTGTCCATAATACAATTATAGCAAAAATCATACCTTGAAAAGCAATTGAAAAACCTGGGTCTATATAATCTGCTGTAAGTCCATTTAAAAAATTAAAGAAAGCCATGCTTCCACCAACATACATAGAATACACACCTGCAATTCTTCCTCTTACATAGTCTGGCGACATTATCTGTATTATTGTATGAACAATTATCATAAAACCTG
This sequence comes from uncultured Chloroflexota bacterium, assembly GCA_913045935.1. Lineage (GTDB taxonomy): Bacteria > Chloroflexota > Dehalococcoidia > Lucifugimonadales. The sequence goes on along the minus strand of CAJWSY010000023.1, from coordinate 7,340 downwards.
CTTGCCCAAAGCCCATTAAAACCGTGGCAAGCAATGATAAGTATAATTGCGACGAGAAAGCTAGTAGAATAGGGGCTATTCCACTGATTAATGCAAATATGTAAAATAACTTACCTTTGAATTTTTCATCGGCCGTACCTGCTAATATCAATGATGTTATTAAAGAACCTATTCCCACGCACATCATCAAATAACTTACTGCCCCACCTTCAGCATTAAGTTTGTTTACTGAAAAAAATGGTAAAACAGATTCAAAAGACATTGTTAAACAACAATGTAGAGTAGTGATCCCTATGATTACTAAAAATGGCCTTGTGGTATGTACAAATTTCAACCCTTCAACTAAATTAACCATAAAAGATTCTGAGCTCATTTTTCCTGTAGATTTGTTTTTTATGAATAAAGAAAACAAAAAACTAAATGCGTAAAAACCTGTACATATAAAAAATGCTATATCTGTTCCGTTTAAACCATTGTCACCACTTCCTACCCAAGTCAAAAACGGAGCAACTGCTAATGGACCTAACAATCGAGTAGCATGAACGGTAGACATATTCAAAGCCACAGCATTCAATAATTTTTCTTTTGGTACTATATTTGGCACAAGTGATTGTGCAGAAGGCATTTGAGCAGCTCTTGCAGAACCTTGCAAAAGTGCAAGAAATACTAAATGCCAAGGCAAAATAAAATCTAAGAAATACAATATGCTTAAACCTAGATTATGAGAAAAATTAATCAAGAACATTATTTGTAATATTCTTCTTCTTTGAAATTTATCTGACAAATAACCAATAAATGGAGTTACCAAAACTCTTGGAATCATGGCGGCAAATGTAACTAATCCCACTAACATGTTGCTATCAGATACTTGATAAACAACCCAACCCCTTACAACAATCAATGCCCAGTAAGAAGAACCTGCAAATAAGCTAGCAAGCCACATCATTAAGAAATCGGGATATTTTAACGAAGCAAAATAGTCAATAGTTGATATATCAGAAATTTTTTTATCCGTATTAGCCAATAGTTATCCTCGAATATTATCAAACCTTACTACCATTTTTTTCAACAAACAATACAAATAATTACGTTATTCAGTAATTAAGCATATTGACCTCACATATCTTTTAACATACTATATTTTGGCTAATAAATGGGGACGCGCGGTTTCGACAGGGAATTTATGAGGCAGGGTTGCAGGTCGAGGACCATAAAACTCGTAAAAAAATGGAAAAAATTAACTGACAATAAACAGTTAGCTTTAGCAGCTTAATTACTGCTACATTATATTATTTTTCCCCCGAGAGAATAATATGATGACGAAATTCGGGGTATAACTCTGAAAGCCCGATAATTCAGAGAAGAAATTTAATCGGAAAAGCTTGAAAAACTCTTTCTGATTGAAGTCTTCAAGTTTAATATCAATCAGATAAACCTGTAGATACTCTAGACCGAGTGTTTTCTGGACGGGGAGTTCGACTCTCCCCCGTCTCCACCATTTTAAATTTTACACATGATTACTGATATAAATACAAAGGATACAAAATTAATATGGAAAATAGCTTTTCCATTCATTCTAGGATCTCTATGGCAACCTGTTATTGGTATCTTAAACACATATGTTGCAGGACATCTTGAAAACGAAAATTTTCTTGCTTCCCTAGCTTATGGTAATAGTATAATACACCCTTTTTATTGGATATTCGGATCAGTTGGGATGGCAATCACTGGATTCACTTCACAAAAAAAAGGACTCAATGAAAAAAATAAAATTTTAAAAATCTTAAATACCAGTATTACGTTTATGATAATAGCTTCAATCATAATCATAATTTTTCAATCTAGCCTATGGAATCTATATTCGTATATTTATGATCAAAATCCCATAATTGAGAATTTAACAAAAGATTATTATTCGATAAGTATTTTAGGAATAGCTCCTCAACTAATTATTGTGTCATCAAGCTCATGGTTTCTTGGTATAAAAAAACCAAAGAAAATATTTCAAATTTGGAGTGTGTTAGGAATATCTCATATTTTATCAATATACATTTTCACTTATCATTACGATTTAAAATTAACAGGAATAGCTTACTCTACTGTTATCTCGCAATGGCTAACTTTAGTATTTTTAATATTCCAAGTAGTAATAACACTCAAAGATTTGAAAATAAAATTTTTTATTGGATTTCTATCAAAATTAGAAATCTTATTTCTAGGTAAATCTTTCCTAAATTTATTCGTAAGAACATTTATGCTTCAATCAATCTATATTGTGGGAACTTATGTTTCAACAAACTTAGGTTCAACTATATTGGCTACTTATGGTTTGTTTTTGCAAATGATCAGTGTTTCTTATTTAACAATAGATGGTCCAACACTTGGTTCATCGCCCCTGATTGGTGAAAGTTTTGCTGAAAAAAACATCTATAGACTTAAAAAAATTTACAAAAATGCATTTTTATCTGGAATTATGACTGCCCTACTATTCAGTTTAATATTCCTAATTTTTGGGAATCACTTGATTAATGCATTAACAGATATAGAATCAGTTAGAATGGAAAGTTATAAATATATTTATTTGGTAGGATTTCTGCCAATCTTATCTGCATGGTCATTTCAACTTGATGGTGCTTTTTCAGGAATGCTCAAAACAAAAGAAATGCGAGATACAATGATTATTTCTGCTATTGTTTATTTTATAGCAATATTCTCTATTACAAATTTTTGGGGTAACTATGGAGTTTGGATAGCTTATCTATTCTTTGCTTTGACTAGAGGAATATCTTTGAATTATCATATGAACAAAATACTAAATAAAATACAAATTAATGAATAACATTGAAATATTAAAACAAAACAAACAATCTATTTGGATTGATTATATAAGTAAAGATATTATTGAATCCGGTGAACTTAAATCATTAATTGACAATGGGATTTCAGGATTAACAAGTAATCCTTCAATTTTTGAAAAAGCAATATCAAACTCTGATTCATACGATAAGGATATAGAAATTCTAGCAAAAAAGAATCCTTTAATATCAGCATATCAAATTCTTGAAGAGATAAGCATAAAAGATATAAAAAATGCCGCTGATCTTCTTTTACCAACTTATGAATCTTCTTCAAAGTTAGATGGATATGCCAGCATAGAAGTGTCACCTTATTTGGCATACAATTCGGACAAAACAATAGAGCAAGCTATTCATCTTAGTACTAAAATAAATATGCCAAATGTTTTAATTAAGGTACCGGCAACAACAGAAGGAGTCACTGCAATAGAAACATTGACTGAAATGGGAATTAAAACTAATGCTACCTTAATGTTTAACCAATCACATTACACCGATGTTTCCGAATCTTTCATAAGAGGTGCAATGAAAAATTCATCAAAAGAAAACTCATTTTCAGTAGCTTCATTTTTTGTGAGTAGAGTTGACACTGCTGTCGATGAACAAATAACAAAATACAAAGAGAAATCTGATATTCTTGGAAAAACCGCTATATACAACTCCCAATTGGCTTACATAAATTTTTTAAAAAAATTTAATGATAAAAATTCAAATTATATTCAAAAACCACTATGGGGAAGCACAAGCACAAAAAATCAAAATTATTCTAGTACATTATATGTGGATGAATTAGTTGCACCAAATTCAATCAATACAATTCCTATGGAAACCATCCATGAATTTACTAAAAATGGTAAACCTAAAAATTACACTGGTTGGGACGCCTCTTATATACAAAAACAATTAGAAAAACTTGATGAATATAAAATCGATTTAAACCAAATAACACAATCTCTTCAAGATGACGGGGTTAAGCTTTTTCAAGATTCATTTGATAATTTATTAAAATCAATTGAAAATAAATTGAAAACTATTTCTAAAAACATTAGCTAAAATCCTTGATAATTCCTAAATATTTTTGATTTAGCATGGAATAATTAAAATGTTAAATTGAAAATAAATTGAAAAATGATAACATATTCGTTGTATTTTTATAATATATCAACAACACACTGTGAGGCTAAATGTACGAACATGATGTTTTAATTGTAGGAGCTGGCTTAGCCGGATTAAGAGCTGCTTTAGAGAGTATAGAAGCTGGCAAAAATACTGCCATTCTATCTAAAGTTCACCCAGTAAGATCCCATTCTTGTGCTGCACAAGGTGGTATTAATGCTGCTCTGACAGACAGAGGTGACGATTGGAAAGACCACGCCTTTTCCACAATCAAAGGGAGTGATTATCTTGCAGATCAAGATGCAGTTGAAATCATGTGTCAAGAAGCTGGCGAAAATTTAATTGAATTAGAAAATATGGGTGTCATTTTCAGCCGAGGCGAAGACGGAAAGCTAGGCACAAGAAGATTTGGAGGGCAATCTGTAGCAAGAACTTTTTTTGTTGGAGCTATTACAGGTTCAGCAATGCTTCACGTTCTATATGAACAAACAGTCAAGCAAAATGCTAGAGTCTATGAAGAATGGTTTGTAACCAAATTAATAATAGAAGATGGTGTATGCAGAGGCGTTGTTGCAATGGACATGCACACAGGTAAATTAGAAATCATAAAAGCTAAATCAGTCATATTAGCTACTGGAGGGGCAGGAAGAATTTTCGAACCTTCAACAAATGCTTTAATTTGTACAGGAGATGGTTTGGCCTTAGCTTACGACGCAGGTGCATCATTAATGGACATGGAAATGATACAGTACCACCCAACGGGGCTTGCAGGAAATGGAATTCTGCTTTCTGAAGGTGCAAGAGGAGAAGGAGCATATCTCCTTAATTCGGAAGGTGACAGATTTATGAAAGTATATGCGCCCGAATATCTAGAACTTGCATCAAGAGATGTTGTTTCTAGGGCAGAGCAAACCGAAATAGACGAAGGTAGAGGAGTGGATGGATGCGTCCTTCTTGACCTTAGGCATTTAGGAAGAGAAAAAATTGAAGAAAGACTTGGATACTTACAAGAGGTGGCCACTGAATTTAGAGATATAGACCTAGCCGAACAGCCAATCCAAGTAAAACCAACAATGCATTACATAATGGGTGGAATCAAAACAGACTCGTCAGGGGCAACAGATATCCCTGGTTTGTATGCAGCCGGAGAATGCGCCAATGTTAGTGTTCATGGTGGAAACAGGCTGGGTGCAAATTCTCTCCTAGATACTATTGTATTCGGAAGAAGATCAGCAAGAGCAGCAATCGAATATATATCAACAGTTAAATCACACTCGACTAGCAACGTTGAACTAAAAAACGAAACTGAAAGAATAAAAAATATAGTAGACAGATCAAATGGTGAAAGATCTGCAACTCTTAGAAATGAAATGGGAATTGCTATGACCTCAGGAATCGGTGTATACAGAGACACTGCAAGTATTGAAATGGCAAAAAATAAAATATCAGAACTTTTAGACAGATATCCAAATACTTCAATTGACAATAAAGGAAAAGTCTTTAATACTGATCTTATATTTAATCTGGAATTGAAATATATGCTAGATGTAGCTCTCACTATGTGTATTGGTGCCGAACAGCGAAAAGAAAGTAGAGGCGCACACTATAGAACAGATATGACAGAAAGAGACGATGCGAATTGGTTGAAACATACTCATGTTAAAAATGAAAACGGGAATCCAAAATTCTATACCTCTGATGTCAAAATCACTGATTGGAAACCTGAAATAAGGAAATATTAATGGTACAAACTGCAAAAGAAATAGTACAAATAACAATTAGAAGGCAAGACCCTGAAGTTGATAACAATAAACCCTATTATCAAGATTATAATGTTGAAGTTGAAGATTGGTTTACAGTTCTTGACGCTCTTATAAAAATCAGAGAGCAAATGGATGGAACTTTATCTCTTAGATGTGCTTGTCGAGCTTCAATTTGTGGTTCCTGCGCAATGAGAGTTAATGGACAGGCAAAATTAGTTTGTAAAACAAAATTAACATCAGTACTAAAGGATAATAAAGTTACAGTAGAGCCAGTAGGTAACATGCCTGTTATTACTGACCTAACTGCAGACTTCAAGCCTTTTTGGGATAAAATGCACGCGGTAGATCCCTATCTAAAGCCCGAAGAAGAAGCTCCTGAAGCTGAATACATAGCACCTAATGAAGATATGGTTCATTTAGTGGGTGTTATGAATTGCATCATGTGTGGAGCGTGTGTATCAGATTGTACAGTTTTAGAAGTTAAAGATAATTTCCTAGGTCCTGCGGCTCTTGCTAAAGCTTACAGATTTGTTGCTGATCCAAGAGATGACACAGAAACTGAAAGGCTTGAAAATTTAGTTGAAGACGGTGGAATATGGGATTGTACAAGATGTATGCAATGTGTCGAGGTATGTCCTAAGGATGTCGACCCTATGGATAGAATTATGGCAATGAGGGCTAATTCTTTAAAAAAGAAAATGAATAAAGGTTACGGGGCAAGGCATGCGAACGCATTTACTAGTTTAATTAAAAGCTCCGGAATATTGAATGAAACACTTTTGATTCTGAAAACTAAAGGTTTCTTCAATATAATAGAACTTATTAAGCTATTACCTTTGGCCATAGCTGCTCAATTAGCAGGAAAAAGACCTCCCTTTTTATCTCACTCAATAAAAAATAAAGACAAGTTAAAAAATATATTTAAAAAATTGGAGAAAAAATAATGAAATTTGCTTTTTTTCCTGGATGCGTTGCCAAAGGGGCAGCTCCAGAATTATACACTTCAACTATTAAGGTAGCAGAAATTTTAGGGATAGAACTTGATGAAAAAGCAATGGAATCTGCTTCATGTACTGGAGCAGGTGTGCTGCAAGAAAAAAATCAATTACTAGGAGATACACTTAATGCAAGAAATATTGCATTGGCCGAAAAACAAAACTTGCCAATCCTAACTATTTGTAGTACTTGTCAAGGAGTTATGTCTCAAGCCGAACAGAGACTAGAAAATGAAGAATATAGAGCCCAAATCAATGAAACACTAAAAGAAGAAGGATTAGAATATACAGGTAAAACACCTACCCGTCATCTTTTATGGATCATTGTTGAAGAAATTGGTGAGAAAAAATTTAAGTCTTTGGTAAAAAGAAAACTTGACGGTTTAAATCTAGCTCCTTTTTATGGATGTTATCTAGTAAGACCTAGTAAGGCACTAAAATTTTATGAATACCCCGAAAGAGAAACTTGCCTGGAAGATCTAACAGAATGGGTGGGAGCAAAACCAACTGAATATTCTGGAAGCAGAGCATGCTGTGGATTTCCCATTTTAACAATCAACGAAAAAGCTGCACTAAAAATGGTCGGTAACCACACTAGTACAGCAAAAGAT
>CAJWSY010000022.1 GCA_913045935.1 uncultured Chloroflexota bacterium | reverse complement strand
CCTGTGGCACCAATAATACCTATTTTCATATAACCCTCTTTGTAAAAATGTCTTGATATTATAGAAGAATTCATTTTATAACAATATCTCTTTTAATATGTATATTTTTTATATTTCATTTTCAAATCCGAATATTTGATTAATAAATGTTATAATTTTGATTCATAGTTTAATTCTTTAATTATTTATCACCTGGGAAAAAATATGTTATATGTAATAGCATCGCCTATTGGAAATCTAGAAGACATGACTTTTCGTTCAGTAAAAACATTAGAACAAGTTGATCTGATTTTTTGTGAGGATACAAGGGTAACAAAAAAATTATTAAATCATTATAATATTTCGAAACCTCTTATTAGATATGTAGACGATGAAACTAAACAAGATTTTTATTTAGAAAAAATAAAAAATAACGATGTTGCTTTAATTTCTGATGCAGGTACACCTCTTTTTTCAGATCCTGGTTATAAAATTGTAAAAATTGCAATAGAAAATCATATTATGGTTAGCCCGTTACCTGGAGCATCTGCGTTGATGACGGCATTATCAATCACCGGTAAAAATATAAGTAATTTTTTATTTGAAGGTTTTTTCCCTAAATTAAATTCAAATCAAAAACTTTTACTATCCAAGCTTAGATATACAACTTATGACAGCTTTTTTTTCGAAAGTCCAAAACGTGTTAATAAAACATTAAAATTACTTAAAGATAATCTTGTTGACAGACATATTATAATTTTTCATGAATTAACCAAATTAAACGAAAAAATCATACATATTAATTTGAAGGAACAAATTAATTTTGAATTAGTTAATAAAGGTGAATATGTGATATTAATAAGTGGAGCGGAAAGTCCGAAACAACATATTGATGAAGATTTTAAAAAATATGTTAAATCTGAAATGGAATATATGCTACAAAATGGATTATCTCTAAAAAATGCTACTAAAATCATCTCAGAAATATTCGATTTACCAAGAAAAGATATCTATAATATTTGGATATATAAATAAAAAGAGATTTATATTGGAAAATAAAAATAAAAATATACTTGTTTCTGTTGCCTGGCCGTACGCAAACGGTAGAATACATATTGGTCATTTAGCTGGTTGTTACTTACCTGCTGATATATTTGCAAGATTAAATAGGATGATTGGGAATAATGTGTTGATGGTATCAGGAAGTGACGCACATGGCACTCCAGTAGTTATAAGCGCATTAAAAGAAGGAAAAACTCCTGAAGAATTATTTCAATATTATGATAATGATATAAATAAAACTTGGTCAAATTTGAAAATTAACTTTGATTTATTTACATCCACAAGAACACAAAATCATGAAGAAGTTGTACAAAATATTTTTTTGGATTTATTAGAAAAAGATTTGATTTATTCCAAGGATATGATTTTACCTTACTGTGAAGATTGCAAAAGATTTTTAGCAGACAGATACGTAGAAGGAACATGCCCAAATAAAGATTGCAATTCTAAAGATGCTAGAGGGGATCAATGTGATGATTGTGGAAAAACCTTAGATCCAAAGGATTTAATTGATATGATTTGTAAGATTTGTTCAAAGTCTGATGTTATAGATTTTAAAAATTCAGAACACTATTTTTTAAAACTAAGTTATTTTGAGAACGAATTGAAAAATTGGTTAAATTCAAAAAATAATTTTAAACCTAATGTACAAAAAACTTCTTTGGGATTTATGTCAGAAGGATTGATGGACAGGCCAATTACAAGAGATATAGACTGGGGAATCAAAGTACCAATCGACGGATGGGAAGATAAAAGAATATATGTATGGTTTGAAGCTGTAATAGGATATTTATCTGCATCAATTGAATATTTTTCAGATAAAAAAAACAAAGACCAATGGAAAGAATTTTGGAAAATGGACAGTGAATCTTATTATTTTATGGGTAAAGATAATATCATTTTTCACTCAGTAATACTGCCTGCTATTTTATTAGGCAAGGGTGACTTAAATCTTCCATATAATATCCCAGCTAATGAGTACCTAAATTTGGAAGGAAAACAACTATCTACAAGTAGAAATTGGGCTTTGTGGGCTAATGAGTTAAGTGACATATACGAAACAGACTCAATTAGATACTCTCTTGCTTCTAATTTGCCTGAAAACTCAGACACAAATTTTAGCTTGGATGAATTAATTAGATCTAATAATCAAGAATTAGTAGCAGCATATGGTAATTTAGTTAATAGAGTTGTTAATATGTCTATTAAAAATTTTGACTCAATTATTCCTTCGATATCAGAAATTGACGATGATGGAAAAGAAATTTTAGCTTTTTGTAAAGAGACTATGTCCAATGTCAAAACTGAAATTTTACAAACTAGAATTAGATCTGGGTTAAGAGAAATTATGAAATTATGTGGTAAAGTTAATAAATATATTGACCAAAAAGAACCATGGAAATTAGTAAAAACAGACAAAGATAAAGCTAGTGAAGTAATATGGGTTTGTTTAAGTGCAATTAATTGTTTAAAGATTCTATTTTATCCATATATTCCAGACTCATCTGTCAAATTACATTCTATTTTGGGATTTGAGCATAAAAGTGAATTTGAATGGGAATGGAATGAAAACGATTTACCCCCTGGTCAATCTTTAAGTTTTAGTGGCCCGCTGTTTAAAAAAATAGAGGACTAATTTGAACATTTCTTCATCACTAAAACATAATATTAACAATCTTATTAAAGATGAATTTGATCTTGTCAGAAATAATTTAATTTCCATTGATTTTAATGATGATTATATTAATAAACTTGTTAATGAAGTGACAATAACATCACAAAAAGGTAAGTTATTACGGCCTATTTTGACTTTGTTAATTGGGAATTTTTCACCAAATAAAAATTCTTTAATCAAAGAAAAAATTATTAACATGGCTGTAGCTATAGAACTACTTCATACTGCAAGTCTGGTACATGATGATATTGTAGATAATGCAACACACAGACGAGGAGAGAAATCATTCAATAGCAATCATGGAGATGATATGGCTGTTATGATGGGAGATATTTTGTTTGCTAAATCAGCAACATTTGTATGTGATACTAATAACATTCATGTTGTAAACAAATTTGCAAATACCATTGTTGATTTATCTACAGGGCAGTTATTAGAAATGCAAAGCAGAAATAACTATTCACAGACTCAAAAAGAATATTTGTATAGAATTAGAAAAAAAACATCATCATTATTTGAAACAGCAGCCTGGTCAGGAGGCATTTTATCAGAATTTGATAAATCTCATTGTGATATGCTAAAAATATATGCCGAGAATTTAGGTTACGCCTTTCAAATTTTTGATGATATCAAAGATTTTTCAGAAACAGAGAATTATAGCCTTACAGGTAAAAACCCAGGTATCGACATTGCAAATGGTATATTTACTTTACCAGTAATTATTTCACTTAATGATAAACAGAATAATCCATTTTTAAATTCGACTGATCAAATTAATATGAAAAATGCAAAAGATTATTTGGATTCAAATGGCTATATGAAACAATCTATTGACATTGGAAATGAATATATTTTTTCTGCAAAAAATTCTTTAAAATTATTCCCTAATTCTGATTTGAAATATTTACTTTGTGAAATTGCAGATTCAATAAATTAGATTTTTAGTATTTTGCGTACTCTGTTTTGCCATTGATTATAGTGTGATTGATTTGTAAATTATCAATTGTTGAAGATTTCGATATTTCTTCATTTAAAACAATAATATCAGCATTTTTACCAACTTTCAGTGTGCCGATTTTATTTTGTTTTTTTAACGCTTTGGCATTTCCGTACGTAATAGCTTTTATGATTTCATACAAATCTACTTTGTTTTTATTACCAATTATATTCTTATTTTTTGTAGTTCTATTTATTGATGAATTAATTATATTTATCGGATCAATTGATCCAAAAGGTGAGTCAGTTCCTGCTCCAATATTAAATTTATATTTGTAACTGTCATTTAAATTAAAAATTGAATCTATATCAAAATCATCTTGATTTTGAATATAAAAATCACCGTGATCATAGATGAAATTTGGATTAAATATTAAGTGTAATTTTTTGTCATTATAAGCTTTGTATGTATTAGGAAAAAATTCAGTAGCATGTTCTAGTCTTATCAATCTACTACCTAGAAATTTATTTAGCTTTTCAAATAAGGTATGTAAAATTTTGAAAATCATATCAGAACTAATTGCATGGAAAGCTAAATCATTTTTACTTATAGTCATATGATTTTTTAAAATTGTTTCAATTTCATTCATACTTATTTCTTCAGGGAATATAAATTTTGTAGGTCCAATGTATAATTTTTCATTGGATTTTATCCCTTGGAATTGTTCAACTTTTTCATTACCCAACATATAACATATGTTCAAATTTATTAGATTTTCTTTTATTAAATTTTTATACGTATTAAATTTCGATATATCATTATTTACTCCTGCATCAACAATTGTTGTGTATCCATACTTAATTAACATCTTATTGTATTTTTTGACATTATCTTTGAAATTTGACTGTTCTTGATATGATGTTTTTTGATGAATCTTTTGTGAATCAACAGGAAATTTGTAATCATTGATATTGATTTTTAAATTTTTAAAAGCTAGAGAATTTAAAAACATCAAATGACCAGTTCTATGTTTCATAATTAATGGAATATTTAAATTAAGTTCATCAAAAAATTTTAAATTTAAACTTTCTTTAATATTTCTATGTTCAAAACCATGAAACTTAAGTGTTTTTTTATTTTTAAAATTAGTATTTATAAGATATTTTTTTAGATCATCTTTAGAATTAAATTTGATTTCTGAAAGATCAATACTTTCCATATTTGATACAACTTCCAAAGGGTGGCAATGACCATCTATAAGGCCAGGAAGTATACTATTGTTTTCACAGTCAATTATGTCTAAATCTTTTAAAGAAAAGTTTATTTTATTTTTATCTCCAATGAATATTATCTTCCCTTTATCGATTAAAATTGACTGCGATTTTAACGATGGGAAAATCTTAGCGTTGGAAAGTAACTTCATTTGTATTTGTTTAGTAAATGTTTATAATTTTTCCATTTTTGTAAAAATCTTTTGTAGTTATCTTTACTTAATTCGTCTCGGGTTTTAGGATGTGTATTTTCCCATATACTGTGAGTGTGTCTTTTTATTTTTAAATTAGGATTTGATAACAATTTTAAATTTGCATTTTTTATTTGAAAAGAAAAATCAATGTCCAAATTTCTATAAAATCTGAAATTTTCCCTAAACATACCTGTGTTACTGATTATTTCTCTTCTAAAAGCAAGTAAATATAATTGTATCGCGTCAACAAATTCTTTCTTTTCAGAGATTTCATGGAAGTGATGGAGGTCGTTAGTTTTAAGGCCGTAGGGGCCAACCAACCCTATTTTCATGTTATTTAAATCATCTATGATAACTTTGAAAATATCCCCTTTTATTTCAATACTGGTATCAACCATAAATATATATTTTCCAAGAGATTTTTTAATCATTATATTTCTAACTGACCCAGCGCCACAAATTGGATCTATATGTGTGAAAAATATATTTTTTTTGTGTTTATATTTATTTATAATTATTTTTTTCTTATCCGCTTGAGTTCCATTGATTGCAATTTGTATTTCATAAGAAAAGTTTTTTGGAATATTATCAGTAATTGAATTTATACATCTTTCAAAATCATTTGTATATTCGTCTAATATCAGGCATATAGAAATGTCATATTCATCTTTGATAGAAAGATTAGATTTTAATTCTGAAGATCCTGATATAGTATGTTCTGAATTTGTTTTTTCATAATTTGATATTTTTTTTACTCTGTAATCCCCATTACTAAAATCATAGTATTTAATATTGTTTGAGTTTATTGATTTTGATCTAACTTTATCTGACTGATCAAAGTTTTTTAAAATCCGATTTTTTTTTCTTGCTTCATATTCATCGTTTGGAAGTTCAAATTTATTTTGATTTAAGTAATATTTATTAAAATCAAGACTTAGCACATCGTCAATATATTCAAACAAATTACATATTTCAGATTTGTTGAGATCTGATTTAGTGGATTGCCATAAAATTGATAATACTTTCGATGTGTTTAGATTATTCATCAATGCTTTATCAGCTTGATCAGACCACATCTTTACTTTATCAATATTTATTGCATCATTTGAATTTTTGTTTATCCAATAGATATGTCTTAATTTATTTAATCCTTTTTGAGCAGATTTTAATGCGGAAAATGTGAAATTTAATTTTGTTCTGTAGCTAGTCATCAAACACAAATATCGAAATGCCAAAGGATCAATTGATCTTTTGGAAATATCAGAAATCAAATATTCGTTTTGCTTTGATTTTGACATCTTAATTCCTTCAGATAATAGATGTTGACCATGGACCCAGTAATTTACATGTTTTTTGCCAAAAGTAGATTCACTTTGAGCTATTTCTCCTTCATGATGTGGGAAAATATTGTCAACACCTCCAGTGTGGATGTCAAATTGTTCTCCAAGATATTTATGTGCCATAGCTGAACATTCAATATGCCACCCAGGGAAGCCTTTTCCAAATTGACTTTCCCAAATTAATTCTCTATTTTCATTTGTTGATTTCCAAATTGCAAAATCATTTGGATTTCTTTTATTAGGATCTGATTCTTCATTATTATTTAATGTTGATAAGTTTGAAATATTTCCTGATAATTTCCCGTATTCTCTAAATTTCTTAATTTCAAAATATACATTTTGATTACTGATATAAGCCATTTTACTATTGATTAACCTGTCTATCATTGAAAGCATTTCACTAATATGTTGGGTAGCTTTAGGGTGGTAATCAGCTTTATTAATATTTAATGCATTTTCGTCAATAAAAAATTTTTCTGTATAGTCTTTTGCAATATCAGACGCGGATTTTCCTTCTTTTATAGCGGCTGCAATTATCTTGTCTTCACCTTCATCAAGCATTTCTTGTCTCATGTGTCCAACATCAGTTATGTTTTTTACATGGGTTACTTGATATCCAATATGTTGAAGTGTTTTTTTTAAAATGTCTGCCAAAATATAGGTTCTCATATTCCCTATGTGAGCATCTCTATATACCGTTGGCCCACAGGTATAGATTTTGACATTATCATCAATTGGTATAAATTTTTCTATCTTTTTAGTGAGTGTATTAAAAAGATAGAGATTTTTATCTGTTTTTGGTAAATTCATAATATATATTCAGATTAAATTATACCTAGAAATAATTGTAATTGTTATATACAAAAGGTTCTAATTATTTTTTAAATAAAAAATAATTCTTTTTCAGATGCAAACCGTAGGTTATTTTTTACATTCCGAAAAAAATAGTAAAAATGTAAAAAAGAAATATCAAAATTTATTAAATGAATATTGTTCTATACATGGTCACACAGTAGTTAATACTTTTGTTGATAATAATATGACAAGATTATCTATTTATAGTGAATTTGAAAAATTACGTGATGATATTAAATCAAACCAAAATAGATATTTAGTTATAATAAATAACTCTTCAGATTTAGGCAGATCGATAGAAGAAATTACAGATAATTTGATATGGTTTGAAGATAATAAATGCAAAGTTCTTTGCATAGATGACGAAAATCCAGACCCATACCAAGATACCGTTAATCGATATATATATAGCAATAATGATCAATGGTCTTCTTTTGTGTCAAACAAAATGAAACAAAAATTTGCGAATGGCAAATGGATGGGCAGATTACCATATGGTTATATATTAGATGAAAATGGTTGTTTAATTGTATGCCCAAATGAATCCTTAGTAGTTAAAGAAATTTTTGATTTATATGTTAATCAAAATTTGGGAATAAGAAAAATAACAGCAATTTTAAACCAAAAGAAATATAAAACAAAAAAAAATAATTCTTGGAATATTTCCACTGTATATGATTTAATTAAAAATCCAGTTTATATTGGGACTTCTAAAAGGTTTGGAGTGTCTATACCTAATTCACATTCTTTTATTATTGAAAACACCGTTTACACCGCAGCTCAACAAAAACTCTTTATGAGAAGTCCTGTACGCACCAATATTAATCCTGAAAATTACCTTTTATCAGGTATTTTGCATTGTGGTTTTTGTGATTCCAGAATGATTGGAGTTACTAAAAATATCAAATATATCAATAACAATAATTTAAGTAAAAGTAGATACAGATATTACCGGTGTTCTAAAAAGCAGAATTCAGGTAATTGTAATTCTAATTCTGTTGAAGCAGAAACATTTGAGAAAAAGTTTATTTTAAAATTTGATAAAGAGATGTCTTCACCAAAGGTTAATATAGGTAAAAAATTTCCTAAGATATTAAAAAAGATAGAATTGAAACGTAAGCAGTCACTTACAAATGCTCAACGGTTATTTAAGGATGCCTTAATAAACACCTCTAAAGGTAAGATTGGTGTAGATGTTTTGAAATTATATCTTAAACAATATCAGGAAATTAAAAATTCAACAGAATACAAAATAAATATAAAAAATGTATTAGGTAAGAATCACTTGAAATTAAACTTTATTAATAAAGTCCGTGTCCATGGCTCAGATTTTAAAATTTACTATGAAAGAGCTTCGTGATTTTA
This sequence comes from uncultured Chloroflexota bacterium, assembly GCA_913045935.1. Taxonomy (GTDB): domain Bacteria; phylum Chloroflexota; class Dehalococcoidia; order Lucifugimonadales. The sequence continues at coordinate 10,070 of CAJWSY010000022.1, read as the reverse complement.
ACTTGTAATAATATTTTCATTTATAAAGTTATCAATTTCTTTGTCTGAATAACCCAAGCTTTGTAAAATTTCATTATTGTGTTCTCCCAACAATGGAGGTGGTAATTTTGGCCTGGATTCTGAATCAGAAAATTTGATTGGGAAATTGAGATTTTGAATTTGCCCTAACTTTGTATGATCAATATTTATAATCATCTCTCTTTCTTTGATTTGCTCGTGGTTTAATATTTCTTCTATATTTAATATAGGGCCACAAGGAACACCACTGTTAATTAAAATTTCTACCCAATCTGATGTAGATTTATTTTTAAATTCTATATTTAAAATTTCTACTAGACTATCTAGGTTTTGCATCCTTGAAGCATTATCAATGAATTGATCGTTTGTTATAAGATCTTCTCTACTAAGTGCATTGCATAATTTTTCCCAATTAGCTTGATTTGCAGCACCTATATTGATGTATCCATCTAGGGTTTGAAAAGCTTGGTAGGGAGCTGATAATCTATGCGCAGTGCCACTTTGGGAAGAAATTTCTTTTGTTGCAAAATATATACCTGATTCCCATATAGTATAAGACAAACCCGATTCTAGTAACGAGGTTTCTACAAATTGGCCTTTATTTGTTTTAAGTCTTTTTATATATGCACCTAATATTCCAAGAGCAGCATAAACTCCGGCATTCAAATCACAAATGGGGACACCAATTTTTACGGGATCTCCATTTGGAGTACCTGTTAGACTCATTAGCCCTGACATTCCCTGTGCTATCAAATCAAAGCCAGGTCTATTTTTATATGGCCCATTTGATCCAAAACCAGATATACTACAATAAATTATTTTTGGATTTATATTATTTATTACATCATCGTATCCAAGGCCCATTTTTTCGAGTGCCCCCGGTCTGAAATTTTGTATAAAAACATCAGCATCTTTAATTAAATCTTTTAATATTTCTAATCCCTTCGGATCTTTCATATTAAGTGCTATGCTTTTTTTATTACGATTTATCATTAAAAAAGCAGCTGATTCGCCTTCAATAAATGGTGGACCAAATCTTCTTATATCATCACCACCATTAGGTTTTTCTACTTTTATAATTTCTGCTCCCATATCACCAAGCATCATCGTACAAAAGGGGCCAGCTAATATTTGTGTACAATCTACAACTTTTAATCCGTTTAGTATATCCATTTGTTTGCCTTTGAACTTAGTTTAAATTTTTCAATAAATGAATATATCAATGATAATTGACATAAAAAATTATGGCTACTATACTTTTGAGTAAATATAAATATCAACGAAGATCAGAATAGTAAATATTTAAATTGTTTTATAGAGAGAATTTTGGATAGCTTTATGCTAGCTGTGATCCAAATTAAAATAATATTATTGAATGGGACTGTGAGTTGAAATATTAAATGAGTGACTATTTTTATAGTAATTAGGGTGGCACCGCGGTTTAACCGTCCCTTTGAGGACGGTTTTTTTTATTTTAGGGAAAATTAATATGAATAAAATAAGAGTATTTAGCGGGATACAACCATCTGGCGAGATGCATTTAGGGAACTATTTGGGCGCCGTAAAACAATGGGTTGAAAACCAAGGTAAGGAAAAAGAAAATTTTTATTGTATAGTTGATTTACATGCACATACTATATTACGAGATCCAGTTGAATTAAGAGATAACATAAGAAGTTTGGCTGCAATGTTGTTTGCTTGTGGGCTGTCTCATGAAAAATCAACAGTATTTATACAAAGCCAAGTAAGAGCTCATGCTGAAGCTTGTTGGTTACTCAATTGCGTTACTCCAATGGGTTGGCTTGAACGAATGACCCAGTTTAAGGATAAAAAAGAGAAATTAAATAGTATTTCTGCTGCGCTTCTTGATTATCCTGTACTTCAAACTGGCGATATTATTCTTTACGATGCTGATGAGGTACCTGTGGGAGAAGACCAAAAACAACATGTTGAACTAGCTAGAGATATTGCTCAAAGATTTAATAATTTGTTTGGAGAAACTTTCAAACTTCCTGAGCCGATAATACCAACGATTGGAGCACGGGTTATGAATCTTAGTAACCCAACTTCAAAAATGTCAAAAAGCTTTGACGAAGATGACGGTGGAGTAGTTGGACTTTTGGATGATGATAGTAAAATTGTAAAGTCTATTAAACGTGCTGTTACAGACTCTGGAAATGATATAGTTTTTTCAGATGATCCCGAGAAAGCGGGTGTAAATAATCTTTTAGGAATATATAAAGTAATTACAGGAAAATCTTCAGATGATGTTGAAAAAGATTTTGAAGGTGCTCGTGGGTACGGTATATTAAAAGAAAAAGTAGCAGAAGTTGTATTAGAAACTATTAAGCCTATTAGAGAAAAATATAATGAATATATAAGTGATAAATCTGAGTTAGATAGATTATTGGATATAGGGGCTGAAAATGCCAGATTAATTTCTGAGCCAAAAGTATTAGAAATGAAAAATAAAATGGGATTTATCTAGTATGAATAATTTAGTTGATTTTGAAACATTTGATTCCAAGTACGATGGTAAGAGCTATATAGCTCTTGGAAGAGAGATATATGTTGATTTGGAAACTCCAGTTTCAATTTTCTTGAAAGTTTCTAATGGGAAAAATTCTTTTTTGTTAGAAAGTGTAGAGGGAGGGGAATCTATAGGAAGATATAGTTTTATTGGATTAGGTGGTTATAATAAAATTGTTTCTAATGATCAGAATCCTATTGATATGATATCTGATCTGACGAAGATCGACATAGTTAAACCTGAATGGTTAGAAAGATTTTTTGGAGGATTAGTAGGCTATATTTCTTATGACGCAGTTAAATACTTTGATGAAATTAACCTACCTACTAAAAAAGGTTTGGATTTACCAGAATCATGTTTTTTGTTTGTAACAGATTTCATGGTATACGATCATTTGAAGCATAGATTATTTATTGTTTCATATGCAGATTGTTCTAAAGGTCCAAGTAAAGAAATTTATGATGAAACTATGAGTAAAATAGATTCAATCCAAAACAGATTACAAAACAAAACATCAAATGTATATCGAGAGTATGAAAACATTCAAAACTCTGTAGTTGAAGAAAATATTTCGAAAGAAGATTTTATTGAAAATGTTAAAACAATAAAAAGTCAAATTGAGGAAGGGGAGATAATCCAGGCTGTATTTTCAAGAAGAATATCTAAGAAAACATCTGCTCACCCTTTTATGATATATAGAGCTTTAAGATCAATAAATCCGTCCCCTTTTATGTATTATATGGATCTTGATGATCATTTTGTTGTTGGTGCTTCTCCTGAATTATTAGTTCAAGTGGAGGGCGATAATATAAATTCAGTCCCTATTGCAGGAACTCGACCAAGAGGATTAAATGACCAAGAAGATCAAAAAATTATTGATGAATTTTTGAAAGATCCAAAAGAAAAAGCTGAACATATTATGCTAGTTGATCTTGCTAGAAATGATGTAGGTAGAGTTAGTGTCCCTGGTTCAGTTAAAGTTACCGAGTATATGGATGTAAAGAAATTTTCCCATGTAATGCATATGGTTTCCCATGTAACTGGTAAAAAAAATCCAAATATCTCTTCTTTGGAAGTATTTAAATCTTGTTTTCCTGCAGGAACTGTTTCAGGAGCACCTAAAATAAGAGCTATGGAAATAATATCTCAACTAGAAAAAGACAAACGAGGCCCATATGCAGGAGCTTTAGGTTTATTTGATTTTTTTGGAAATATCGAAGTTTGTATAACACTGAGAACTCTTTTATTAAAAGATGGTGTTGCATCAGTCCAATCTGGAGGAGGAATAGTATATGATAGTGTTCCCGAATTAGAATTTGAAGAACATTTGCACAAAGCAAAAGCAGTTATACATGCCATAGAAATAGCTGAAGGGCAGGAGTTTACTCACATATGAAGATAATGATTATTGATAATTACGATAGCTTTACCTACAACATCTATCAGATAGTAGCTGAGCAAAATAAAGATACTTTAGTATTCAGAAACGACGAGATTTCAGTATCAAGAATTAGTGAGATAAACCCTGATAAAATAATTATCTCTCCGGGACCATCTCATCCAAAAAACTCTGGTGTATGTAAGGAGGTAGTAGGTGAATTAGGTTCCAAAATCCCAATTTTGGGGATATGTCTTGGCCATCAAATAATAGGATATGCGCATGGATCCATAATTGAAAAAGCTCCTTCAATCTATCATGGTAAAACATCGTTGATTGAACATGATAATCATATTTTATTTAAAGGATTGCCAAATCCATTTAATGCAATGCGTTATCATTCTTTGATTATAAAAGATGAATCTTTAAACTCTGATTTTAATAAAATAGCATGGACCTCGGATAATCTAATCATGGGAATTTCACATAAAAAACTACCACTTTTTGGAATTCAGTTTCACCCTGAATCTATCGCTACCGAATATGGTGAAAAAATATTAACTAATTTTTTAAGTATTTAACATGCAAGAATTAAACGAGATCGTATCAAAGTTATTAAAAAAAGAAAATTTAACTTTTGATGAATCATATAGATTAATGAATGAAATTATGAGTGGGCAAATTTCTGAAATCAAACTTGCTTCAATTTTGACATCTTTGGCATTAAAAGGAGAATCAGAAGATGAAATAGCTGGAATGGCTAAGTCTATGCAAGAAAATTCATTACGTATTAAAACAAATTATGATTGCTTAGACATAGTTGGAACAGGAGGAGATAAGCAATATACTTTTAATATTTCTACTACTTCTGCTTTGGTTGCTGCATCATCAGGTATAAAAATTGCTAAACATGGCAATAGAGCTGCTTCGGGAAATAGTGGGAGTGCCGATGTATTAGAAGCACTTAATATAGATATAGATTTAGATGTAGAAAAATCTATTAATATGTTGAATAAATTTAATTTCACATTTTTGTTTGCACAAAAATTCCACCCCTCAATGAAATATGCAATGCCAACAAGAAAAGAATTAGCATTTAAAACAATATTTAATAATTTAGGACCTTTAACAAATCCTGCTAATTCAAAATATTTAGTAATTGGGGTATCTGACATCAACACTGGAAATAAGATTTCAAATGCTTTAAGAATCTTAAATAAAACAGCTTTAGTAGTTCATGGGAAAGAAGGTCTAGATGAAGCAAGTATTTTTGGAGATACGTATGTTTGGGAAATAAGACCAAACCCTGAAATAAGCGAGGATAACCATCAATTCACAAATCTTGCTGCGTCTACTGCGTCACTCAAAGAATATATAATTAATCCTGATCAATTTGGATTGAAAAAAACTGACATACAAAATTTACAAGTAAAATCTCCACAAGAAAGTGCAAATAAAATTTTAGACTTATTTAATAATAAAAATAATGAATTGATTGGTTCTGTTTCGCTAAATGCCGGGCTGGGTATATATATATCAGGCAATTCTGAAGACATAAAATCTGGAATTGAAGTTGCTCAGCATAATATTACAAATGGCAATGCTGCACAATTAATTGAAAATTTATCTGAAAATAATTGAAAATGAACATTTTAGAAAAAATAGTTAAGCAATTAAAAATTGATCTTCAAGAAAGAAAAGCTTCTTTACCTATTGAAATTATAAAAGATAATATATCATTTGAGTCTGAGTCCATTAGTTTGTATGATGCATTATCTAATGATTATTTGGGAATTATATCTGAAATTAAAGACACATCCCCAAGCAAAGGCAAATTAATGACTGAAAATAATTTTAATAAATTGGCGAATGATTACTTGAATGCAAATGTTGATGCTATATCAATTGTTACTGAGAAGAATTACTTTAATGGCACGAAGAACAATATTCCTAGAATAAAATCATTTGCAAATTATAATTCCACGCCAATATTGAGAAAAGATTTTATTGTTGATGAATATCAAATATATGAATCAAAACTCATAAATGCAGATGCAATATTGTTAATTGCGAGTATTTTAAATATTGATCAACTTAAGTTATATTCAGAAATAGCTTACAGTCTTGATTTAGATGTAATAATCGAAGTTCATAACGAATTAGAATTGGATCAAGTATTAAAAATTGATCCCAAAATTATAGGTATCAATAATCGAGATTTAAGTACTTTTAAAGTTGATTTAAATACAACTTTAAACATGATAAATAAAATCCCTGTTTCTGTAATCAAAATTAGTGAAAGTGGTATTTATACAAGCGATGATATGTCTAAGTTATATCAATTTGGGTGTAATGCTGTATTAATTGGAGAATCTATTATTACTTCAATTAATCCATATGAAAAAATTAAAGAATTAAGAGATTATGACTAAAATTAAAATATGTGGTCTTAAACGTAGAGAAGATGTAGAGTTCATTTCTTCATTAGGCGTTGATTATGCAGGCATGATTTTTGTTGAAAATGTTAGGCGTAAGATTAATGAAATTGAAGCTGAAGAAATTTCAAATAATATTCATAATCTTAACAACCCCCCTAAGCTAGTTGGATTATTTGCAGATCAACCAGAAAATTATGTAATAGATATATTTAATCGTTATTCTCTAAACTATGTTCAATTATGTGGTAATGAGAATTTAGACTATTTATCTAGATTAGGGATCCCTTTTATTAAACAAATTAAAATTGGAACAAATATGAATTTTAAAAAGATTTGTGATCAGATTGATTCTATAAAAGAGTTAAACGGACAAGTAAGCTTAGATACATTTAAAAAAGGGTATTATGGAGGATCAGGTGAATTGATAAATTTATCTAATGCAGAAAAAATTGTAAATAAATATGAAGTATTTCTTTCAGGAGGATTGAATTCTGATAATATTATAAACATAATAGAATCAATTCATCCATGGGCAGTAGATGTTTCTTCAGGGGTTGAAACTAATAATGTTAAAGACAAATTAAAAATAGAAAAATTTGTAAATAATATCAGGAGTTTGAAAAATTAATTTAATTACAAAAAACCAAACATTTGAAAATGATATTCAATCTAGATTAAGCAAGAAATTATCTGGTGAAGTAAGGACAGATGAAAAAACACGAATGATATATAGTACTGATGCTAGTATATATCAAATAGTACCAAAAGCTGTGGCTTTTCCAAAAACTGACGATGATTTAGAGATTATCATGGAATATTCACTTCAAAATAATATTCCGATTACACCAAGAGGTGGTGGAACTAGTCTTGCCGGAGCAACAGTAGGTGATGGAATAATTATAGACTTTTCTATGTTTATGAATAAAGTTTTAGATTATAACCCTGAAGAAAATTGGGTTGAAGTGCAACCAGGTATAATTTTAGATGAATTAAATCGATATATGGCTCCTGAGAATAAAATTTTTGGACCTGATCCTAGTACAAGTAATAGAGGAAATATAGGTGGAGCAATAGGAAATAATTCGTGCGGAGCTCACTCATTGCTTTATGGAAAGACTATAGATAATGTAATAGAACTTAATGCATATACTGCAGGTGGGAATAATTTAAAATTAGGACCAAGAGGAGCGTCTTATTTTGACCAACAACTTGAAGGACTTGAAGGAAATATATTAAATACACTTAATTCGATAAGAAAAAATTATATCCCTGAAATAATAAGTAAATATCCATCAATTCAAAGACGAGTTTCTGGATATAACCTTGATGAACTTGTAAATATAGACAATTTTAATACGGCTCAATTTGTAGTTGGATCAGAAGGAACATTAGTAACTTTTTCCAAAGCAAAAGTTAAAGTTCATGACAAACCTAAATTTGTTGGGTTGGCTTTAATTCATTTTGACGATTTAATATCTTCTATGGAAGCAACTGTTTCTATATTAGAACATAATCCTTCTGCTATTGAACATATAGGTAGCATGATTTTAAGACAAGCAAAAAACAATCTTGAATATTCAAGAATGATGACATTTGTGGAAGGTGATCCTGAATCTGTTTTGGCTGTAGAAATGATAGCTGATAGTCAAAATGAACTTCAAGATAAGCTTGAAAAATTAAAAATACAAATGGATAAACAAAAATATGGATATTCAACTAAATTATTACTTAGTAATTCTGATCAACAAAAAGTTTGGAATATAAGAAAAGCAGGACTTGGGTTGATGATGAGTGCACCCGGAGATTACAAGGCGATTCCTTTTGTTGAGGACACTGCTGTAGATCCAAAAGTTTTACCAGAATTCGTAAGAGAATTTGATCAAATTGTCAGAGATCATGATACTGAAGCAGGATATTATGGTCATGCAAGTGTTGGGTGTTTGCATATTAGACCTTTGATAAATTTAAAGGATAAATCAGAAGTTGCCAAAATGAAATCGATTTCGAAAGAAATTACTGATTTAGTTATTAAATTTGGAGGTTCTATTAGCGGAGAACATGGTGACGGACTGGTACGAAGTTACTGGAATAAAAAGATGTTTGGAGAGAAAATATATAAAGCTTTTAAAGAACTTAAATATAGCTTTGATCCTAACAAATTAATGAATCCAGGCAAGATAGTTGATGCTCAAGAAATCGATGAAAATTTGCGAATTAATCCTGAATATAAAACAAAAAAAATAAAAACAGGATTTAATTTTGATAAAGAGCTTGGCTTTGCTTCAGCAATAGAAATGTGTAACGGACAAGCAGCATGTAGAAAAGTGACATCCGGAGTAATGTGTCCTTCATATATGGTTACTAGAGATGAAGAGTTGTCAACAAGAGGACGTGCGAATGCACTAAGAGGTTTGATGTCAGGACAATTATCTGAAAATAGTTGGAAAGATAAAGAATTATTTAAAATTTTAGATTTATGTCTAGAATGCAAAGCATGCAAATCTGAATGTCCATCTAATGTTGACATGGCTAAGCTTAAATATGAATATATGTATCAATTTTACAAAAGAAATAAACTTCCAATAGCTCAAAAAATAATAGGAAATATTAATACATTGAGTAAAATCGGATCTAGAACATCAGCAATAACTAATTTTATATCTAAATCATTTATTTTGAAGAAATTTTTAGAATTATTTTTTGGAATTGACTCAAGAAGAGATTTACCTAAATTTGCAAAGCAAAGTCTTGTGTCATTATCTAAAAAATTTGATTTCAAAAAATCTAATAAAACGGTTTTATTGTTTCCTGATACTTTTAATAATTACCAAAGTCCAGAGGTAGGTTTAGCAATTTATCAAATTCTGAAAAAAACTGGATACAATGTGATTGTTCCCAAAGAGACAGGATGTTGCGGGCGACCAATGTTATCTTCTGGTCAAATAGATAAAGCTAAAAAGAGTATTAAATATAACATAGATATTCTGTATAAATATGCTAAGGAAGACATTGACATCATAGGTGTTGAACCTAGTTGTATTTTAGGCTTTAAGAGTGATTTTTTAGACTTAGTAGATAAAGAATATATTGAAAAGGCTGAAATAATTAAATCAAAAACATTTATTATTGATGAATTTTTGACTGAAAATAAAATATGGGAAAAATTTGATTTCAAGCAACCAAAATATAATAAAATACTCATACAACCTCATTGTCATCAACAATCGTTATTAGGCAATAAGCATATGGAAGAATTATTAAAACAATTTAAATTTAATAATTATGAGTTCTTAAATAACGGATGTTGTGGAATGGCTGGATCATTTGGATATTTTAAGGATAAATACAAAATTTCTACTGACTTAGCAAAAAGAAACTTGTTTCCCAAAATAAATAATTTTTCAGACAATTCTGCACTCATTGCATCAGGAATATCGTGCAGAGAACAAGTTTCTAATGGAACTGATGTAAAACCTAAACATATTGCAGAGATTATTGCCGAATTAATATAGATTACATATAATAAATTCGTTTTAGATAATATGTGAAAGTTTTATGAATATAATTAAATATGCAAAACACTTACTTTTATTTGGTGTTTTAGTGATCTTTTTAGGAATAGCTTGTGGTGGATCAGATCAACAAACTGATTCCTCATCAACTCCAGCACCAACTCCAGCACCAACTCCAGCACCAACTCCAGCAC
>CAJWSY010000021.1 GCA_913045935.1 uncultured Chloroflexota bacterium | reverse complement strand
GGACACGATGCCCGATGGTGTAATGGTAGCACGAAGGACTTTGAATCCTCAGATCCAGGTTCGAATCCTGGTCGGGCAGTTTTAATGCTCTATAACTGTTCCGCCATTAATATTAATTGACTGACCTGTTATCCATGAAGTAACTTTAGTACAAAGATGTGCAATCAAATCTCCGACTTCGTCGTCTGTACCTACTCTTCCTATAGCGGTATTTTTCGCAGCTTCTTCCATGTCTAATCCATCCATTCTAGAAGTTTCTGTATATCCAGGACAAACGCAGTTCACATTTATGTTATATTGACCCAATTCTCTTGCCATGGATTGTGTCATTCCAACTATAGCAAAATTAGCTGCGTTATATGCCAAAGTATTTGCGGTTCCACTTTTTCCCGCAGTTGAAGAAAGGTTAACAATTTTTCCTCCCTGACCTTGCTCTATCAAAACTTTTGAAACAGCTTTTGCACAAAGATAACTCCCTAATACTTTAATATCATTTACTTTTTTAAAAACATCTTCTGGCAAATCAATTATTGGAACTCGATCCTCAGCTCTAGCATACGCAGCATTATTCACTAATATATCAATTCGTCCAAATTCATCTAATGTTGCATTAATCATTTCTTTCACTGCTTGTGATGAAGTTACGTTTGAAACCAAAGGCAAAGCTTTAGAACCTTCTAATTCTATTTGTTCTGCAGTACTATGAATATCTTTCCAACCAATTTCTTTCTCATCTTCAGGATAATTCGAAGGATCTCTTCCTGTTCCTGTAACTACAACATTTGCCCCTAATCTTGCCAAAGAAACAGCTGCAGCTCTTCCAATTCCTCTTAACCTGCCTGCTCCTGTAACTATAGCTACTTTCCCTTCTAATTCTCTCATAATATCCCCTTTATTTACTAAATTTGATCTCTTGATCTGAATATAGAATCTTTTGGTAGATTGTCGTTAAGATTTTTTATATTGTCTTTTTTTGATTTGAATCCAAATATTGAAACAACCAATCCAAATCCTCCTAACAAAAAAGTTTTTATAAAAGATCTTCGACTTATATTATTTTCGTTCATATCTATCCCTTTAATTATTATTCTCCTGATGTTACAGCACCTATGCTAGCAGATGAAACTAATTTTGCATACTTTCTTAAGAAAGCATTTTTAGCATTTATAGGGGGAGTTTTCCAAATTGATTTACGCTTTTTTAACTCTTCATCAGAAATATGTAATGTTAACTGTTTAGTACTAGCATCCATACTTATTATGTCGCCATTTTCAACAAAAGCAATTGTCCCTCCAACAGCTGCTTCAGGGGCAACATGTCCAATACTGGGACCTCTTGTAGCTCCCGAAAATCTACCATCTGTTATTAGCATAGTGGAATCTCCTAATCCTGCGCCCATTATAGCACCAGTAACTGCTAACATTTCCTGCATACCAGGTCCGCCTTTAGGGCCTTCATATCTAATGATAACAACATCTCCGTCGACAACTTCACCTGAAGTGATTGCATTAAATGCTTCTCTTTCTCCATTGTATACTTTTGCTGGTCCTTTATGTTCCACATGTTTTGTCCCTGCAACCTTAAATACAGCGCCTTCTGGAGCTAGATTACCTTTAAGTATAATTAAACCGCCAGTATCACTTCTTGGAGATGTATGAGGATAAATAACTTTACTATCTGGCTTAGTAGTAACCTCAGATAAATTTTCGGCCATAGTTTTACCGGTTATTGTCAATTCATCACCATGAAGTAACCCGGCATCAAGTAATTCTTTCAGAATAACTGGCACTCCTCCGGATTTATCAACATCACTCATAACATATTTCCCACCTGGCCTAAGATCAGTTATATAAGGAGTCTTATCACTTAATCTATTAAAATCTTCAATATCTAAATCAACCTCGGATTCATGTGCCATGGCTAATAAATGTAAAACTGCATTAGTTGATCCACCCATAGCTAAAACAGCTGTTATAGCATTTTCAAAAGCATTTTTTGTCATAATGTCTCGAGGTTTTATATCATTTTTTAACAAATCTAACAAATACTCACCAGATTTAAGTGCTACTTCTTCATTTCTGGGATCAACTGCAGGTATAGATGAAGCCCCAGGTATAGCCATTCCCATAGCTTCTATAGCTGATGCCATTGTATTAGCTGTAAACATTCCTGAACATGCACCTTCTCCGGGGCAAGCAACTTTTTCCATCTCTATTAATTCTTTTAAAGTCATATCACCTCTTGAATATTTACCAACTGCTTCAAACATATCCTGAACATTAATATCTTCTCCATTATGATTGCCGGGTAAAATTGCTCCTCCATAAACAAAAATAGAAGGTACATTCAGTCTTCCCATAGCCATCATAATTCCAGGCATGTTTTTATCGCACGCACCAACAGCTAATAATCCGTCTAAACTTTCACCAAAAACCACAGCTTCTATAGAATCTGCAATTATTTCTCTTGTAACAAGAGAAGCTTTCATTCCTTCTGTTCCCATAGAAATTCCATCACTTATTGTTATAGTTCCAAACATCATGGGAACCATTCCGGATTTTCTTACGCCCGTTTTAGTTTTTTGTGCAATTCTATCTAAATGAACATTACATGGAGTCACATCTGAAGCAAGGTTTGCAATGCCAATGAAAGGTTTATTCATATCTTCATCTGTCAATCCTGTTGCACGTAACATAGATCTTGCAGCAGCTCTGTCATCACCTTGTGTTACAACTCTGCTTTTTTTATTTAAAATAGCCATACCTCACCTATTGAAATTTCATATAGTAATTATAATTATAAAATTTAATTTTGCCATTAAAACAATGGCTTTCTAAATGGCTTGTTATTGGATCTTGGATATTTATTATCGATATCATTAATTTTTTTTACTATAACTAAAACCCTTTCACGATTTGTCAAATCAAAAGGTATTTTGTATATCTCAATTAATTGTGCATTGAAAAATTTTATTGTCTTAATCATGGAATCGTATTCACTTTCAGATAAATTTGATTTATGAAAAATACAATGTCCTTCTTTTTTTAACAATGGAAGGGATATTTCAATCAATGTTGACAATTTACCAACTGCTCTTGATAAAATCAAATCATGATTGCCTCTTTGATCATTCAAATTCACTAAATTTTCAATTCTTGAATTTATAACTTGAACATTTTGAAGCTCTAACAAATCAACTAATTGTGTTAAAAATTTTATTTTTTTATTTGTTGAATCAATAAGTGATAATGAAATTTGTTTTTTTGCAATCTTGATAGGCAAACCAGGAAACCCTGCACCTGTACCAAGATCAGCTATACTCCCATGTTCAATATCAAAATAATTAATTGGCATAAATACTGAAAGTGAATCTAAGATATGAAAATCAATATAATTTTGATAACCATCTATAGATGTTAAATTATATTTCTGATTTTCCAAATTTAAGAATTCATAATACTTATTTATTAAATCTAAAAATACTGAATCCATTTTCAATCCAAATAAATCCATCTTTTCTAACAATTTAGTATTATTTTTTTGCATATATTTCTAATCTGTTATTTTGAAAATGCTGGGATTTTCAATTTTAACCGAACAAAACCCTTTCAAATTAATTTCAATAATTTCCTTCACGTTCATATCCACTCTAATATCGTTGTATTCAACCACCTTGTTGCCCATCTTTATATAAACAGGTATATTTCCTTTAGAATTTTTAAGATATGTAATCAAATTTTGAAAATTCAAATCATCATTTATAAGTTCAAAAATTTCAATAACTAAAGAAGTATGGTCATCAGACTTATTATTGTTTAATTCAGGTTGGAACATTTGAGCGTCATTAAAATATATTGAAAGTTGATTATTTCTGTTTCTTGCATAAGCATCTAGTACAAGAAGTTTGTGATCATCCCATAAATTTGTATTATTAAAATTTTGGTTAAAACAAACTGCCTCTAATTCAGAATCTAAAAGATCAACTTTAGATTTGAAATAAAATTTTTCATTATTTGTTCTTTTATCAATATATGACAATCTTTCTATAGAAATAGGTTGCCCTAAAATTTTTATACCTTTATTCATATTAGATGTCATATTATTTATCTGATCATAGGAAGTTATATACGAATCACCTGCTTGCATTATCATTTTTTCATTTTCAAGATTGGTGCTTAGTTTAACTCCTAATAATTCTTTTTCCCAATTTTGTTTTTCAATTGGATTAGTATTGATATTTTGGTTAAGAGTGATCTCGGCAGTGATTTTTTGATCGTCTGGCAAATATTCAAACATAGTAGTTTGATTATTTTTCTTTGCATTCATCATGGTTGCTGAAACTGATATCAAATCTTCTAACTTATCAAGTATGGCTAACCTATCTCCAAATTCATCAAAAGCACCGACTTTAACCAAAGATTCTATTGTTTTAGTGTTTGCAATAGATGTATCAATATTCTCAAATATGTCTTCAATAGATTTGAATTTATCAATAGATTTTCTAGTCTGAATGATATTTTCCGAGGCATTTTTACCAACATTTTTAACTGCATTAAATCCAAATGTAATATTTTTAGTACCATTTACTCCTAAAAGAGAAAATTTAGTATAACTATCATTTATGCTTGGAGGGTTAACAGTAATATCATTTAATTTTGCTTCCTGAACAAATTTGTTTATTGCCTCGCCGTCATTAATTCTCAAATTCATGGATGTTGTTAAAAATTCTTCCAAAAAATTCGCTTTTAAATATGCTGTTATATATGACACCAACGCATAACTTACACTATGCGCTTTATTGAATGCATAACCAGCAAAAGGTTCAATTAAATTAAATACTTCTGATGCTAAGTTTTCTTCATAACCATTTGATATACATCTTGAAATAAATTTATTTTTTTCGGCTAACATGATTTCAGGAATCTTTTTCCCCATAGATTTTCTAACAATATCTGCTTCACCTAAAGTGTAACCCGCCATTTGCCTAAATATATATAATACTTGGTCTTGGTAAACGATAACTCCATATGTTTCTTCTAAATTTTTTTCTAATATTTCGTGAATATAAGTTGGGATTTTTCCATGCTTTCCTTCAATGAATTTTGGTATTTGTTCCATTGGACCTGGCCTATACAAGGCTATCATCGCTGAAACATCATGAATACTTGTAGGCTTAAGTTGCTTTATATATCTTGTCATTCCATCGCCTTCTAATTGAAAAACTCCTAAAGTTTTTCCATCTGACAATAATTGAAAAGTTTTTTCATCTTCTAAGTTAATATTATCAATTGTTAATTCTACTCCCCTAGTTTTTTTAATTAGATCAAAACATTCAGCAATCATTGTAAGATTACTCAGTCCAAGAAAATCCATCTTTAAAAGGCCTAGTTTTGCAACTGGGTCCATTGCATATTGTGTCATTAGCATATCAGAGCTATTTGATTTCGAAGATGTTTGTAATGGAATAAATTCATTTAAGGGCATCTCTGATATTACTACCGCTGCTGCGTGTGTACTACTATGCCTAACAAGGCCTTCAATAGATCGGGAAATATCTAAAATATTTTTATATTTTGTTAAAAAAGGTTTCATTGATTCAGACTGCATTGCAGTTTCTAAATTAATATTTGGACCAAATGGAACCGCTTTTGCTATAGGATCTAATTCAGAATATTCCATTCCACTAACTCTACCAACATCTCTTATCGAACCTCGAGCTCCATAAGTTCCAAAAGTTATAATTTGAGCAACATGCTCAATTCCATATTTTTCCACAACATACTGTAATACATTTTCTCGTTTATTATCTTGGAAATCCAAATCTACATCGGGCATTTCTTTTCTTTCTAGATTTAAAAATCTTTCAAATACTAGACTGTGCTCAAGTGGGTCAATCAATGTTACACCTAGACAATATAAGACTAAACTTGCAGCAGCACTTCCACGCACGTTAAATAAAATATTATTGTCTCTTGAATATTTTGCAATATCCCATACAACCAAAAAATAATCAGCATAATTTGTTTGCTTAATAACATCTAATTCGTATCTCATCCTTTCTTTATATTGATCAGAGGGATTAGTAAATAATTTCAAAAAACCTTCGGCACATAGTTTTTGTAAATAAGACCATGGATCAGATCCGTCTTCTATTTTAAATTCAGGTATTTTTGTAGAATCTAAATCTAAAGAAACATCACACATTTCGCTAATTTTAACTGTATTTGTTAAAGCTTCTGGAATATCAGAAAATAATTCCTGCATTTCTTCCGAGGATTTCAAATAGTACGAATTATCTTCAAATTTCAATCTACTAGAATCATTTATCATGCTATTTGTTTGTATACATAGGCATACATCTTGAGTGACATAATCTGTTTTATGTGTGTAGTGGGAATCATTGGTTGCAACCAATGGAATTCCAGTTTCCTCAGATATTTTTATAAGACTTTGATTAATTTCAGTTAAATTATCAACATTTTCATGTCTCATTATCTCTAAATAGTAATTTTCAAAATTCTCTGAATACCATATAGCCATTGATTTTGCTTGGTCATAGCCTTCGTTAGTTATCAACCTAGGTATTTCTCCACTAGGGCACCCAGAAAGTATTATCAATCCTTCTTTATATTTAATAAGTAATTCTTTGTCAATTCTAGGTCTGTAATAATTACCTTCTGTGTTTGCTATTGTTAGTAATTTTACTAAATTAGAATACCCAATGTTATTTTTAGCTAAAATTGTCATATGGTATGGGCTTCTTTCAGTTTGATCTTTTATTTTATGATCGTTAATAGCTACGTACATCTCAGATCCCATAATAGGTTTTATCCCCTGAGAAATACATTCAGTATACAAGTCAATTGCGCCGTACATGTTTCCATGATCAGTAACTGCAATAGCATTCATTCCAAAGGATTTTGCTGCTTGAACTAAATCTTTTATTCGACTGACCCCGTCAAAAATGCTATATTCAGAATGTACATGTAAATGTGTAAAATCGTTCATAATATTGAATCTAAAATAAATTTATTCAATAGAAATATTACACAAATTGAGAATTAATTTATACAAAAAAAAGAGGCTCATTTAGAGCCTCTTTTTTTATTTAGGTAACAATTAGAATTACATTCCCATATCAGGCATACCGCCACCCATAGGAGGCATTGGAGGAGTATCTTCTTTTATGTCTGTAATTAAAGCTTCTGTGGTAAGAACCATTGCTCCAACACTAGCAGAATTCTCAATTGCAGCTCTTGTAACTTTTGCAGGATCCATTATACCTCTCTCTATAAGGTCAACATAATCACCTGACTCTGCATCATAACCAGTATTTCCTTTTGTTTTTAATGAAGCTTCTAAAATAACTTCACCAGAAACACCTGTATTTTCTGCAATGATCTTTATTGGTTCTTCAAGAGCTTTTGCTAATACTGAAACACCTGTAGACTCTTCACCTTCAAGTTTTAATTTTGCAAGATCTTGTCTTGCTCTTAGTAGTGACAATCCGCCACCAGGAACAATTCCTTCTTCAACAGCAGCTCTAGTAGCTGAAAGAGCATCCTCTACTCTGTTCTTTTTCTCTTTTAGCTCAATTTCTGTCGCTGCGCCAACTTTAATTATGGCTACACCGCCTGATAATTTAGCTAATCTTTCTTGTAATTTTTCTCTGTCGAAATCAGATGTGGTTTCTTCAATTTGTGCTTTTATTTGAGTTACTCTAGCACTAATTGCGCCTTCTTCTCCTGAGCCATCTACTATAGTTGTTTCTTCTTTTGTAGATACAACTCTTCTAGCTCGTCCAAAATCTTCTGGAGTTACAGAATCTAATTTCCTGCCGACTTCCTCACTAATTACTGTTCCACCCGTTAAAATAGCTATATCTTCTAGCATTGCTTTTCTTCTGTCTCCAAACCCAGGGGCCTTAACACCTAAAATTTGCAAAGTCCCTCTTAGTCTGTTTACAACTAGAGTTGCAAGTGCTTCTCCATCTATATCTTCAGCAATGAGTACAACATTTTTTGTAATTTGTAATATTTTTTCTAATGCCGGTAATATATCATTAACCGCTGATATTTTTTTATCAGTTATAAGTATGTGTGGATCTTCAATAACTGATTCCATTCTATCTTGATTGGTTATGAAGTAAGGTGAAATATACCCTCTGTCCATCTGCATTCCTTCTACGAATTCTTGCTCGTAACTTAATCCTTTAGATTCTTCTACAGTTATGACTCCGTCTTTACCAACTTTTTCCATAACCTCAGCAATTAAATTACCCATTTCATCGTCATGTGCTGACAATGAAGCAACTTGAGCTATTTGAGTTCTACCTTCTACGGTTATGGACATTTTTCCTATTGAATCCCTTAAAGTTTCAACAGCTTTCTCTATACCTCTTTTCAGAGCCATAGGATTTGCTCCTGCAGCAATATTCTTGAAACCTTCAGAAATTATAGCTTGTGCTAAAACAGTTGCTGTAGTGGTCCCGTCACCAGCAACATCGTTAGTTTTACTAGCTGCCTCTTTTAATAACTGAGCTCCCATATTTTCAAATTCATCTTCTAGTTCAATTTCCTTAGCAATAGTAACTCCGTCACTACATACCTGAGGAGGTCCAAACTTTTTATCTAATACTACATTTCTACCACGTGGGCCTAATGTAACTTTTACAGTGTTTGCTAGTTTGTCTATCCCAACTTTCATTGAACCTCTAGCTTCTTCACTATATGTTATTTTTTTAGCTGACATTTTTTCACCTACTTACTTAACGATTTATTTTGTAAATAATATATCTTCATCTCGTACTACTAAATATTCTATAGTACCTACTTTATACTCAGTACCAGCATATTTAGAATATACAACTATATCTCCTACAGATACTTCCATAGGAATTCTTTTACCATCGTCCCCGATTTTACCTGGGCCTACGGCAACCACTTTTCCTTCTTGAGGTTTTTCCTTAGCTGTATCAGGGATATATATACCACCTGCTGACATTTGTTCGTTGTCTTCCATTGGTTCTATTACAACCCTGTTGCTTAAAGGCTTAAATTTCACATTTTTACTTGCCATTATTTTTACTCCTTTGTTTTCACAAAAAAAAATTTCTAAAAATAAATTTGAGAAAACAGTCTATCAAAAAAACTGCTCAGATATTATAAACCAAACGAATTTATTTATCAAATCCATTGTTCCTACATAAATTATTTGACAAATAAGACTTTTTTTAATTAGTAATATTTCATAATTGTTAATATAATAAATTTTTGATACTCAATAATTAACAATGGATAACTCGTATAATCCTTCAAAAACTGAAGATAAAATATATAATCTATGGATGGAAAGCAATGCTTTTTCTCCATCTACCACCCAATCTGATCTCGAGCCTTTTACAATAATTATGCCACCACCAAATGTAACTGGTGAATTGCATATGGGACATGCTCTTACTATTGCAATTGAAGATTTAATGATTAGATGGAGGCGAATGAAAGGTCATCCGTCACTTTATCTGCCTGGAAGTGATCATGCAGGGATAGCAACACAAGTTGTTGTAGAAAAAGAAATAGCTAAAGACGGTGTGAATCGCCACGAATTAGGAAGAGATAAATTCATTACAAAAGTATGGGATTGGGTAGATGATTATGGTGATCGAATATACAATCAAATGCAAAAAATGGGAGCATCATGTGATTGGTCAAAAAAAATGTTCACATTAGATGAAAATCCTCAATTGGCAGTAAAAACCACTTTTGTAAATCTGTATAAAAAAAATCTAATATATAGAGGAGAAAGAATCACAAATTGGTGTAGCAGATGTTCGACGGTTCTTTCAGATCTAGAAGTAAAATACAAGCCGGAAAAATCAAAGCTATATTATCTCAAATATTATTTTAAAAATTCTCAATATAATTACTTAACTATTGCAACAACCAGGCCAGAGACTTTACTTGGGGATACAGCTGTTGCAGTTAACCCTAATGATATAAGATTTAAAAAATATATCGGTGAAAATATTACAATACCGATAGTTAATAGAGAAGTGCAAATAATTGGAGATAACTCTGTTGAAATGGATTTTGGTACAGGTGCTCTAAAAGTTACTCCAGCTCATGATCATGCAGATTTTGACATTGGTAAAAATCATAATTTAGAAGTAATCAATGTGTTTGACAAAGAAGGTAAAGGAAATGAGAATGCTCAAAAATATAAAGGTCTTAAAATTGAAGAAATAAGATCTGAAATCATTAAAGATCTTGACGAAAAAAATCATATTGAAAAAATAGATGATTATGACAACAATGTTAGTCACTGTGAAAGATGTGATAATAAAGTGGAACCTTATATATCAATGCAATGGTTTGTAAAAATAAAACCTCTTGCTGAAAAAGCTATTAAAGCGATAAAAGATGAAGAAATCATAATAATTCCCAAAAGATTCAATAAAACATATTTTGATTGGATGGAAAATATTGTTGACTGGTGCATTAGTAGGCAATTATGGTGGGGGCATCGTATACCAGCATGGTTTTGTAACAAATGTCCTCATATATCTGTGAGTGTCAAAACTCCTACTAAATGTGAAAAGTGTGAATGTGATGATATTTACCAAGACCCTGATGTTCTAGACACTTGGTTTAGCTCAGGGTTGTGGACACATTCTACTTTAGGATGGCCAAATAAAACAGAAGATTTGCAAAAGTTTTATCCGTCCACAGTAATGGAAACCGGATATGATATTTTATTTTTCTGGGTTGCGAGAATGATAATGCTTGGCATTGAAAATATGGGAAAAGTACCATTCAGTCACATTTATTTACATGGATTAATTTTAGATCCTTCAGGATTAAAAATGAGTAAATCTAAAGGTAATGTTATGAATCCATTAGAACTAATAGATGAATACGGTGCTGATGCTTTGAGATTTGCCATCACAACTGGAGTAACTCCTGGGAATAATCAAAGAATTGATGAAAGGAAAATTGAATCGGCAAGAAATTTTGCAAATAAAATATGGAATGCTTCCAGGTTTTCAATTTCAAAAATCCCTACTCAATATTCAGACAGTGATAAGCTTGGACAATATGATTTATGGATTCTTGAAAGATTAAAAATAACAACAGAAAAGATAAATACTAGTTTAGAAGAATTTAATTTTGGCGAAGCTCAAAAAGAATTATATGAATTTTTTTGGAATGAATTTTGTGATTGGTATATTGAATTATACAAATCAGACGAAAGTAATAATTCAATTAAAAATTTAATATATGTACTTCAAACCAGTCTTAAACTTTTACACCCATTTCTTCCATTTATGACTGAGCAACTATGGCAAATCTTAAATGAAAAATTACCCGATACATTAAATAATTTTAAAGAGGAAAAATTTATAATTAATTCTTCTTATCCATACAACATAGATGCAAAGACACCAGACAATAATATCGAATATTTGATTAAATTAATTAAATCTATAAGAAATTTAAGGTCAGAACTAAGAATAGAACACAATCATACTTTGAAAATAAATATCCCAAATAAAAATATATATACATCAATATCAAATCACGAAAAAGCTTTACAAAGCTTATGTAATACTGAGTTAATCGCTACACCAGTTAAAAATAATTTCCCATTGGCTGTAGATAATAATATTTTTAATATAGAAATGCCTAATGCACTTAACATGTCTGAAGAAATCAGTAGAATTGAATCAGAAATAGACGACATAAAAAAACGTGTTATTCCTTTATCCAAAAGACTTAATTCTCCTGAGTTTTTTAATAACGCACCTGAAGAGGTAGTAGCCAAGGAAAAAGAAAGACTGAAACAGCAAGAGAATAGAATTTCTCAACTTGGAGAAATATTAAAATCTATAAGTTAAATATATTTTGATTAAAATTCTTCAAAAATGAATTATCAAAATCATTTTTTTCGCATTTTGAATTGGTTTCATTTGTAATGTTAGTCAAATTCAAATCTTTGATTCCGCAAGGTATTATATAAGTAAAATATTTCAAATCGCAATTTAAATTAATAGCAACTCCATGTAGGGATACTGATTTAGATATACGTACCCCAATTGAGCTTATTTTTTTTCCTTTAACCCACACCCCCACAGGCTGATTCTCATGTTCTGATTGAATATTAAAATCATATAGAGAATTAATAACAGTTTTTTGAATAATACGAACATATTCGACTGGTTTTATTTTAAGTTTTTTTAAATTAATTATTGGATAATAAATCAATTGACCAGGACCATGATAAGTAATCTCCCCTCCTCTATTTGATTCATAAACATTAATACCTTTTTTATTCAGAACTTCTTGGGAGACTAGAATGTCTGATTTTTTTCCCGATTTTCCAATAGTAAACAAATTTGAATAATTCATAGTTAAAATAATGCCATTGATATTTTTTTCTTTGATATAACTATGAATCTGTTCTTGGGTTTTCAAACTTTCATTATATTCTTGAAATCCTAAATCATATAAACATATTCTTTCATCATTATGCTTTTTTTGAACATCTTCAGCTATTTTATTAATTATACGAATGCTTTGTGTCATATTATAATTATTTACTATTTCTATTTTTCTTAAAAGGCTTTAGAATAACTATTCCGTAATTACACATTCAATAACGGGCCAGTAGCTCAGCCGGTTAGAGCGCAGTCCTGATAAGACTGAGGTCCCAAGTTCGAGTCTTGGCTGGCCCACCATAATTTCTAATCATATTTCAAAAAATACTGGATATTTTTTTTCACTTTTTAAATTCTTATAATTATCTGGCAATTGTTCCATTTGAATTTTTATATAATTTCTAACATCATGCAATGATTCTTTATTTATTAAATAGTCTCCTCGTTCATATATGTTTTTAATCATTGGAAAATATCCGTTCTTTTTAGCACTATTTTTTGTAACAATATCATGATCCATCATATTGTTATGTAATTTTCTATAAATCTGTTTTGAATACGGCAAATATGATTTGTTTGGACTATTTTTGTTTACAGGCTGATTATCTATTTCAACTAATTTGTAAACACATTCTAAAACCGGTACATCAGAAGAAACCCCATAATCAGATCCAACTCCAAAAATATCTATTGGGCATTTTTTCTTGTTTATTAGTTCATGAATCTTATACTCATCCATTGAACCACTTACTATGATTTTAGTTGTTTTTAATCCCGCTGAGTCTAACATTTTACGTACTTTATATGAAAGTGTACTGAAATCACCACTGTCTAGTCGTATACCTCGTATGTCTAAGGACTCATTTTTATGTAATTCTATAACTTTTTGCACCCCTTCTAAAGAATCGAATGTATCAACTAAATAAATGCTATTACTTTTAAACTCTTGTGCATAATTTAAAAAAGATTGATATTCATTCTGAAATCCTAATATATATGAATGCCCCATTGTTCCCGAAACTGGTATATCAAACAATTTGCCTGCATCAAAGTTGCTGGTTCCTTCAAATCCTGATAGATATGCATTTTTAGAAGCTTTTAAAGCAGCTTCATATCCGTATGTTCGCCTAGCTGAAAAATCAACTATCGTGCTATTACCAGATGATTGAACAATTCTAGTAGATTTTGTAGCTAAGGATATATTTGAATGTAATTCATTAATAATTAAAGTTTCTAATATTTGACCTTCAATAATATTTCCAGTAATTTCCAGCACAGATTCATTAGGGAAAAAAATCGAACCATTTTTCATAGATCTAACTAATCCATCAAATCGAAAAGTACTCAAATATCTTAAATAATCTTTATCAAAAATATTTAATGATTCCAAATAAATTAAATCATCATCATCAAATCTAAATTCATCAATTTTATGCAACAAGTCATCTATTCCAGACAATACAAAATATAATCTTTTTGGATTTGGTCTGAAAAATAAACTAAAAGTTGCATCGGGCAAGCCTTGTCTCCAATACACTTGACACATAGTAAGTTGATATAAATCGATTAGTTTATTATTAATTTTTTTTCTCAGAATTTTAATAAATATTATAATTGATTTTGAAAATGATCCCACCCTTTAACATCAGTAAGTTCATTGTCTAAAAATATTTCACTTTGCCCTTTTCGAATTTCCCCTATTTGAGATAACTTTATATTCAAGTCTTCAAATACATCTAACAATAAGCTATTCATTGATTTAGGTGCGGAAAATAACAACTCGTAATCTTCTCCTCCGATTAATGCATAATTTAAATAATTATCAGGAAAAGCTAATTTTAAATTTTCAGAAATAGGTAATGATTTTTGATTGATATTAATAGAAATTTCACTCTCAACTGCCAATCTTTCGCTATCGATTAGCAAGCCATCGCTAATATCAATACAATTAGTA
This sequence comes from uncultured Chloroflexota bacterium, assembly GCA_913045935.1. Lineage (GTDB taxonomy): Bacteria > Chloroflexota > Dehalococcoidia > Lucifugimonadales. Next base: position 4,748 of record CAJWSY010000021.1, on the reverse strand, counting down.
ATCCCATTCTCAATCAGTTTTAATCCTACTTCTAGTCTTGGTTTTTTATATATATGACTTTGAATTAATTTTTGTTCATGTGTCTTATATGGTGTATGATAAATATCAGAATTCAAAATATCTAATCCTGCTCTTGAGTCACCTAAAAACCCTGTAACATACAAAATATCATCTTCATTTGATTTGCTTCTATCTAAAAATATTTCGGTATTACTATTTTGATCTAATTTTCTATAACCAAAACAAGTAACTGAGATAAATAAATGCGGTGAATAAACCAAATCACCTCCTATCAAAGGTGAATTATACGAATTTGACAACTCGTATACTCCTTTATAAAAGTCATCTATCCATCGTTCGTCTTGTTTTTTTGTGATTCCCAAATTAATCAACATTCCCAAAGGCGTTGCTCCCATTGCTGCTATATCAGATAAATTAACAGCTATTGATTTTTTTCCAATGTCTATTGCGGAAAAATAATCAAGTTTAAAATGAACATTTTCAACTAAAGAGTCCGTAGATGTACAATATGCATAGTTCGTATCTTTCCAATACGCAGAATCATCCCCTATACCTTTCAACAAAAGTAAATCATCAGTAAATTTAAAATTTGATTTAAAATTAAAAAGTCGTGTGATATTTTTAATTATTTTATTTTCGTTAAATTTTTTCAAAGTTATTCACTTATCAGAAATCTTAGCTAACATAGACAGGGTCACCAACTGATATTTTACCTGCACTATTTAATGGAATTAATTTTACAGAAAATTCTGGTGGTTTTTTATCTTGAAAATCTAACATTGATTTCAATACATTCTTATCCCTAGTTCCATCTTCAGGATTACAATTGATTGCCAAGCATCTAGTTACTGGCTTCTCTACTCTGAAATTCAAATTATTTATAACAATTTGTTTCCCAATCCAATTAAATTCTTCCCAAGGTTCAATTCCTTCTATAATAATGTTAGACCTAAATCTCTGATGATCTATTTCATATCCGATTTTTTTATTTAAATCATTCAATGACTCTTGGCTATGAAGCGTTACTCCACCATCTTTGCCATCGTGAAAATGAGCATGATCTTCTCCTCCAATTAGCATAAAAGGAAATCTTTCTGGAAATTTTTCTATTAAACTCCGGTCGGTTTCCAAAACAAAATTTGTAAAATTAGTCTCAATTTCAGATCTGTTTAAATCAATGTGTGATTCAATAATTATTTCTTCATTATTTTTTACAATCAAAATCTTAGTTTGTTCATTGAAATCTACTTTTAATTTTGCTATTTGAGGCATATGCATCAAGGCTGCAAAACTAGTTTTTCTTTGCCATTCGTAATTATCTCTGTCTCCTGCATTTTGAAACCTAAATCCAAACAGACGATCACCATTTATATATCCGAACTTATTTAAATCCAACGAATCACTTTCAAGTGGAGTAAGAGATTTTATAGGATATTTATATAACTTAGAAATTTTCATCACGGTAACAAAATTATTTAAAATTTACTGTAAAATAAAATACAGACTTTATTTATTATAAACAATATTAATGGAATATAAATGAATCATCAAACTAATCTCAGCTACATATCTCAAAATCGATTGGAAAATATAACAAAACACATCGAGGAGAATTATATTAAAACAAATAAATATATTGGGACAATAACCGCAGTATATAAAAATGATAAACTGGTTTTTGTAGATATTCAGGGCTTACAAGACAGAGAAAGAAATATACCTCTTAAACGAGATAGTATATTTAGAATTTACTCAATGACCAAACCTATCACTAGCGTAGCTATGATGACTCTATATGAATCTGGAAAATTTCAACTTGATGATCCTGTTCATAAATACATCCCTTCTTGGAAAAATCTGAAAATTTATAAATCAGGCAAATTTCCTGATTTTCAGACCACCGATTATGTAAATACGATGACCATTCGTGATTTATTGTCTCACCAATCAGGATTAACTTACGGGTTTCAAATGAAATCTGAAATTGATAAAGCATATAGAGAAAATGGGATTGGACGTATGGAAAGTCTTAATACTAATCAAACATTATCAGACATGATTGACCAATTAAAAGAGGTCCCTTTGGAGTTCGAGCCTTCTACTGCTTGGAATTATTCTGTATCAACTGATGTACTTGGATACTTAATTGAATTAATTTCTGACAATCAATTTGACGAATATCTGCATAAAAATATTTTTAAAAAATTAAACATGAAAGATACTGATTTTTTTGTTCCCAAAGAAAAATTAGATCGTTTTACATCAAACTATTTGTTTAATATGGGGGAATCATTTGATGGAAATGGAACTCTGCCAATCAAACAAGTAGACAGATACAGTGTCCAGTCAGGTGAACCTATATTAATAGATGATTCTCAAATGAGTCTTTTTAGCAGAAAACCTGCATTTTTGTCAGGAGGAGGAGGGCTTGTATCAACTTTAGATGATTATATTAATTTCTCAGTTATGCTATTAAACGAAGGTAAGTTTAAAGATAGTCAAATACTGTCTAACAAAACAATAGATTTAATGACATCTAACCATCTATTTAATAATAAAGACTTACTTTCTTCTACTCATGCTAATACTGCTTCAGAAACCACTATGTCTGGGGTTGGGTTTGGATTGGGATTTCAAATTCTACTTAATCCTGCTAAAAATCAAATTAACAGTTCTATTGGAGAATATGGTTGGGGAGGTGCTGCTAGTACCACATTTTGGATAGATCCTAGCGAAAAATTAATTACTGTATTTTTAACCCAACTTATACCTTCAACAACTTATAATATTCGAAGAGAATTAAGAACTTTAGTTTACTCGTCAATTACAAAATAAACAAATTACCAAGAATCTTTTCCTCTTCTAACTGCTTGGCCAGGTAAATTCCCTGTATGTTTTTTATTTTTTATGACAAATTTGCCATTTACCATAACATGTTCTATTCCTTCAGCTAATTGTTTGGGTTCAGCTTTAGTAGCAGGAGCATGTGTTTTTTCCAAATCAAAAACTATAATATCAGCATCATATCCGTCAATAAGTGATCCTTTACTTTTTAATCCCAATCTTTGAGCTGGGAAAGAAGTCATTTTTCTGATCGCTTCTTCAATTGTTAAAAACTTATCATCTCTAGCAAACTCTGCAATAACTTTTGTAAAATTACCATATGTTCTTGGACTTGGAAAATCACCAAACAAAATGGAATCTGAAGCGATCATACCTGCCGGATGTTTTACAAATTCAGGAAGAGTATGAGGATTAGTACCATATCCCACGTGTGAAATGCTAAGATTTTCATCCAAAAGTAAATCAAACACAACGTCATACGGTTCTTTGTTAGTTAACGCAGCTATTTCGTTAACTGATAAGCCCTCATATTTTTTATTATGAGGTTTTTTAAAATTCGTAAGCCAATGTGTAGGATATCCTGAAGGGTTCATTTCTCTAGCCATCTTTTTTCTAGATTCAGTAGAAGATAAATTTTTAATTAATGCTTCTGGTCCTCCATTTTTACTCCATATAGGTAAAATAATAGTTAAAGTTGTACCGGAATACGGGTAAGTATAACTATCAAAAGTAACATCCATTCCTTTATCTCTAGAATTATCAACAAGTCCTAAATAATCCTGATATGTCCCTTGTCCAGGGTTTTGCCTGTAGTGCGTTAAATGAACTGGAATACCTGATTTCTCTCCTATTTCAATAGCTTCCTCAAATGGAGCTATATAATTTTGAGGAGTAGCTAAAAGAGCTCTAGTATGAGTATGATAAAATCCTCCCATTTTAACTGCTTCCTCACTTAAGCTAATTAATTCTTCTGTTGAAGCATAAGCTCCCGGGGCATAATCTAATCCTGTTGAAAATCCCCAAGCACCTTCTTCCATACATTCTCTCAAAGCAGATTTCATATCTGCAATCTGATCCTTTGTAGCTTCAACTTGATCCCAACCTACGCTCCATATTCTTAAAGGACTGTTTCCAATTATACATGCAACATTCACAGCTACTTTATTATCAATTTTATTCAAATAATCTATAGTTTTGAGCCAATCAGGCGAACTTGGTGGGTAATCATTTAGTCCCGAGTCCAACCATATATATCTCTCAAGCTCTGATTTGTTTTTAAACGGTACTGGTGAAATTCCATCAATACCTACCATCTCGGTAGTAACTCCTTGAAAAACTTTAGGTTTATGTTCAGGTTCGCCAAAAATTGTAAGTGCAGTATGAGAATGTAAATCAATAAATCCCGGAGAAATAATTTTGCCCGAACAATCTATTACAGTATCACTTTCAATACTTTCGTTATTCTTTCTAATAATGGATACTTTGTTATCTTTGACTAATACTGATCCGTAAAAACCCGGATTGCCTAAACCATTGATTATCAGTCCGTTTTTAAATAAAGTTGTTGCCATAGATGTGTCCAATTTGAAATAAATTAATAATTACTTAATAATTACATATTATCATTTTTCGAATATTAAAAAAAAACATGAGAACGATTATGAAAAAAAATTACAAATATTTATTATTAGGCTTCGTATCACTTTCATCTCTGATATTAGTATCAGTAATTCCATTAATTTTAAATAGCAATGACGCCGCAAAAAACTTTTCGGCTAAAAATGAACAGCTAGAAAAAGAAAAAAAACCTTTTGCTAAAAATACAAATCCTAAAATGAATAAAAAACAATCAACGATTCAAAAACCTAATCCTAAAATGAATA
>CAJWSY010000020.1 GCA_913045935.1 uncultured Chloroflexota bacterium | reverse complement strand
CATAATTAAATTTTGATTAACTTTCTATGAATTGTAAATGTAATTATCCCTATAAGTGCACACATTACTCCGCAAAATAGCATCCCATAAGATACGCTTATTATATCTGTTATTTTCCCTGCTAATATTGATGCCATGGAAGCTACTCCCATGTCTAACATAGTCATACTTACCATTCTGCCTCTATATTTTTCATCAGTTATTGATACTATAGTACTTGATACACAAGTTCGAAAAACTGATTGAGATCCACCGATAAATGTTGCAATTATAAAAGCAATAAATATTGTTTTGGTAAAACCCATTAATATTACTCCAAATCCATATATTAATGTTGTTAACAGTAATAATTTACCTTTTATTTTTATATCTCCAGACGAGGCAAGTAGAGAAGTACTTAAAAGAGCCCCTATTGACGAAATTGATTGTATCCCTCCAAAAGCTTCGGCACCCAAACCTAAGCTTTCATCTACATAAACTGGCAGAAGACTTATGTAACTAAAACCAAAAGCCAATGGCCCTAAAGCAAGTATAACTAACCATAAAACAGTTTGGTTTTTGTAAATCATATATTTTATTCCATCTGTGAAATCATCTATAGGAGATTTGTTATGTTTTTCAGAAGGATTTCCTTTTATATTAATTTTTAAAGTTGTGTATATAACAAATAAATAAGATATTGTTGAAACTAAATAAGCAGGAGCCACATTATTGTCCGATATAGCGATGATATATCCTATAATTGCAGGCCCAATCAATCTTGTTACTCCCATTGCCATTGAATTGAGTGACATAGCATTTAGCATATGTTTCTGATCTATCATTTGAGGTATAAATGAAGTCCTAAGAGGTTGGTTAATGGCCATTCCTAATCCTAAACAAAATGCAGTAGCATATACATGCCACAATCTAATTAGTTCAAAATAAATCAAAATTAACATAATTAAATATATTAAAAGTGACCAAGCCTGAATAATCATTAATGTTTTACGTTTTGGAAATCTGTCAGCGACCACGCCTCCAAACAAACCTATAGTTATGAAAGGAATTGCTCTAAACAAATTAACAATCCCAATAGCAAAAGCTGATCCGGTTAGCTGGTATGTTAACCAATTCCTGGCTATCATTTCAGACCACATTGCAAAACCTTGTCCACCTTGTCCAAGCCAAAGAAATTTAAAATCTTTACTAGAATTGATAGAAATGAGAGGGTTTGAGAAATTTAATTTGCTTTTTTTATTTTCGGGGATATTATTTTTTTTCACTTAACATAGGATACATATAATGAAAAAAATTATCAAATAGGTATAATTAATGAATATTATTTTTTTTTGATATTCTCATGCCTGACAATCCTGAAAATTTGTTTTTACCAGAATGGTTTCCCGCCAATTTCTCTGAAGATGAAAAATCTTTGATGTGGAGATGGGAGAGTGGTCATAATATTATGCCAATAACTCCATTATCTTCTGATATCAGTGCAATATCTACTTCAAAAGGAATTGACGATGCAAATAGTTATTTTGGATTAGAAACCAAATCACAAAAAAAAATAATAAATGGATATACTTATTTTGCTTCAATTTCTCAACCAAATGATAATAAAAAATTAAATCATTCGTATTGTGAAAACTTAGATTATAAATGGAAAAATGATTTTTTACCAAAAATTATAAATGATTTAGAATTGATGAAACAAAAACTTGAATCAATTCATGATTGGGAACTTTCAAAAAACATAATAAATGAAATGTTAGAGTTAAATAAAAATCATTGGTATATACATATGTTAATTGTTATTCCGTTGCATCAATATACAGAAGAATTTTTTAATTATCTTAAAACTTTTCGACCTGATTTAGAATTAACAGATTTATATAATTTGTTTAAAGGAATTAAAAATAAAACAATTGAAATTGATCAGAATTTATATAATTTGAAAATTAAATATGATTCTAAATATTCTTTGGATAAAAATGAATTATTAAGTGAAATAGAAAGTTTTAATAAATCATATGGTTACAGATTGGTTGGATTTGATTTATCTGATGAAATATGGATTAATGATCCCCAAATAGTTTTTAATTTAATAAAAAATTTACCAATCAATGTATTTAAAAAAAAGGTGTCTAATGTTGATGACACTGAAAAGGTAATAGATTTAGACACTATTATTTCAGATCTCGAATCTGAAAATGAAAAAAATCAAATTAAATCAATGTATTCAGTTTTACATAAAATTTGGTACCTAAAAGAAGATCATTCATTTTATATTGATCAATATAGTAATGCATTAATAAGCCTAGCTTTTAGAAAAATGGGAGATATATTAGTTGATAAAAATTTGTTAAAAAATAATCAAGATATATTCCATTTAAATTTTAAATTGATAATGAATATGGATATTAAAAATATTAACTTACAAGAGATTGTTAATAATAGTAAAAATAACAGAGACTATTATAAAAACTTAACTCCTCCTAAATATTTGGGTAAACTGAACGACCAAGTTGAAAGTATGAATGATCAAATCTTTTTTGAATCAACTAAACAATTGAAAGGAACTTCTGCATCTGCTGGGAAAATTTCTGGATTAGCAAAAATTATTAGAAGTTTTGAAGATTGGGATAAATTACAAGAAGGAGATATTATGGTTTGTATTAGTACCAATCCAAGTTGGACTCCGTTATTTGGAATGGTTTCAGGCATAATATCTGAAAATGGTGGAACCTTATCTCACACTGCAATTGTTGCTAGAGAATACGAAATCCCAACTATTTTAGATGTTAATAATGCAACAGTAATTATCAATGATAATGATTTGATTGAAATTGATGGAGATACAGGCATTGTTACATTTATAAACTAAATTGTAATTTCCTTCATGAGATGTTCTGCAATTTTCAATGATGAGGTTGCTCCTGGAGATGGGGCACTTAAAACATGAAGAGAATTGTTTGTTTTGACAATACTAAAATCTTGCAACAGATTCCCGTTTTTATCTATTGCTTGAGCCCTAACTCCTGCGCCTGGATTAGTTAAATCTTGAGAAGAAATTGAAGGAATTAAAGTTTGTAACGATTTTACAAATTTTAATTTGTTTAAAGATCGATATTGTTCACTTAATCCGGTTTTCCAATTTGATTTAACCATCTTCCAAAATCCTGGATATGAAAAAGATTCGTACATATCTTTTAAGTTGATATCAAATTTTTTATATCCTTCTCTTGAATAAGCCATAACTGCATTTGGCCCTGCTTCAACTTCTCCATTAATTCTCTTTGTAAAATGAACTCCCAGAAAAGGTAGATCCGGATCTGGGACAGGGTATATTAATCCGTTTACCATCTTTTCTGACTCATTGGTCAATGTATAGTATTCACCTCTAAAAGGAACGATTCTAACATCAAAGTCCAAATCCATCATTTTTGCTACTCTATCGGCAAATAGTCCACTGCAATTAATTAGATAATTTGTTTCATATTCACCAATATTTGTTTCAAGAATTAAACTTTTATCATTTTCTTCTATATTCATCAATTCATGATTTTTAAGTATCAATCCACCATTGTTATTGAATATATTTGCATATGCTTCAGTTAATTTTTTATAATCAATTATTCCTGTATTTGGACTCCATAAACCTTTAATTGCTTCTACGTAAGGTTCAATTTCTTTAATCTTTTGTTTATCAATTAATTCTAAACCTTCAACTCCGTTTTTTAATCCTCTTTCATGCAAATTATTTAACCTTTCTATTTCATCCTCTTTTGTTGCAATAATTAATTTTCCACACATTTCATATTCAATTTCATTTTGGTCACAAAATTTTCGCAACAACAGAGATCCTGGCCAGCAAAATTTTGCTTTTTGAGAATTGGGTTGATAGTAAATCCCTGCATGAATTACACCACTATTATTTCCAGTTTGATGTTTAGCTAAAATATTTTCTTTTTCAAATACGCAGATCGTTTTTTCTGGATATTTTTCTTTTGCATACATAGCAGTAGCTAATCCAACTATTCCGCCACCTATAATACTTATATCAAATTTTTTCATATACAACCTTTTACAATAATATTATAGAATATGTAAATTATTATTTGGAGATAATATGAATATTTTATGTTATAAAGATAGTTATTTAAAACAATGTGAATCCAAAATTATTGATGTAAATGATATGGGAGTCATTCTTGATCAAACTGTTTTTTACCCAGGAGGAGGAGGACAACCATCTGATTCAGGTATTTTGAAAAACGCCGAACAAGAATTTATAGTAAAATCTGTAAAACGAATAGACGGTAATCTGATTCACGTAATAGATGATGAAAAACCTGAAAAAAATTCTGTTTATGAATCTATTATTAATTGGGATAATCGTTATAAATTAATGAGAACTCACACTGCTTTACATATTTTGTGTGGAGTCATATGGAGAGATTACGGAGCTTCCGTTACAGGAGGTGATATGAAACCATTATCTGGGAGAATGGATTTTGAACTAGACGAGATGTCGGTCGATTTTTCTAAAGAGGTAGAAGAAAAAATAAATAAAGAAGTTCAGATGTCACGAAATATTAAAGTATATGATTTACCAAGAGAAGAAGCATTTCAGATACCTGATTTGATAAGAACAAAAATTAATTTATTGCCAAAAGGTATAAAAAAAATCCGGATTGTTGATATTGAAGGTTTAGATCTTCAGGCTGACGGGGGTACCCATGTTAACAATACCTCTGAAGTTGGCTATATCAAAATGAAAGGTCATGAAAGTAAAGGAAAGAATAACAAAAGATTGAGAATTGAAGTTATTTAATTGGCCATTACAGAAGATTTTTTGATTTTCACGGCACACACCTTGTATTCTGGAATTTTAGAATCCGGATCTACAGCTGGATTAGTTAGAAAATTTGCAGCATGATTTTGTAATTTCACAAATGGGACAAAAATTTCGCCCACTGACATTTTATCTGTCAGTCTTGCTCTAGCTTCAAGCCTTCCTCTTTTTGATTCAACAGAAATCCAATCCCCATCTTTAATTCCAAATTTAGAACTATCTTTGGGGTTTATAGATACTTCTAACTCGTTTGCTTTTGATAATAAATATTCAGATCTTTTTGTTATAGTCCCTCCATGCCAATGATACAAAATCCTACCAGTAATTAGAGTTAAAGGATATTTTTTACCTGGCATTTCATCAGCTCTTGGTCCTTGTTTATATCCAAAAAACTTTGCTTTATCTCCTCTAGGAAAGTCAGACTTGTAAAGATATCTTGTTCCGGGATGATTTATATCAGGGCATGGCCATTGCAAACCACCTTCATTTTCCAAACGGTCATAATTTATTCCTGACATACTTGGCGTTAGCCTTGCCATTTCATCCCATATTTCTGAAGGAGAGTTGAAATTAAATTGATTATTTAGATTTATTGAAAGTTTTTCACTAATTTTATTTGCAATAAGTTGTATTATCTCCCAATCCGGTTTTGAATTACCTACGGGATTAATTGCTGATCTTACTCTTTGCACTCTTCTTTCACTATTTGTAAATGTACCATCTTTCTCAGCAAAACTTGAAGCAGGTAAAACTACATCTGCAATTTGAGCAGTTTCGTGTAAAAACAAATCCTGTACTACTAAGAATTCAAGTTGCTTAAAAACTTCTTCAGCATGAGATAAATCAGGTTCGCTTAATAAAGGATTTTCACCTGTTATATACATTGCCTTGACAACACCTTCTTCAATTTTTTTTACCATGTCAGTAACTACATATCCATGTTTTTTAGGCAGAGAACTCGTCATCCATTCTTTTTCAAATTTATCAATTGTAAGGTCGTCTATGACTTGATATCCAGAAAATGAATTTGGGAGACAACCCGCATCTCCGCAACCTTGTACATTATTTTGTCCTCTAAGAGGAGATATCCCGGATCCAGGTTTACCTAACTCACCTGTGACGAGTGATAAATTCAACAACGAATGTGCATTTGCAGTACCATTTGTATGTTGTGTTATTCCCATTCCCCAGATCAAACAAGAACCACCAAATTTTGGTTTAGCATAATACTCTGCAGCTTTAATAATATCTTCAGCTTTAACACCAGTGATTTTTTCTACTTTTTCTGGCTCGTAATCATCAACTATATGTTTCCATTCATCAAACCCTTCAGTTCTTTCTGAAATAAATTTATTATTTTGTATATTCTTGTCTAATATTACTTTTGCTATGCTATTTAAAAGGGCAACATCTGTTCCAGGTTTTGGGCGTAACCACAAATCAGCATAATCACACATTTCTATTCTTCTTGGATTTATAATAATTAATTTTGCTCCTTTTTCTATTACTGCTCTTCTCATTCTTGATGCAGCAACAGGATGATTAGAATTAGCATCTGAACCTGCAATTATCAAACACCCCGCTTCTTCGTAATCGATATATGAGTTACTAGTAGCACCACTACCAAGTGATTTAAGCATAGCTTCTACAGAAGGTGAGTGGCATAACCTGGTACAATGATCAATATTATTACTTTTCATAACCACCCTAGAAAATTTTTGTTGAATATAGCCATCTTCGTTTGTCGCTTTAGCTGAACATAGAGTAGCAAATGAATTTCCAATGTATTTACTTAATTTTTCTGCAATAAGGTTTATAGCTTCTTCCCATGTAGATTCAAAAAAAATACCATCTTTTTTTATCAAAGGTGTTTTAATTCTATCTTTGTGTTGAACAAATCTATATCCAAAACGTCCTTTTACGCATAACATCCCAAGACTGGATTTATTAGATGGATCATCTGTAACATTAACTATTTCGTCATTTTTATTTACCTCAAGATTAATTCCACATCCTACACCGCAGTAGGGACATGTTGTGGTAACGCTTTTAGTAACGTCTTTGGGTTCAGGCTTTTTCTTTATTGCTCCTGTAGGACATACAGATAAACATTGCCCACATGTTGTACATACTGATTCTGAAAGAGGTTGATTATTAAATGTACCGATCTTAGTGTTAGTTCCCGTTCCTAAAATATCAATTGCTCCAATAAACTGAGCACCTTCTTGGCAACCTGTTGTGCATCTACCGCACAAGATGCAATCTTCCATTGATATATCAAATACAGTATTACTAGTATCTGTTTCTTCTCTTACTCTGTTTGAATACTTATTTTTCACATCATAATAATTTAGTGCTTTTGTTAAATCTTTATAATCTTTTGAAGATTTGTTATTGGAAAGCATACCAGAAGTTAAAGATAATACATTATTTCTGATTTTATCTAAATTTTTCCCTTGAGTTTTTATTTTCATTCCTTCTGTTACAGGCTGAGAACAAGAAGCTGGCAGTCCTCTTATTCCTTCTATCTCAACAATGCAAGTTCTGCAAGCTCCCAAGGCCTTCATATCTTTATCTTTGCATAGTTGAGAAATATAAGTTTTAGTTTTATTTATAGCATCAAGTACTGTGAATTCTTGAGGTACAGATAATTTTTTTCCATCAATTGATATACTGATTTTTTTCATATTAATTAATTTAATTATTTATAAAATATTTAAGATAGCTCAAAATTGGATTCCCGGCAGCTTGTCCTAATCCACAAAGTGAAGCTAGATTAACTGTTTCTGCTAATAAAAGCAATTCTTGTTTGTATTTTTGTTTGTCAGTTTTTTGTTTGATTTGTTTAAGTTGTTCTACCATTCGAGGAGTACCTTCTCTGCATGGTGTACACTTCCCACAAGATTCTGATGCATTATATTCTGCTAGATTGATAATAATGTCTATAGGGTCAATATTAGAATTAATACCAATGAATCCACCTGCACCCATCATTACACCATGTTCATTTAAAAATCCTCCTTGTAAACTTAATTCGAATTCAGATCTTGGAAGTAATCCGCTAGATGGGCCACCAATTGCAAGGTATTTAATTTTGTCATTATTAAATTCTAATTTAGTTTCATTCAGAAGTTGATTAATTGAAATTCCCATGGGAATTTCAATTATCCCAGTTTTTGCAAAATGACCACTGACACTTAATAATTTTGTTCCTGGAAAATCTTTTGTACCTATATTTTTATATTCTTCAGATGAATGATCCATAATATAGGTTACATTACATAATGTTTCTGCATTGTTGATTATTGTTGGCATATTGAAAACACCTTTTTCTGTTGGAAAAGGTGGTTTTAACCTAGGCTCTCTTCTATTTCCTTCCATCGTGTTAAGCAATGTGGTTTCTTCGCCACATACGTATCCACCAGCTCCCGATTCTAAACTTATTTTTAATTTAAAAGACGAGTTATATATGTTTCCATCTTTGTCGATATATTTATAATTTTCCATTTGAATCAAAGATTTTTTTAGAGCATCAAAGCTATCTTTGGCTTCGCCGTTTATATAAAAGACAAGATTTGTACATTCGTTTGCATAAGCAGCAATAATTGCTCCTTCTATGAGCATAAATGGCATGTTTTCCATAATCAGTCGATCTTTAAATACACCTGGTTCCCCTTCTTCACAATTCACGACTAAATATTTTTGAATCGATTTTATTGAATTTGCCATTTTCCATTTAGTAGCTGTAGGAAAATAAGCTCCTCCTCTTCCTCTTAAGCCTGATTTTTCAATTTTATTTATGACATCCAAAGGAGATATTTGAAATACTGATTTTAGTGCTTCAAACTTATATGATTTTATGTCTTTTTTATTTTCTAAATCATCAAGTATTACAGGTTTTTTTAAAATTTGTGATGAATCAATGATAGGGGTTTGAATTGAATTGTTTTGAATATATTTATTTTTAGATTTAAAGAAAATATTATGATTTTGATATGCAACTGGAGCATTAAAACATTTAAACTTACAATCAGTTTTATTATCACTTAAATTATCATTGTTTACATAACATGGCAGACCTGAGCATTCTTGCATTTCTTCCTTTATTGAAGTTTGAATTTCAGGATAACTCGTTATTGCTCCATAGATTTCACTTTTTGAAACTTTAAGATATCGAGAAAGTATTAACATATCATCTTCTGAGATAAAACCATTTTCTTTTTGTATCATATGTAATGATTGTAAAAGAGAACTTTTTTCGGGTTTAAAATAATCTGTAAGTAATTTTTTAGTATTTTTTTTATATTTGTTCTGCATATTAAATTATATTTAGTGCCTCAAGTTTGTTTTTAGGTATATTACCATTGTTATCCCATTCTCTGAAATGATAATAATTATTAATCATAGAATCCAAGAAGTTTTTAGATATAATTTGACTTTTTTGATTGCTATTTTTTAGTAATCTTTCAGGTAAGCTATCGTCTGATCTTTTCCATCCATTATTGATATTAAATAATTTTTTTAAATTATTTATTCTTTCTCCAGCTAATTTCATTTTATTTTCAGAAAAGTCTTCGCCAGTAATAAGAGAATATATATTTGAACTTTCCAAGTAAAAATCATCAAAAGATTTCCTTAAGAATTTACACCATATTAATGAATCAATTACCGCTGATGTATCCTCACTTAACTTTGTTTTTTTCGCAATTATTTTTGGGTCTTCATATATATTTTTATTATTAAAATCAATATCGTAAGCACTAGCTCTATTATGGCAGGCACCTTTTGTACTTACAGAAAGAGCTAAAGCTAGTGCTGGTAAGTTTCTTGGATCGTAAGAAGGGATTTCTAATCCTTTTACATTCATCGCATACGAAGAAGATTTTTTACCAATATTATCTGCGGCCAATTTTGTTCCATCGGCTAATAAGTTCCCCAATGATCTTCTGTATGCAATATCATTAATAAGTTTTAGCAACTTTGATTCAGAACTAATATCGATATTATTTGAGATATGTCCTTTTTGTGATGCTTCTATAGCCCACGCAATTGTCACTCCTGTACTTATTGTATCCATGCCTAATTCGTCGCATAATTTTGCTGCTCTAATGATTGTATTTGGATTACTGATTCCAATATTAGCCCCCAAACTTGCAGTTGTTTGAAACTCTAATCTAGATTTTGTGCTATTCTTGTTGTCATTTGTAACAAAAATTTTTTCACATCCTATTGTACAGTTCGCGCAATGAGCTTTGCTATCAAAATGGTTTTTTATCAGATTTTCACCTTCTATATATTCTGATTTAGCAAATTTGGATTCAGCAAAATTATTCGTTGGTAGCATTTCTAGTCGATTTAATAAAGACATATTAATTGTTGTGCCAGTTGTTCTGTATTTTTCTGTAGATTCACCTAAGCTTTTATGCGACAATTCTTTTCTTATTGAATTTATTTTCTTAGGATTATAGATTGAGATTTCAATGTTACCGCCAACAGCAATTGCTTTAAGATTTTTAGAACCCATAACTGCGCCAACTCCAGTTCTTGCAGCCATTCTTCCGCCATCGTTTTTTATGCCAGCGAATCTAACCAAATTCTCTCCTGCTGGGCCAATACACGCATAAGAAAATTTAGTTCCGATTTTATTTTTTAATTCGAATTCTGTTTGAGAAGTTGTTTTTCCCCATAAATTAGATGCATCAAGAAATTCAATATTGGAATTAGATATTTGAATTAATATTTTTTTATTAGATTTACCTCTTATAACCAAAGCATCAAAACCGGTTTTTTTTAATTTATCTGAAAAATGACTGGAAGACATTGAATCGCCTATAAAATTTGTTAATGGCGATTTCGTAGCTATTGCAAACTTACTAGTAGTAGTCAATCTAGTTCCTGTTAAAAGACTAGAGCAAAATATCAAAGGATTTTCTGGTTTGAGAGGATTAGAATTAGATTCGCTGTATTTATTTAATAGATAGGTACTTAATCCTGTTCCCCCTATATAATCATATAGAATTTGATTATCTATTTTATTAATTTCAAAGCTATGATCATTTAAATTAATTACTAAATATTTATTGTTGTATCCTTGCAACATTACCCACCAGATTGACTACTGAATATCAATATAGAATCATCATTATTTAGACACATAATATCGTTATTAACATTTTTTATTCCATTTATTCCAAAATTATAACTTTTTTTTAATCTAAATGTTTTTCGATCAATGACTTCACCTAATAATGCGGGTTTTGCAGAAGCAATAATTTTTATTAGATCAATTTCCATGATCTGTTTTTCAATATCGATATAAATATATTCTTGATCAGCAATTAATCTTGCACGCCCAAAAAATTCAATTTTAATTTTAATCATTTATCAACATTTGTTTTGCTTTTTCTAATTCATATTCATAGTTGATATTATAAAAACTTTTAGTGTCTTTTTCACATTGGTTAATTTCATTTTCATTTATTAACAGAGTATTACATTTTTTGAATATTTTGGAAATTTTATATTCACCTCTTTTCAGTTGATTTTTTATCACAGGTAAACAGTTTTTATTATATATCGCATGAGTAGATTGTTTGAATCCATTGTATTCAGGAATAATTATGTCAGGATTTAATTGAATTTTATTTATTAAAAGAGATAGGATGTTAATCGAAATAAATGGCATATCACAAGCTAAAAATAATGCATTTAGGTTATTTGATTCATGCAGTCCAGTATATATTCCTCCCAATGAACCCGCATCACTAAATTTGTCTGTGGCAAAAGTCACATTTTTCATAAAACTAAAATCATTTTTTCTTTTATCATCGTTAACTACTACAATAATTTCATCAACTAAGGTCTCGATTGAAGAAATAACTTTTAAAATTAATGGCTCTCCGTTAAATGTTTCTAATGCTTTATCTCTTCCTAACCTTTTACTTTTTCCACCTGCTAATATCACTCCTGTTAATTTAGATTTCATAATATGATTTCACCTGTTTTGTTTGTATTATAACCACCTATAGATTCGATATTTTTTTTGAATTCTGAAGAGCGAATGATTTCAAGTATTATCTGTATATATTCTTCATTTAATACTGTTTCTGGAATCACAAGATCAAAACTTTCTTCTTTTAGGGGTATAAAATCCAGATCATAAGCTACAGCTGAAGACATTATTCCTAAACCAAGGTCAGCATTCTTGGAATGTATGGTGTATGACACAGCAAGATGAGAATTTTTTTCATTATCGTATCCATTTATTTTTTGAGAATTTATATTTGATTTTTCTAATAAATGATCGAATAGTATTCTAGTCCCTGACCCTTTTTGCCTGTTAACGAATACTAATTCGGGATTATTTAAATCCTCGATTCCTTTAATATTTTTGGGATTTGTTTTAGGGATAATAATTCCTTGAATTCTATCAACTAGGTTAATTGTTTTAACTTTGTTGTTCTTTACAAATTTATTTATAAATGGCAAATTGTATTGATTCGTTTGAGGATCAAAAATATGAGTACCGGAAAAATGACATAAATTTTGATCGATTGCTAACAATCCTCCTAGACTTCCAATGGGATTGATTGCCATTTTGTATCCTAATCCTTTTTTAAGAAGAAAAGATTTAAGTAAATCTAGTACTAAGTCATGGCTCCCACTACATATAATTGTATTGTCTATATCGTTAATATCTACAAGAGGCAAGACGTTGATTTGTTCATTTTTTTGAAATCCTTCTATGTTTTTTGGAATTTTAATTAAGCAGTTTGCTTTTTGTATTGAGCTTATAACTCCTGCTCCTCCTGGTAATGGGACTGCAATGTATTCTGAATTTATTTTTCCAACACTTGCTCTTACAAATTCATCTTCCCCAATTGATGAATTAAGTTTTCTTGTTAGTTTTGCTTTGATTTGATTGTTGTTGTGGATTTTATGGTTTATTTTTTTTTCAATTAATGGCTTTATAATTAATTCATTTATAAGAATTGCAGATATTGGGTATCCAGGTAATCCTATTACAGGCTTGTCATTAATCTTACCTAATATCACAGGGTGACCTGGTTTTATGGAAACTCCGTGCACTATTACTTCGCCTAATTCAGATATGATTTCTTTGGTATAATCCTCTGACCCGGCAGAAGAACCAGCGCTTACAATTACTAGATCATATTTCTTAATTGAATTAGATATTTCGTTTTTTATAAGTTCTTTGTTATCTTTAATTATTGGTGATGTTTCGGTGTTTACACCAATATTATTAAGCAATCCGTTTATAACATAACTATTAAATTCTATTAGATTTCCTTTTGTTGATTGCTCTCCTAAATTAATTAATTCATTTCCTGTTGGAATAAATTTAGAATTAATATTTTTTTTAACTTTTATTTCTTTGATTCCGCCAGCAAGGCACACCCCAATATCAAAATGATTTATTTTTGTATTCTCAGGAATTATCATCTCAGATTGTATTAAATCTTCACCAATTTCTCTTACATTGTACATAGACGAAACAGAAGAAAATATTTTGATTTCGTTGTTAGAAATTTTGGATATATCCTCAATCATTATAACTGCGTCGTGATTGTCATTTATCGGGTCACCTGTATCGATCCAATCAAAATCTTTGATTTTTATTGTTTTAGGGGAAGTTTCTGTAGCTCCAACAGTGTTTTTATGATCTATTGAAATACCATCCATAGCAGCCAAATTAAAATTAGGTGAGGATACTTTTGCAAATACAGGCTTAGAAGTAATTCTGTTATTCGCTTTTGTAACTTCAATTAGCTCATCTGGAGTTTTGGAGAAGTATTTTTTTAATGCATTAAAATACTTCTCGATTGCTTCTTCTAAAGGAATGTCATCAAGATAATAATTTCTTTTTGAATTATTGTTCATATTTTTTTACTTTAACTTTAGAATTTTTATATAACCCTCTTTTTGCAGGGGGGATTGATATGTAGCCATCTGAAAAAACCAAAGTGTTGATCAGGTTAGATTTTCCAAATACTGGTTTAGCATATAATTTATCGTCTTTATTAGTTATTTTAACAGGGACATAATCTACTCTCCCAGTGTGAGAGCTGATATTTTCAGATAGTATACATTCGGTATAAGTGTTAATGGGTGTGAAATTATACATACTATTTAATATGGGGTTGACGATATTAGTAAAAATCATAGTTGCTGAAACAGGGTTACCGGGGAGACCTAATATAAGCTTTTTATCACAAATCCCAAGAATTGTGGGTTTTCCAGGTTTTACTGATATCCCGTGGACTAGTATTCCTGGTTTACCTAAGTTTTCTATTACTTTTGCAGTTGTGTCCCTATAACTTATTGAGCTACCAGCTGAGAAAATTAATATATCACATTCCTGAAATGCTTTTTTTGCGATTTTCAGTTGAGATTCATAGTTATCAGGCATTATAGGATAATTTGTTACTTCGTTACCTGATGATTTTATTAAATTAGAAATTGTGTAAGTATTTATATCTCTTATTTTTGCAGGTTGTAATTCTTCTTTAGGATGTATCAATTCATCACCTGATGAAAGTACTCCTATATTTAATTTTGAATGAACTAAAAGCTTTGTTATACCTGATTCCAAAAGACTCCCAATATCTTGAGCTCTAATTTTGTGGCCCTTATTTAAAATTTTGTTATTAACTTTGGATTCTTCTCCCTTAAAAATGATGTTTTCACCTACAGAGAGTGATTTTTTTATTTCTATAAAATTCTCATTTAATATTTCAGTGTCTTCTTCCATAATTACTGAATCAGCTCCATTAGGGATCATACCTCCTGTGAATATCCTTGCACATTGACCATCTTTTAGAGTTTGATTTGGTACGTATCCCATTTTAATCTCTTCTATGACTTCTAAATAATTAGGTGATGAATCAGAGACTCCACGAGCATCATTAGATTTAATTGCATAACCATCCATTGATGACCTGTTAAAATGAGGTAATTCCGTAGGAGAATAGATATTTTTCGCATTTATTCTGTTATGAGCTGAAAATGTATCAATTATTTCAGTTTTAGATTTAGGAAAGCTTTTATTCGATGTTATTTTTAATATTGCATCATTCGGGGTAAGAACATTGAAAAATTCAGTCATTTCTATACCAAATTTGAAATTTCAATTAATGTAGATTTTAAATTTGAGTCTATACCTGAAAGAATACTGTCAAAATTGGATTTATGATCAGATTGTTCTATTTTTTTCGGATTGTGTTCAGTAATCAAAAGAATAGAGGTTTTGATTTGATCAATATGATTTTTATATTCGGGATGCAAATCTAGGTCATCAATTTTATTCACAATTATAATACATTTATTGTATTCATCTGAATTAATCGACGCCTTTTTATCAAGAAAAGATATATTGGATTCACTGATATTGAGAGAATCTTTTAAAAAATTAATTATAAGAGTTTTTTCCATACTAGCCCTTCTTCTGTGTTTGTTTTAGGAATATATTCACAGCCTATATAACCTTCATATTTTAATGATTTTAAGAATTCAAAAATAAAATTGTAGTTTATTTCTCCTGTTCCTGGTTCATTTCTACCAGGATGATCTGCGATTTGTATATGCTTTATTAACTCAAGATTTTCTTTTATAGTCAAGGATAAGTTACCTTCCATTATTTGCATATGATATATATCATATTGTAGAAATAAATTATCAGATTTAATTTGACTAATTATTTGTTTTGCCTGCGAAGTGGTATTCAAGTAAAATCCAGGTATATCTATAGTATTAACAGCTTCAATTAATAGACTGATTTTTTCTTTTTTAAGTTTTTCAGATGCATATTCGAGATTTTCAAGAACACATTCGTCTATTTCTTTTCTACTAAATTTTTTTTCAGGAATTCCTATTAAACAATTAAGTTTGGTACAGTTTAAGGTTTTTGCATAATCTATGGCAGTTTCAATACCTGTTTTAAATTCTTCAATTTTGTCAGGATTACAAGCAATTCCTCTTTCTCCAGCATCCCAATTCCCGGCTGGCAGATTGTGAAGAGCTTGCTTTAGATTATATTCTTTCAATAAATTTTGTAATTCCAAAGGGTTATAATCATAAGGAAACAAGTATTCAACGGCATCAAAATTATGTTTTCTGGCTTGTTCGAATCTATCAAGAAAATCATGTTCATTAAATAACATTGTAAGATTTGCTGCAAATTTCAATTTCATTTCCTTTAAATTAATTTATATTACTTTTTTTATTTTTCATTATTTATTAAGATTTTAAAATATATGATTAAATATATAAATCTTTTAATTGAGAAAAGAGAGTTGCTATGAATAAAAATATCAAAATAGGCATAATTGGAGCAGGTGAAAACACCAAAAAGTTTCATATACCTAATTTTCAACAATTAGACAATGTAGAAGTGATTGCGGTCTGTAACAGGTCATATGAATCAGGCAAAAAAGTAGCTGATGAATTTGGGATAGACAGTGTATATGATAATTGGATTGATTTACTATCAAATGATGACATAGATGCAATTTGCATAGGTACATGGCCTTATATGCATGAAGTTTTAGTTACAGAATCGCTTAAGAATAATAAACATGTAATGACAGAAGCTAGAATGACGTTTGACTTTGAAAGTTCAAAAAAAATGTTAGAGGCTTCAAAAAGGAAACCTCATTTGATTTGTCAAATTGTTCCAGCACCAATGACTTTGAAATTTGATAAATACATAAGAAAAACTATAGCTGAAAATAAGATTGGAAATGTTATACAAGTAGATATTTCTATAAATCACCAAACTCCAATTAGCGTGTCAGGTGGGTACCCTGATTTCAATTCTTCCAATCATTGGAGATCAGATATCAATTTCTCAGGAATGAATACCATGCAATTAGGAATTTGGTATGAAGCAATGATGCGTTGGGTTGGTGCAGCAAAAAATGTTATGTCAATTTCAAGAATTACGGTGAATACCAAAAAAAACGAAGATGATTATGAATACATACGTATTCCAGATAATGTAAATGTAATTGGAGAATTGGATATAGGTGGTTTATATAATATCCAAATGAGTACAGTAAAAGGTCATGCCCCATTGGATTCTGTCATGATATATGGAACTACAGGAACAATAAAATTAGACTGTGTAAACTATGATTTATTCATGGCAAATGATAAAAGTGAATTGAAAAAAATCAATATTCCAAGTGAATTTCAATCTTCATGGAGGGTCGAAGAAGAGTTTATAAATGCAATTATTGGAAAAGAAAAAATTTCACATACAACATTTGAAACAGGCTTGAGATATATGGAATTTGTAGAAGCAGTAAGGAAAAGCAGTGAATCAGGCTCGAAAATTTCTTTATTTACCTAGTTAATTCATCTAATAGCGAAATTATTTTTTCTTTTGTTAGTGTGCCTGATACTCTAGATATTATCTGACCTTCAGTGTTGATAAAAAAAGTTTCAGGAATTTTAGTAACACCGTATTTTATCGTTATAAAATCATCATCTTTTAAAGTAGTGAAAGAAATTTTATATTGGTTAACAAAATTTTTTGCATCTTCTATGTCCTCGTCAATATTTATACCAAAAATTTTTACGCTGTTATTCTCTTTTTGTACACTATCTAAAATAGGTAATTCTTTTCTACAAGGAGGGCACCATGACGCCCAAAAAGTAATTATAGTTGGAGAGCTATTTGTAAAATCAATATTATAACTTTCTCCCATTAAGTTTGTTGTTGTAAAAACAGGAGCTGCTTCAAAAATTTTAACTATTCCAATTTCTTCAGAGTCCTTATTAATCTGATTCATAAAAAGTACAAATATAAGAAAAACAAACAATAATAAAAATATTGATGCAAATAGTGTTCTGATCTTAAATATATTTTTTATTTTCATTTTTAACCATTTATGCTTAATATTATAATTGACAATAAGCATAATTAGAATCTATAATTTCTTTTCCTGGTGATTATGGCGAAGTGGACCCACCCGTTCCCATCCCGAACACGGAAGTGAAACGCTTTTGCGCTGACGATACTGTATTGGCAACGATATGGGACAATAAGTAATCGCCAGGTTAATTCCAAAGATAAATACCCTTTCTAGGTATTTACTTCAGAGAAATCAATACATATAATAAAGTTCGCAATTTTTAAATTTATAGAGGTAGAACAATTAATAATCAAGACGAATTAACAAAATTATTAGAGGAATACGAAAAAGACGTTGTCAAAATAAACAGAGGACAAGTTTTGTCGGGCAGGGTGATGGAATTAAATTACGAAGGCGTTTTGATAAACTTAGGTGGTAAATCTGAAGGACTAATCCCCAAATCAGAAATGAGATATATTGATCAAGATAAGCTCGATAACTTAAGTGTAGGGGACGAAATGATTGTTATGGTGTTGAAAACAGGTTTTTCTAGAGGTTCAGATGTTACTCCTATATATTCATATGATAAAGCATTAGTTAGAGAAGGCTGGGATATACTTGAGAAAGCTCAAAATAATAATGAACCAGTTGAAGGTATTATACTTGGCTCTAACAAAGGCGGGGCAATGATCGATATCAAAGGAGTTCAGGGATTTATTCCATCTTCTCAACTTATGAGTTATTTTGTTCCTGATGAAAGCGTAGAAGATTCATCAGCTGAAATCGATGTTACTGGAAGAAAGAATTTAGAAAAAAATCTAAACTCAAAAATTTCAGTTAAAGTATTAGAAGTGGATCAGACTAGAAATAGGGCAATACTATCAGAAAGAGCTCTAATGCAAGAATTAAAAGATCAGGCCAAACAAAAAGTAATGACAGATTTAGTTGAAGGTCAAATCGTTCAAGCAAAAATAATTGGATTAAGTTCATTTGGCGCTTTTGTTGACATAAATGGAGCCGATGGTCTTATTCATATATCTGAGCTATCTTGGAATAAGTTGAATTCACCTAGTGAAGTAGTAGAAGTCGGTCAAGAATTAGATGTATATATATTAAATTTAGACAAAGAAAATAAAAGAATAGCTTTAAGTATTAAGCGACTAACACCAGGTCCATGGGATGAAATTAGTAAAAATATGCCTATTGGAACCAAAGTTAAAGCAGTTGTCACACGTATAGTTGAGTTTGGTGTGTTTGCTCGAATTAATGATATGGGAGTAGAAGGCTTAATTCACATTTCTGAACTTTCAGATAACCCTGATATTAATCCTGCAGATATAGTTAAAGTTGACGAAGAAATTGAGGTAACGGTTGTATCACTTGATCCTGAAAGAAGAAGATTAGGATTAAGCCTTAAAAATGATCCACTTTCTAATGATGAGCCAAAAGCAGAATCAGAGGAGCCAAAAGCAGAATCAGAGGAGCCAAAAGCAGAATCAGAGGAGCCAAAAGCAG
>CAJWSY010000019.1 GCA_913045935.1 uncultured Chloroflexota bacterium | reverse complement strand
AGAAGCAGCAGAAGCAAAAGCTAAGGCAGATGAAGCTGCAAAACAAGCAGCACTTAAGGCTGAGGCAGATGCAAAAGCAAAAGCTGAGGCAGAAGCAGCAGAAGCAAAAGCTAAGGCAGATGAAGCTGCAAAACAAGCAGCACTTAAGGCTGAGGCAGATGCAAAAGCAAAAGCTGAGGCAGAAGCAGCAGAAGCAAAAGCTAAGGCAGATGAAGCTACTACCAAACCTGTTATTGATACTCCTGCAGCCTTAAATGCTTATCCATCTATCTATTCTGGTACAATTGTTGTAGCAGGAACTAATATTCCTAAAAACGCTCAATTAAAAGCCCAGATAGACGATTATATTACAGGTCCTGCTTTAATTAATGGTAATAACTTTCAAAATTTAGTTATATCACCAGGTGATGTTAAATACATAGGAAAACCAATTATTTTTATTCTTAATGGAATTCAATCTGAACCAACTAAAGAAATATATGAATCTGGAAAAACTCTAGATCAATTAACTTTAGCTTTTATAGGGTTACCACAGGAAAGTACTCAAGATTCAAGTAAACAAACAACAGATCCAGAATCACAAGCCAATACACAAGTAAATGTTGATTCAGAGGGATCAGGTTGTTCTTTGGTTTCTGCGAATAACAATAATTACTCTTCATTGCTTACTTTTGCTATGATACTGTTAGCACCAATGGTTGCTTATAGAAGATCTAAAAAATAATTATTATAATTAACTTTAAAAAATTAGTTTTTTATTTAGTTTGATTTAGCAATACTATTCTTTTCTCTTTTGGCATATTATTTTGGGTAATATTTAGCTTATTTAAGTTACTTTTGTCTTTTATTCCAAAAGATATCCTACTGTTATCGTATAATTTCTCCTCTTCATAGGATTCCAGTAAATCAGATATTACTAAAACCCTATAATCTATATCAGATATTAATTTACTGAAAGTATTATTATCAACGGCACTTATATTGTTATGAGGAGTAAATATAACTTTTGGATTTTCAGATGATAATTTAGTTTTGTGATTTGAAGGTATAATTTGAGTACCTAAAGCTAATATTTTTATCCCTTCAACCTGAATAATATGATATATTGCGTACTCTTCATTTGAATCTATTGTTTGTACAGTTGTTTTTTCATTATGATCACTACTAGTACTACTAGTTTCACTATCGAAATTCATCAAAGAAGGTTGAAGAGGCGAGTTCTCATTAGACTCTGTATTACTTAACTCATTCTCGTTATTTTTTGAAGAGATTTTGTAGGCAACCGAAGTTATGTAAAAATTATCGATTTCAAATTCTCCGGGGGTTTTAACGTTTAGATTATTGTTTTGAATATTAGCTAAAGGATCATTGAATAATCCTATATTATATTCTTCATCTAATGAAGGATTGGTAATTAAAGTACAATTACCTGAGATTATTTTTAAAGAATTAGAATTTGTAAGGGTGATTTCCATATATCTTCTTATAAATTAATATTCAATATTATATCAAATATATTGAATATATTTACATGATTGTGTGTATATTAAACTAACAGATAATTCTATTCTTGTTCTGATATGAATATAATTTTAGTATAATTTAATTAATAGATATAAATATTTAATAAACATGGCAGAAAAAAGAGATTATTATGAAATTCTAGGGATTTCAAAAAATGCTTCAGATGAAGATATAAAATCGGCATTTAGAAAAAAAGCTTTGGAGTATCATCCTGATAGAAATAAATCTGAAGGCGCAGAATCCAAATTTAAAGAAGTTAATGAAGCTTATCAAATTTTATCAGATTCTGAGAAAAAAAATAGATATGATCAATTTGGCCATGCTGGAGTATCAGGTGCGCAAAGTGGAGGAGCGGGCTTTGAAGGCTTTGGAGGCTTTGGAGATATTTTTGATGCATTTTTTGGAGGATCACAGTCTAACTCTGGTCGAAAAGCTTCATATAGAGGTGCAGACCTAGAATATCCAATAACATTATCATTTGAAGAAGCTGTATTTGGCGGTGAGAAAGGGATTACCATAGAAAAATTATTTCCATGTGATTCTTGTAAACCCGTAAGTTGCGTAAATTGTAATGGCACGGGACAAATAAAGCGTGCACAAAGAACCATGTTTGGTCAATTTACACAAGTTGTTACATGCCAAACATGTAGTGGTACAGGAGAATCTTTTGACAATAAATGTCAGACTTGCAAGGGAGCAGGCAGATTTAAAAATAGTAAAAATTTATTTGTTACCATTCCTCAAGGAATTGATGACGGAATGCAAATAAGATTACAAGGTGAAGGAGAACCAGGACTTGGAAAAGGTCAAAACGGCGATTTATATGTTATTGTAAAAGTAGAAGAACATGATATTTTCGAGCGATCAGGTAACAATATTTCCATGGATATTGGTTTAAATATTCCTACATTAGTTTTAGGCGGTACTATTCGAATTCCCTCTATACAGGGTGAAGAAAATTTAACAATTCCACCTGGAACACAGTCAGGTCAAGTGTTTAGAATTAGAGGAAAGGGTATTGTTGATGTAAGGGAAAAAAATAAAAGGGGAGATCAGTTAGTTACGGTAAATGTGAAAATTCCAAAAAAATTGAACAAACAACAAACAGAATTGTACAAGAAACTTCAAGAAATTACTGAAGATGATACGAAAAAAAATGTTTCTGATTGGTTGAAAAATAAAATTAAAGATACCTTTTCTTAAAATAAAGAGAGCCTAAGATCAATTCTAATCGAAAATGGACTGTATTGTCTGTAAATACACTGAATGAGTATGTAGAACCAGTAACTGAATTATTTTCAAAATATTCTAAAGGGAATATTTATTTTTCTTCTTTTAAAGATAGTAATCATAAAAGAACACAGATTGAACTTGCTATTGAAGGAGAAATTCAGAATACTGAATTTGAATATATCTCGATAGGTGTAAAACTTTTGAAATATTTAGATACTAATATTGAAATGAATATACATATAATTTCTGAAGAAAAATTAAATAATTATTTTGACAATTCTTATGAGCCGATCAAAATTGATTCAATAATTATTTATCCAGATAACACAAAAGATACTTTGATTGATGATTATTCAAATATATTATTAAAACCAGGATTAGGCTTTGGTACAGGGAAGCATCCAACAACTAAATTATGCTTACAAGAGTTGCAAAAATTTGAAAATAAAACTGTTTTAGACATTGGAACAGGTTCGGGGATTTTAAGTATAGCAGCTACGTTTTATGGTGCAACAAAATGTATAGGACTAGATAGTGATGACATGGCTCTTAGTAATGCAAGATATAATTGTTCGATTAACGAATTAGACGAAAAAATTGAATTAATCCAAACTGATTTTGACGATTACACCACAAATGATTTGTTTGATAGTATATATGCAAATGTTAGCGGATTATTTTTAATTGAAAATTCAAATAAAATTTTTGACTTACTAAATATTCAAGGGAATTTGATCATCTCCGGATTCAAAGAAGAAGATGAAAAAAACATAACAAATCATTTTTCACAATTTTTTAATGTATTGTCTCAACAATCAGAAGATGGATGGTCGTGTATTAGGATGGTTAAAAAATGAAAACAAATCAACTTGTTCATAATCAACTAAGATTTTATTGTGACATTAATTTAGATTTAGATCAAAATATTGAGTTACCTAAAAATATTGTTCATCAAGTATATACAGTATTAAAAAAAAGAGTTGGTGATCATATTTATTTATTTAACGGAAGTAATAAAGAATATAAAATTGAATTATGCGAAGTTACAAAATCAAAGATTACTGGATATGTGGATCAGTTTATAGATTATAACGGGGAACTTGATACAAATATTTATTTGTATCAATCATTAGTTGAACACACAAGAATGGAATTAATTATCCAAAAATGTACAGAATTAGGTGTTAAAAATATTTACCCAGTCATTTCTAATAAATGTAAAATAAAATCTTTCTCTGAATCAAAAAGAGAAAGATGGAATAATATTATTAAAGAATCTAGTGAACAAAGTTTTAGATCAAAGATAATGAAATTAGACAATATTATTAATTTTAAAGATGCGTGTATAAACGCTATAGGATTAAAAATATTCTGTAATGAATATGAAACTGATTTTCATCTGAATAAAATTAATACAAGTTATTTAAAAGAAAATAATATTAGTGATATTTCAATTTTTGTTGGTCCTGTTTCCGGGTATGATCAGTCAGAGATATTACATGCACAAGAAAAAGATATGATAAGTGTTAGTTTAGGTAAAAGAGTACTAAGAACTGAAACTGCAGCTATAGCTTCTGTTTCAAATATAGTGAATCAAATAAGTTGATAATTAATCAATTTCCCCAATGGTAAATTTAATTAACTCTATAGCATCTACTTTACTGTCACAGACTTTTATCATTAAGTCGATAAATTCAGTATTATGAGAAATGGTATTTGATAGCTTTTTTGCTCCATAAATTGTATCTAAACCTTCGATAATATTCCCTATTTTTGTTTTAAGTGAATTCCTTGAATTTTTTTCTCCAATTAGTTGGCCCGCTTTTCGATTCCTACTTAAAGGGCTATATGAAGATGCAAGCGTATCACCTAGTCCTGACAATCCACTGATTGTAATTGGATTTGCACCAGCTTTTGTGGCAATTTTTACGATTTCACTAAAAGCTATACTGATAAATGCACCTTTTAGATTATTTCCTAAATTTAGCCCATCACATATTCCAGCACCAATGGTAACAATATTTTTAAGTGCACCACCTAATTCTACTCCTGTTATATCGTTACTAAAATAAGTTTTAAAATTATTAGATTCAATAATATTTTTTAATTCGTTATAAAAATTAATATTTTCAGAAGCTATAACAGAGCTAGTTGATTTCCCATTATAGATTTCGTTAGCCAGATTTGGCCCTGATATAACTGCAATGTTTTCTTTTTTACAATATGGTAATTCTTCTAATATCATTTCTGAAATTCTTTTCCCTGTTGATTTTTCTATTCCTTTTGAAGCAATAAGTAATTTATGAGATGATTTGAAATAAGGTTTGAGTATTTGCAGATTTTTTCTTGTTGTTTGCGAAGGGAACGTTAAAATCAGAAGATCAGTTTGGTTTAGAGTTTTCGATATGTCCGAACTTAAGTGAATATTTTCAGATAAATTTTGAGATTTTTCAATTTTATTAGATCTATCTGATGCTTCACTTGTGTTTCTACATAAAATTGTAACTTTATTATTTTTTTTTTGAATTAAATAGGATAGCGCTTGCCCCCAAGTGGTATTCCCTACTACTGTGATATCTGATATTTTAAAACTTTCTTTCATTATTGTTAATTAACCTATAAATATTTTCTTTGTGCCTGATGATTATGATTAACATGCTTATAAAATAATATAGTAAATATTCTAATTCATAAATTCCTAGTATAATTAATATAATAAATGGGATAAATGAAAAAATTGATCCAACTAACGAACCAATTGAAGCTGTTCGCGTTTTAATTATTAATATAAGCGAAATAATAGTTGGTAACAATACAATCTCATAAGCTAAAGCGGTAAATGTACCAACACCAGGCGCAACCCCTTTACCTCCTTTGAATTTTAAAAAAATCGTCCAACAGTGTCCAAATACTATACTAGAAGCTGAAAGAGCTATAGCCAAATCGTTTTCTAATATTTGCCTGAATATTAATATTGGGATAAATCCTTTACAAAAATCCATAAAGAAAACTGTTATACCAAGCTTTAAGCCTAAAGCACGAGTAACATTTGTTGCTCCTGTAGAACCACTACCAATTTCAAGAACATTTTTACTTGAAATCAATTTTGTAATTATATAACCAAATGGTATTGATCCTATAAGGTAACCAATAATTATAGGATAGATATAATTTTCTATTTTTTTCTCCTACTTTTGAAAAACATTTTTATGATAACACCTTCGTAATCAAAATTTTCTCTTATAACATTTTCTAAATACCTTTTATATGAAAAATGTACGAACTTTGCATTGTTAACTGTGATTTCAAATACATTAGGATAATTATTATTCTGCATTATTCCATAAATATGTAATGTTTGATTTGGTTTGTTTTTTGGTAAATTTTGTGCAATTTTACTCATGATAAAATTATTTAGTTTATCAGAATCATGAATAACTTTAGATCGGGCGTGAATGGTGTTAGCTAAATATAATAATTTTTTAATATTTGATCCATTTAATCCGGAAATTGTAATTATTGGAGCAAATTTAAGAAATTTAAATTCATCTCTAATTTTATTTTCTATTTCGTTTTGAATCAAACTTTTTTCTTTTATTAAATCAGATTTATTAATTGCAATAATAATGCCATCTGTTGAATTCAGTATAGTTTTAATTATTTGAGAATCCTGATTTGTTGCAGGTTCAGTAATATCAATTAATAATATACTTACATCTGATTCTGATATATAATCGATTGCTTTGCTTACACTAACTTGCTCGATAAAGTTATCTATTTTCCCTCTTCTACGGATACCTGGGGTGTCTACTATATTATATAGTTGATTTGAGATTGTAATTTCATAATCAATGCTGTCTCTTGTGGTTCCTGGTATATCACTGGTTATAGATCGTTTACTACCATATAAGGTATTAAATAAAGTTGATTTCCCGGTATTTGGCCTGCCAACTATAGAAAGTTTTATTTCATTATTATGGTTTGAAGATACATCTTTTGTGACATTTGGAATATTATCAATAATTGCATCTACTAATACATCTATTTTGAGATTATGATACGCACTTATGCCTATGATATTTTTAAATCCAAGTTCAAAAAAGTCATTAATGTTATATTGTTTTTGATTGTTGTCAATTTTATTCACTACTAATATTGATTTTTTATTAGTATTCCTGATAATTTGTGCAATTTTTTTGTCTGTTGAAGTTATGCCTTCATTTCCATCTGTGATCATAATTATCAGATCACAATGATTTAATGAATAATTAATTTGCTCTTTTATTTCATCTGAAAATTGATCTATTTGGTCGTCTGTGAATCCTCCAACATCTGTGATATTTATAATTTGATCATTGTGATCTATTTCTCCTTTGATTCTATCTCTTGTTGTACCTGGAATTGTGCTAACTATTGCTTTTTTCTTTCCTATCAATCTATTAAAAAGCGTTGATTTTCCTACATTTGGTCTGCCAATAAGAGCAACGTTGAATTTGTTCAAAATACATCCAATTATGAAAATAATTTGTGTAATAAAGCTGTTTGAGAGTGTAATCTGTTTTCTGCTTGTTCATAGGCTAAAGAAGATTCGGAATCTATGATTCCGTGCTCTATTTCTTCGCCCTCTTTTGCTGGCATGTCGTGCATTATAAAAACATTTTTCTTAGCTTGAGAAATTAATTTATTATTAACTTGGTAATTTTTGAAGTCTATAAGACGAGTTTTTTCTTCATCTTCCATCCCCATACTTACCCATTTGTCAGTATATATTATGTCAGCTGATTGCACAGCTTTATGAGGATTTTCAATCCATTCCATTTTAGATTCATGTTTTGCTGCGATGTTTGTTGCTTGATTAAAAATAGTGCTAGGAATTTGATATTTTTTTGGTGAAGAATATATGAAATTCAGTCCTAAATTAGCCGAAATTAAAGCTAGGCTTGAAGCTATATTATTACCATCACCGACATATACCAGATTTAATTTTTCAAAATTTTTAAATTTATTGTAGATTGTGTACATATCAGCCAATGCCTGGCATGGGTGTTCTAGGTCAGACAGTGCGTTTATTATTGGAATAGTTGTATTTTGAGTGAAATTAATTAATGTTGAATGCAGATATACTCTGGCCACTATACCATCTACCCATCTGTTTAAATTTTTTGCTATATGGGTAACACTTTCTCTTTTACCCAATCCTATATCATCATTGTTAAGGTATATGGTGTTTCCTCCTAATTTTTTTATGCCTACTTCAAAAGAAACGCGAGTTCTTAGCGAAGCTTTTTCAAATACCAAACTTATATTTTTCCCTTCTAAAACTTTTTGATAATCACCGTTTTTTATTTTATCTGTGAGATCTAAAAATGACTTGTGCTCTTTAGCACTCCAGTCACCAACAGATAAGAAATTATTTTTCATTATTCACCTAATTACGTAATTAATTTTCTAGTATTTATTATGCAGAATTATATTTAGTGTTAATTAATACATCACATTATTATCTTGTAAATTTTATACTGAATTGTGGATAAGTAGTTAAAATTCGTGGATAAAATTACATGTAAGTGGATAAATATTAAATTAATTCCGCCATAATCTCAAGGTAGTTAGGGTTCATTGGTTATATAATGTATTTAGAATAATTCTAAAATTTTAAATATAGTGAGCACATCATTAAAACAATTTAAACACAAATCTTCTAAGAGTATTGATACGAATTCTACTTTTTCCTTAAATTTGGACCCTTATTTTAAATGGATTATGAATATAGGCATTATGGCAGTATTTTGTGTCCCTTTTGTAGTGTATTTTAAAGTTTTTTACCCCTACACAGTACCAAAAGCTATATGGGTGCATTCTTTGAATTGGTTACTTTTAACTGTGTACTTATTTGGTATTTTATTTAGTCAAAATTTATATAGTTTATACAAACCAAGATTGAATTTTATTTTTTGGTTATATGTATTATATATTTTTGCATATATAATCAGTTCAATTTTTGGAAGTAATTTTACTTATAGTTTTTGGTCTGATTATCAACGAATGTCAGGTTTGTATTGGCACATTCATACTTTAATTTTATTTTTCATTCTTTCTGGAATGCTCAATAAGACGAAACAATTCTACAATATTTTTATTTTTATTTTCTTTAGCGGATTTGTATTATCTATATTTTATTTATTAGAATATTATTCGATATTCGCTTTTGATATGCCAGGATATTCAGATTCTTCAAGAGTAGTTTTTACGTTTGGCAACCCGGGATTTGCAGGTCTTTATTTTATGCTTGTTTTTTTAATTGGCTTAGGAATGATAAGAAGAGACTTTATGAGTGCAATTTTTGATATGTTATCACTTAAAAATATCACTACAAGATTACAAAATATTTTATATTTTACTTATATTACTGTTGTACTTAGTCTTTTAATTCATTCAATTTTAGTTAGTGCATCTCGTTCAGCTTTAATGGGAATTATGGCAGGAACAGGGTTGTTTGTGTTTATGTTGGTAATAAAAACTAAAAATATTTTTAATATTAAAAATATATATTTGATTTTATCAGTGTTATCAATTTTAGTACTTTTATTAATTGGAGTGTTTTACTATTTCGAGGTTGGCAAACTCTTACTTGATAGAATTCGAGAAAGTGCTTCGGGATCTTTTGATTTTGGATTAGTTACAAGATTAACGAATTTCAATGCAGTCTTCAGAGGATTTTTAGAAAGTCCTATACTAGGATACGGGATGAATAATTTTGCTATACCATATAATCAATTTTCTGTTCCAAGTCATGTAACTAGTTGGGAAATGGATAATACTCATAATATACTTTCAAATATACTTATTACTGGAGGTGTTTTTGTATTTATACCCTATATATTTTTAATTATTAATGTTTTTATACATTCTTTTAAAAATTGGCAATTTGATTTTTTTAAAAATGATTTAGATATTTCTAATCTAAAACTTATAGTAATTTTATTTTTTACCGGATATTTTATACATCACATGTTTTGGTTTGATGTTCATGAGAGTCATGTGTTAGTTATTTTAATACTTGCGGTAGTAAATTTTTCTATGAATACTCCTAAGTTTTTATCTAGTAATCAATTTATACGTAATTTATCTCTTATAAAAAATGTATTATATTCGATATTAATTGACAATAGACGTTTATTGGCAGCACTAATTATTATTATTGTTCCTTTATTATTTATTAATATTGAATTAAAAATAATACGTGCAACTCATCATATTTGGAATTATGGTGAAACTACAATTTCTGCTGACTATGAAAATGTTGAAGAATTAGATCAAAGATTATCAGAAAAATACATGAATATAGACAAAAGTATTGAAATTTTTCCTCCGATGGCTAATCTTGCACGAGCATATGTAATAAACGATGGTGTACAAGCTGTAGAAAAAATGCCTTCTCCAATCAATCAAGGATTTTCTGATTATGCTTTAAAAACAGCACTAGATGCAATTGATCAACATCCTGAATATTGGAAGACTTACGCTAGGACAGGCATTTTGTATTTTGAGAAAGCTAAATTCACAGAATCCAAGGATCTCAGGATTGAATATAAAGATAAAAGTGCTGAAGCTTTAAATAGGGCTATTGAACTTGGTCCTAGCAGAATTCATGTTCATACAACCTTATTCCTTTTGTATGTATGGTTTAATGAATCAGATAATGCCACTCAAGTGTTAAATCAATATAGAGTATTTTTAGATTCAATAGAAGCTGATTTAGATCATAATTATTACTTTATGAAATCTCTATTGGAATTTCATGATTGCAACAATTATACTGATGACTATAATATTTTAAGCAATTGTATTTCAAATATTAATTAAAATGGTAAATTCGGTAAAAATTATTAATAATGGCAAAGAATTAGAGATCGATTTCGGCGATGAAATTAAAATTTTTACTGCAAGAGATTTGAGAATAAATTGCGGTTGTGCTAATTGCGAGGAAGAATGGTCAGGCAAGCGTATTTTAGAACCAACAACAGTATCGAATGATATTGTTTTAGAGGATTTTATGTACATAGGAAAGTATGCTCTCCAATTTTTGTGGAGTGATGAACATTTTACAGGTATTTTCCCTTTTACAGTATTGAAAAATTTAGATTAAATTAAACAGGTTTAAATTTAGGTAAGGCTATTTTCTCATTTATGTGCTCAAAAACCACTTCAAGTGGCATACCTATTTGCAATTTTTCAGGAGTTGGATCATCAATTATTATATTAGTTGGCATTAATGGACCTTCTTCCAACTGAACTATAGCTGTAACAAACGGTACATCATCCATAAATCCAGGATGAGGAGCTCTCTCAACTATCGAAAAAGTAAACAGCGTAGCTTTACCACTTGCTTTTATCCACTTTGTGTCTTTTCTCATAGCCCCAGGTGATATGTCTCTTGGGTAAAAATAAGGACCATTTACAGGGCATTCTCTCAACCATAATTCTTCAGCCTTAGCTTTTTCCCAATAAAAATCTGATTCTCCTTGAGGGCTTGGTATTGGTTTTTTATAATCGTTTGACATTATTTAACTCCTTAATTTAATCAATTGCTAGTACTATAGTCCCAGTAGATGATAGTGCACCCCCAGTACCATTGATAAGGCAAGTTTTTGGATTTTCAAGTTGTCTTTCTCCGGTTTCTCCTCTTAATTGCCTGACAGCTTCAAGCACCAAGAACATTCCATACATTCCTGTATGGCAGTACGACAATCCTCCACCATTTGTATTCATTGGAAAATCTCCTCCAGGTGCTGTTCTTTGATTTGCAACAAAATCTGGACCTTCACCAGGTTTACAAAAACCTAAACTTTCTAAAGTGGCTAATACTGTATATGTAAATGAATCATAAATCATAGCTAAGTCAATTTCATCATGAGTTAAACCTGACATTTTTAATGCTGCCGGACCTGTTCTCCTTGCAGTAGTTTGAGTTAAATCAGGCATTTGAGAAATAATTCCATGATCATGACTTTCTGAGACCCCTAAAACCCACACAGGTTTTTTTGGAAGTGTATTTGCTATCTCTTTTTTTGTAACAATATAAGCTCCACCACCATCTGTAACTAAGCAGCAGTCAAATAAGTGAAATGGCCATGAAATCCATCTTGATTCGTGGTAATCATCAAAAGTCATAGGATCTTTCATGTAAGCTTTAGGATTTTTCAAAGCCCATTTACGAGTTGAGACAGCAATTTCAGCTAGTGCTTGTCGAGTTCTTTCTTCGCCATACATATGCATGTATCTCATGCAAGCCATAGAATAATTTATAGGCATTCCAATAAATCCGTAAGGAATCTCATATTGACTTGCTGGATCCGAAAGGTTTGGTCCAGGTCTATTTCTTGCACTTCTTCCTGCTTCTCCATGAGTAACTAAAACAGTTTCGCAATAACCTGCATTAATAGCAGCCATAGCGTGAGCAATATGGATTTCAAATGATGATCCTCCAACTGCTGTGGAATCTGTATATTTGATATTTGTTAAACCCATAAATTCTGCAGTGTTAAGTGTTGAGGTTCCTGCTGTGATAATTCCGTCTATATCACTTGGTTTCATTCCTGCATCTTCAATAGCATTATATGCAGCTTCTGAGTGAAGCTGTAAGTTAGACTTATTTTCTACTTTTCCAATTTCATCTGATTCGGCAACTCCAACAATCGCTACAGATCTAGATAAATCTGACATAAAATTCTCCATTACGATTTAATTAAATGTAGCTTACAACTTTATATATATAATCTTCAATAAATTTAATTGGTATTTCTATAAATCATAAGATTTTTTGATTTGTAAGCTAATATCAGAGTTAATATTATTCCAATTGATGCTACAACTTGTATCGAAATTACTATTCCAATAATGTCTATTAAATATCCACTAATTACTAATCCTATGGGCAATGTGAATATAGCCAACTGTCTGACTCCAATTATTCTTCCAATCATATGTTTTTTTGCAATACTTAGTATTAACACAGCCATGCTAATCATAGAAATAGAACCAGCAGTTCCATAAGCGAATAGAACAATGCCTAAAATTATCTTATTGCTGATTATACTTGTTACAAACATTGTGCAATGCCAAAATATTAATGATACAAAAATTAATTTACCCGGATTGTTTGATATATCTCTGGTTGACATAATGATAGAACCAAACAGCGCTCCAATTGCAGTATAAGAATTGAATAAAGCTAAATCCGAAGCATTTCCATTTAAAATATCTTTAATTATAAAGGGCAAGTAAGCTCCAGGAAGTGTAAAAAGAATAAGATTTGCCAAGGCGGCAGCAAAGATAACTGAAATTAATATTTTATTTTCTGCTAGATAATTAAATCCTATTTTGATTTCTTCAACAATTTTTATTTTATTTTGATTAATCCCTTCAATTTTAATTGGCGTTATTATTATTACTGACAGAAAATACAAAAATCCTATCAAAATATATGTTTGTGTAATACCAAAATAAGAATATATTGATGCACCTATTATTGGACCAATTATTTTTGCAAAATCCATTGTCGATCTTAGAATTCCTGAAGCATTTCTTAAATTTTCTTTTGAAATTAGTAATTGAGTTAAAGATTCTCTAGAAATTCTGTCTGAGGTTCTTGCTATTCCATAAAAAAAAGTAATAAAAATTATTCTAAATGTTCCTAGTTGTTTGTTATACGCAATCAAAAGAAATATCATCGAATGAATAAACATATATATTCTCGATGTCATAAGTGCAGACTTTTTATTGAAATTATCAATCAATCCACCAATAAAAGGCGCAAATATAGTACTGAAAAACCTAGTAGCACTATAAATCCCTAAAATCAGCCCTGATTCTGTTTTAGTGATTATTACCCATGACATCACCAACATTTCAATTTGATCTGACATAGATGTCAGTCCATCAGAAAACCATAATTTTCTAAATCTAGAATTTTTTAATTGACCTGGGTATTTCATTGTTATCTAATTTTAATGCAATTATTATTCCGATTAAGCACAATACTGAAGAAAAAATGCCCCCAATTTGATGAGATCCTGTGATTTCTCTTAGCAATCCAATTGTAAACGGTCCTCCAAAACCACCAATTTCTGCAGATGCAAAAAACATTCCGGCTGCAGTTCCAATTTTTTGAGGGCCTATATCTTTGTGTTCCATTAAAATTAATGTGGACAGCGGCATAAGTGATATTTTGAAAATGGTTACCATGAGAATCGACCCAATTAATATGTAATTAGAAGTATAGGCTATCCCCAAACACCCGATTCCGCATGCAAGCAATATATAAATTAAAGCTTGTTTTCTTTTGTTTTTAGGGAACATAGAAGTTACCAATATTAATGAAATTAAACTCATTAGCGTACAGATTGATGTAATATATCCAGCCTGAGTAATGCTAAAATTTTTGTCAATTAATATAGAAGGAGTCCATGCTCCAAGAGAGTGATTAAGAAAGAAAAATATGATAGATAAAATCATTATTGTTTGAACAGTTTTGATTTTAAATAATTCTCTATATGATGATTTGTGATTTTTGTGTATTTTAGCATTATTTGTGATTTTGTTTTTAGAAAACAAAATCCAAAATGACATTACACTAATCAAAATTACTCCATAAATGACAGATATCATTCTCCAATTATCAAAATAAATAGATATATTTGCCGCAGTTGCAAAAGCTATTGCATTTCCTATAACAGGTCCTGTTGTATAAATACCAGAAGCAAAACCTCTTTTTGAATCATTAAACCAAGTCGCTACCAATTTAGGAGACCCAGATGATGCTATTGGTCCTCCAAACCCAAAAATTGCAACGGATATTAATAAAGTATAAAAATCTATGGCTAGACCTCGGGTAATCATAGATATTAGCATTACAATTATTCCTATTAGAACAGATTTTTTTAACTTCCATTTATCTATAATTGACCCTGTAGGAATAGCTGTGAAAATATAAACAAATTGCCAAAATCCTAGTATTATCCCCATTTCTGTATATGTAAGATTTAATTTGTTTATAAGTAAAGGTGAAATTGGGGATAATGATCCACTTACTAATCCAAAACATGTGTATACACTCCATATTAAAAATAGCATAATCCAATGGTAATTTTTATATAGATTCATTCATTGCTCTCTTGCTTATCTGCAGGACTACCTGCAGGACAAAAAACTCCTAAAAGTTCGAGTTCAACCTTGCTATTTTTATTTTCTAACCTGTGAATTGTCCCAGGAGAGAGATATATACTAGATCCTTCTTTAATTTCTTCGATTTTATTATTGTAGTGAATCAAGCCTTCTCCTTTGATTATATAAATAACTTCTTCATAGGTGTGTTCATGGAAAGGAGCTTTAACTTTTTTTATGTATCCTAAAAATTGAGTTACATATTTCGAACCGAATTCAGGATCTATTAACAATTTAAAATAACGATCTCTACCTGCCGGTATAGGTGGTTGGTTTTTAGAATGAACAATTGGAATAATATTAATATTATTCCAATTGATTTTTGCCTTACTTAAAGTTTGATATTCTTCTTGAGGGCTTTGAGTCATTAGTATGGACGAATATGTTTTAGATATATTTTTTATTTCAATTTCAATATCGTTATTGATTAAAAATGCTGATCCTTTTTGAAGAATAAATTCTTTATATGAATTTTGATTTAATGTAATGAGTGATATTTCTCCTTCTAGTATATAAGCTGTTTTTTGTGATAGTTTGGTTGAAGGAAATTTTATACTTTTGTTTTTCAGGTACAAGATACTTTGTTTCAAATTTTTACATCCAGATTTTGAGTCAATTATTGTATCTATATAGGTTTTATCAGGGGATGTGTTGATTATATTTTGATGTACAACTTGAATCATTTGCTTGTTATTGTTATTAAGATTATTTTAATTTAATTATATTTCATATTACATTTTTTATTTACGTAAGAAAAATTTAAAAAAGTTATTTATTATTTTTTGTTATAATATATCTTTAAATTCTTGTAGGTGTTTAATTGAACGATTATCAAGTAGTAGTAGTAGGAGGAGGACCGGGAGGATATGTTGCTGCTATACGGGCAGCACAATTAGGTTTTAAATCAGCATTAGTTGAAAAAGATACTGTAGGTGGACTGTGCTTAAATTGGGGATGCATTCCTTCAAAGGCATTATTAAGAAATGCTGAAGTTTTGAATTTGATAAAAAATTCTAATGAATTTGGCATCAAAATCGACACTTTTACTCCTGATTTTTCAGAAGCTGTAAAAAGAAGTAGAAAAGTTGTTAAAAAATTAACAGCAGGAGTTGGTTTTTTATTAAAAAAGAATAATGTCGAACTTATTTCCGACGCAGCAGTTCTTGCAAATAAAAATGAAATTCAACTTCAAAATTCCGGGAAATCGATTACTGCAGACAATATAATCATCGCAACCGGGTCAAATTTTAGAGAATTTCCTAACATGCCCATTGATGAAAAAAGAGTGATAACAAGCAGACAGGCATTAGAGCTTAAGGAAATACCTAATAAGATTGCTATAGTTGGTGGAGGCGCCACAGGGATTGAATTCGGTTATATATTCAATGCATATGGTAGCGAAGTTACAATAATTGAGTTAGCTGACAGAATCTTAAATAAAGAAGATGCTGATGTAAGCAAAGAATTAACTAAGATATATGAGAAAAAAGGAATTAAAATTTTAAGTGACACTCAAATCGAAAAACTTGAAGTTAACGATAAATCAATTAAGGCAAGTACAATTACTGATGGCAAAGAATCAACATTAGAATTTGATACACTAATGGTAGCAGTAGGTGCAGAGGCAAATACTAAAAATATTGGCTTAGAAGACGTTGGAGTTGAACTTGATAACGGATGGATCAAAATAGACAATTATATGAATACTTCTGTTAATAATATTTATGCAATAGGTGATGTTACAGGAAAATTATTACAGGCTCACGTTGCTTCACATCAAGGTGTTGTGGCGGTAGAGAAGATTGCAGGATTAAACCCTGAGCCTATAAATAATTATTTTGATATGCCAAGAGCAATATATTGCGAACCTCAAGTTGCAAGTATAGGTTTGACTGAAGAAGAAGCTAAATCACAAGGTTATAAAATTAAAACAGGTACATTCCCTTTAGCTGCCAGCGGGAAAGCATTGGGTTTGGGAGATACTGAAGGGTTTTCTAAATTAATTTTTGATTCAGAAATTGGAGAACTTTTAGGAGCTCACATGGTGGGATCTAATGTATCTGAATTACTAGGTGAGATTGGAATTTTAAAGCATTTAGAAGGTTCATCTAAAGAGATTGGTGATTTAGTTCACCCACATCCTACTATGTCAGAAATACTAAAAGAATCAGCTTTAGGCTCACTGGGAAGTGCGATACATATTTAGATAAAGAAAATAAATTAATTTATGGATAAAGAAACTGCAAAAAAATATTTATTCGACATGATTAAAATCAGGCAATTTGAAGAAGCTTGTGGAAGGATGTATATGCAAGGAAAAATAAAAGGTTTTTTGCATTTATATATAGGAGAGGAAGCTATTGCTGTAGGATCTATTTCTGAACTTTCAAAAGATGATTACATCATTACTCATTACCGAGATCATGGCCATGCTTTAGCTCGAGGTATGGACCCAAATAAAGCTATGGCTGAATTGTATGGAAAAGTAGATGGTACCAGTAGAGGAAAAGGTGGTTCTATGCATTTATTTGATTCAGATTTGAATTTTATGGGTGGTCATGCAATTGTGGGAGGGCACTTACCTATTGCTGTAGGAATAGCACTTGGTATAAAAAAGCAAAAAAGAAAAGGGCTAGTCATGTGTTATTTTGGCGATGGTGCGGTGAATGAAGGCGAATTTCATGAATCAATGAATTTAGCGGCACTATGGGATTTGCCAATCATATTTTATTTAGAAAATAACCAATATGGCATGGGGACTCATGTAAAAAGATCTTCTGCTAATCCTGAAATGTTATATAAATTTGCTGATTTATACGGAATGCCATCTACTAAAATTGATGGAATGGATGTAATTACTGTTAGAGATTCTGCTCGAGAAGCAATTGAAAAAATTAGAAAAGGAGGAGGGCCACTATTGATAGAAGCTATGACTTATAGGTTCCGAGGTCACTCCATGGCTGACCCATCAGAATACAGAGAAAATGAAGAAGTTCAGCAGTGGCAAAAAGAAAAAGACCCAATCGAGCTGTTTAAAGATTATTGTTACACTAATAACATCTTAACAGAACAAGAAACTAATCAAATCAATGGTGAAGTAAAAACTCTTATTAAAGAATGTTTAGAATTTGCTGAAAACAGTCCTCTTCCCGATATGAGTGTAGCAGAAGACAAGATATATAATACAAATAATTAAATGTAAATGAGAACGTAAATATGGCAGAAATGAATTTAAGACAAGCTCTTTCTAAAGGACTTAGAGAAGCTTTAGATAATAATGATAATGTTTTCTTGATGGGAGAAGATATTGGATTATACGGAGGACCGTATGCTGTAACCAAAGATTTATATAAAGATTACGGTCCTGAAAAAATCATAGACACCCCTATTGCAGAATCAGGTTTTGTTGGCGCTGCAATTGGATCGTCTATGACTGGAATGAAACCAATTGTTGAAATAATGACAATTAATTTTTCATTGTTGGCTATTGATCAAATTGTAAATCATGCAGCAAAGATGCATTATATGTCTGATGGTCAATTAAGTGTTCCGATGATAATAAGAACTGTGACTGGAGCCGGAGGTAGATTGGCTGCTACTCATTCTCAAAGTTTTGAAGGTTGGTATGCTTCTGTTCCAGGTTTAAAAGTTGTCGCTCCTTCTAATCCCAATGATGCCTTAGGATTATTACGATCATCACTGAATGATAACAACCCAATTATATTTGTTGAACATTCAATGTTATATGGAGTTACTGGCGAAGTCCCTGAACCATATTATGAAACACCTATAGGGTTACCTAAAGTTATTCAAGAAGGAACTGATTTAACTATCATAGCATGGTCCGGAATGATTCCTGTCGCGCAAGATGTCGAGTTAAAGCTAAAGGAAGAAAATATAAGTTGTGAATTAATAGATATCAGAACTTTGAATCCTATAGATTTTGAATTAATATTTGAATCTGTTAAAAAAACTAATAAAGTAGTAATATTAGATGAATACTGGGAAACAGGATCATTTGGGGCGTATATAAGTTCTGTTATACAAGAAAATTGTTTCGACTATTTAGACGCACCTATTTCTGTAGTTAACAGCATGAATATCCCTATGCCATATAGTGCTGAGTTAGAAGATCAAGTTGTCCCAAATACAAAAAGGGTATTAGAAAAAATAAAAAATAAAATCGGTTTATAGGAAGGTATCAATTGGCTGAAGAACTTAATATGCCCCAAATGGGATATGACATGAAAGAAGGTGTTGTTGTTAAGTGGCTCATGGAA
Source organism: uncultured Chloroflexota bacterium (assembly GCA_913045935.1). GTDB lineage: Bacteria > Chloroflexota > Dehalococcoidia > Lucifugimonadales. Next base: position 266 of record CAJWSY010000019.1, on the reverse strand, counting down.
GAAGGAGCAAGCGTTAATATAGGAGATCCTGTAGCTGAAATTGAAACAGATAAAGCTGTTGTAGAATTTGAATCATATGCTGAGGGTATTTTACAGCAAATTTTAGTAGAAGAAGGCACGAAAGTTAATGTAGGTGACGCTATAGCTATTGTTGGTGATGGTTCAGAAACAACAGAAGAAGTACCTACACCAGAAACAACAGAAGAAGTATCTACACCAGAAACAACAGAAGAAGTATCTACACCAGAAACAACAGAAGAAGTATC
>CAJWSY010000018.1 GCA_913045935.1 uncultured Chloroflexota bacterium | reverse complement strand
TAGGAGACAGGGTATCTCACTCCAAATCTCATCAAGAAATAATAGAATTTGCCGAAAAAACAGGATCCTGGGTTTATAGTGCAACTACTTCTGAAATTAATTTTCCATTAGATCATCCTCAATATTTAGGAACCTTTCCAAACCTGTTATCAAAAGCACAAGATAAAATTAAAAACCATGACTTGGTAATATCAATTGGAACAAATGTATTTGATGGATTCTTTTATATGAGAGGTCAATTATTTAATAATGATACTTTCCATGCGCACATAGACTCCTCTGCATCAACAATTGGCAGAAATGAAAAAACTGATTTAGGAATAATATCTGATCCCAAATCTGCTTTAATTGATTTAAACTTAGAACTTAACAAAAAAATGGATGGTGAAATAAAAGAGAAAATTTCACTAAGAAAAAAAGAAATTCAAATTCAGACAGTTGCAATCAAAAAAGAAGAAAAAAACACAATAAATGAGAACTACAACCAAAATCCAATGAGCGCTCACAGGATGTTTTCTGAAATTTTCAAATCTATTTCAAATTACATTGTAATTGACGACTCTGTATCTTCAAGACAAGCACTTTTAACAGCAAATAAGTTTAAACCTGGTGAAATGCATGGGGAAAGAGGTGGCGCTATTGGATGGGGAATGGGAGCTACAATGGGAGTGAAATTAGCTAACCCTGACAAGAATGTAATAGGCATAATTGGAGATGGAAGCGCAATGATGACCGTACAAGCTTTGTGGACAGCAGCAAATAGTAACATTCCTGTAATTTATATAATTTGTAATAATCAATCTTATAGGGTTTTAAAAACAAACATGCAAATTTACAAATCAGAAATCCTTCAAGAATCTATCCAAAATGATAAATACTTTGCAATGGATTTCAATCCTCCGTTTAATTTTGCTGAAATTGCTAAAACTTTTGGATTAGATGGTTATAAAATCACAAATCCTGATGAAATCAAAAAATATCTCTCACTTGCCGTAAAATCAAATAAAACAACCGTTCTAGACATAAATATAGATGGAACAGTATAAATCAGCCTAAATATGTGCCGATAATATTTGGTCTCCCGTTTACAAAAGCATTAGCTTGTAGTGATTTTTTTCCTTCGATCTGCAAATTTGAAACACAAATATAACCTCCATTAGCAGATATAATTAATTTCCCATCTGTTAAAGCAAGTACCTTGCTAATATCAGTTTTTGATACAGGTGATTTTTTTATACTAAATTCATTGAATATTAATCTTTTATCATCCCAATAAGTATATGTACCTGGCCATAAGTTATACGCTTTGAATTTTCTATAAATCAAATCCACTCCATCTTCCCAATTAATTTTACCGTCGCTTTTATCAATAATTGAAGTGAAAGTTGCCTGAGTATGGTCTTGTTCGATTTCTGAATGTTTATTTTGAATTATTTTATCAAATAATCTATTTAATATTTTCGCGCCAATTCCAAATAATTTAACACCTAAATCATTACTATTAATATTAGAATCTATAGGGATTTTTTCTTGCTCAATTATCGGACCAGCATCTAACTCTTTTACCATTTTCATTATGGTAACTCCAGTTAAAGGAATTCCGTCAATTATAGAAGAAACTATTGGAGACGGGCCTCTGTACTTAGGTAACAAAGAAGGATGAACATTAATAACTCCGAATTTGGGAATATTTAATATGCTCTCAGGCAAAAGTAAGCCAAAGGAAGCAACTATTATCAGATCAGGATTAGCTTTTCTGACTAAACTAACAATGTCTTCGGAAAATCTACTTACTCTTATTAAATTTCCCATCTCAATATTAGAAAAATCTTCTTCTATATGATCCCTTGATTTTACTTTTGAATATTTCGTGAATACATTTAAGATATTAATTTTTGAAAGATCCAAAGAATTTAAAACTGATGATCCGTACAATCCTGATCCCATAAATATAACATTTAGTTTACTATTCATTATTTAATTCCACAAAATCATTAATATAATTTTTTAAAGTTTGCTCAGGATCAACATTAGTTAATCTCGCATAATTTGAAAGTTTATATAATAATTCTCCCAATTTGTCTGAATTTAAAGTTTCTTTTTCATTGATAATACGCTTAATATCCAAAAGAGTATTAGATTCGCTTTCCAAATCAGAATTAGTGTATTTTTTTTGTACTTTTTGAGCAAGATACAAAGATGGTAAATATTTAGGAATAGAATGAGCATTTGAATTATTCGAATCTGATTTAATCTTTTGCCAATTTTTCTCCACTGCCGTAGAATCTTTTAATTTCAAATCAGAAAACACATGCGGATGCCTAGTATGGATTTTAGTAAACAATTTCTTAATTAACGTACTTTCATTTGAATATTTTTTTTCTTTTAAAAACACAATTTGATAAGATAAATTCAAAAGTAAATCTCCAATTTCTTCTTCTATATTCTCAAAATCATCATTCTCAATAGCTTCAACCAATTCATAACTTTCTTCGATTAAATGCTTGGTAAGAGAATTAGAAGTTTGTTCCTGGTCCCATGGACAACCATCTTCACTTCTTAATATCTGAATTAAATTACATACGCCTTCAAGATTGGATTCAAGATTCGGAAAATTCATTATTCCTCCAATTATTTATTTGATATATTGTTATACTTTAACAATGATTTAAGAAATTAAGTATAAAAATTGTTATTAAAAATCAATAAAATAGTATTCCAATCCGTATTATTTGTGGCTCTCCTACTTAGCAATACTATGCTAATAGTAAATCTTGATTCATTTTATGCATTTGAATTTCAAAAGAATAACACTTCAACTAAAACAGGAATAAGCCCAGATGATTTAAATAAAATAGTTGATAACATACAAGAATTTTTCAATGAAGAATCTAATGACAAAATTTTGATGAAAACTTATATTAACGGGGTGAACAAGCAATTATTTAACGAAAAAGAAATAATACATATGATAGATGTAAAAATTTTATTAAAAAATCTTCAATTAACAACTGTGTTAATGTGGTTTTACATTGCATTATGTACACTTGTTTACTACGTGTTAAACAATAAAAATAAAATATACAACTTTAGAAATTTTATTAAATCATATATAAAATTTTCGTTTACTATAACAGGTATTATTTTAGTTGCACTATTAATCGGATTTAGATGGATTTTTTATTTATTTCATATTATAAGCTTTGACAATGATCTATGGATACTAGACCCTAGAAAAGACTATTTAATTAAAATATTTGAAGAAATATTTTTTATGGAAGCTGCAATATTAATTGGAATTTTAACACTAAGTTCTTCTTTAATATTTCTATTGTTTTCTAATATAATAAATTTATACTTTAAAAAGGATCAAATTGAATAACCCTAAAAATGGTTTTTACGGAGAATTCGGAGGAAAATTCATACCCGAAACTCTATCGTATGCCATAGAAGAATTAAACGAAAATTATGAAAAAATTGGTAAATCTGAAGATTTTCAAAACCAATTTCAATCTCTGTTAAAAGAATTTGTAGGCAGACCAACTTCATTATATTATGCAAAAAATCTTTCGGATCACTTTGGTGGTGCGAAAATATATTTTAAAAGAGAAGATTTGGCGCATTTGGGCGCTCATAAAATAAATAACGCAGTCGGCCAAGGTTTGTTAGCAAAATTAATGGGAAAAAAACGAATAATTGCTGAAACAGGAGCTGGGCAACATGGTGTTGCAACAGCAGCAATATGCGCAAAATTAGGTCTTAATTGTGTTGTTTACATGGGAGAAGAAGATATACAAAGACAATCGTTAAATGTATACAGAATGAAATTATTAGGAACTGAGGTTGTAAGCGTCTCTTCAGGTAGTAAAACTTTAAAAGATGCAATTAATGAAGCGATGAGAGACTGGGTAACAAATGTTAATAATAGCTACTATTTAATTGGTAGTGTGATCGGGCCTCATCCATATCCTTTAATGGTAAGAGATTTCCAATCAGTTATAGGAACAGAAGCTAGGGAAGAAATTCTAAAAGTAGAAAAAAAATTACCTAACTATGTAATAGCCTGTGTAGGTGGTGGAAGCAATGCAATGGGACTGTTTTATCCTTTTGTGGAAGACAAAGATGTTAATTTAGTTGGAGTAGAAGCTGGAGGAAAAGGTGTTGATACAAATGAACACTCTGCTACTCTAGTAAAAGGCAGTATTGGAGTTCTTCATGGAACAAAAACATATTTAATACAAGATGATGATGGACAAATAACTGAAACTCACAGTATATCAGCTGGTTTAGATTATCCTGGAGTTGGCCCTGAACACAGTTACCTAAAAGATTCTGAAAGAGCAAATTATGTAGCTGTAACTGATCAGCAAGCATTAAAAGCTTTAGCTTTAACTTCGAATTTAGAAGGGATAATTCCTGCTTTGGAACCTGCTCATGCTTTAGCATACCTTGAGGAATTGGCTCCTTCTTTAGGAAAAGATCAAATTATTCTTTTAGGTCTTAGCGGAAGAGGTGATAAAGATATAAGTACAATTATGCAAAATATGTCTCTTTAAAATGATAAATACCAATACTCAAATAACTTTTATCTCTATCATTAGTGTATTAGTTTCATATTTATTATTCCCCATTTACGCAGAAAGTAATGGGAGAATAACAAAATATGAGACTTATACTGATGATCAGCATATTATCAAATACGGAGTGTATCCTGAAACAATTTTTACTGGGCCGCTCCACATTGCAGTAAGCGTTCAAGATAAAGATACAGAAATGTTTTTAAAAGCTAAAGTAAATATAAATCTAACCGGACCTGAATTTAATAAAAATATTGAAGCAAAAAATTCATTAGACTCACCTCAATTCTACGAATATGATACAGTCCTTAAAAATGAAGGTGAGTATAACTTGGATATTTCTATAGAATCTTCCAAAGGTATTTCTTTTATAAAAAAGCAATTTGAAGCATCAAAAGGAACTGATACGGCTAATTTAATTATTATATTTTTTACATTTATTATTATTTTAGTGCCTTTTTCTATAGCACTTAGAAAAATAATAATAAATAAAAATAAAATCTAATCGTTTTTTTTTTCACATCTGTGTAGAATTTCTAATATATATCTAAATTAATTTAATGAAAAACATTCTAATAACAACATCAATAATAGTACTTACACTTTTATCCGCATGTTCAAATAATACAGAGTCTCCTACTGATCAAAACTTGATTATAGACTTAGAGATAAAAAATATGAAACTTATCCCAGAAATAATCAATGTAGTGGAAAAATCTAATCTTACGTTGAATATTGAAAGTGACACAAATGGTTCCTTGCATTTTCATGGATACAATATTGAATTTAAAATATCTAAAGATATTATCAACACTCTAGATATCACTGTTAACGCTACAGGAAGTTTTCCGATTGCTTTGCACTACTCTGAAAAATCCGATGGTCACACTAATCATAATCATGATTCAAATTCCAAACAGGCACATAATCACGGATCACATGATGATGGTGATCACGGTGAATCTGTAATAGGTAAATTAATTGTAAATCCAAAATAATGAATAAACTTATCCTTTCAATTATATTTACAATTTTTACGACTTGGATTATTATCCCGAATAAAATTTACGCTCATGGTTTTGGTGAAAGATATGACTTACCAATCCCTCTTGAATATTTTTTGATCGGTGGTAGCCTTACAATAATATTATCATTTGTTATTTTAGTTTTATTCACAAATAATTCCATAAATATTAATCATAACCAATCCAGGTCAATATTATATCCCAATAATATGAACAACATAGTGATTATGATATTAACTAATATTTTAAAAATCTTTTCTGTATTTTTATTTTTATTGGCAATAATTTCAGGGTTTATTGGATCTGATAATCCTATTGAAAATTTCTCAGCTCCTTTTATATGGATTGTTTGGTGGGTAGGGTTCGGAATATTAACTCCTATAATCGGAGATTTTTGGAAAGCATTAAACCCAATTAAAATTATTTATATATTTCTAGTCAATAATGTACTAAAAAACCCAGAAATGATAAACAAGGGTAAATATACATATCCCAAATCACTTGATTCATGGCCTCTTATAATTTCATTTCTATTGTTTGCTTGGTTTGAAAATGTAGGAAATGGATCTAACCCATTTAATTTATCAATACTAATCACAATATACAGTTCCGCAAGCTTTGTACTTATGTATTTATATGGAGCAAAAACTTGGCTAGAGAGAGGAGATGTTTTTAGTGTTTATTACCATATTATGGGATCATTCGGAATATTTAAATTGACTCAAAATAAATACTTACGAACCACCAATGTTCAAATCAGATTTCCTGTCGTTGGTCTAACTGAATTGAAAACACCTTCAGTTTTATTTGTGATGTTCCACATAATTTTGCTCGGGACAATTTCATTTGACGGATTATCAGAAACCAAATTTTGGTCAGATATAGAATTATTATTTATTCCAGTTTTAGGAAAAGCTACAACCGAAACAATAGGAATTATCATAATTCCCGCAATATTTTATATTCTACTTTGGCTAGTGTGCAAAATAGTTGCAATGATAACTTTAGAAAAATCTACTGAAGAAATTTTAACTTCATTTGTGTTTTCTCTTACACCTATAGCAATTGCATATCATATAGCTCATTATCTTTCATACATATTAATAACTGGACAACTAATCATCCCTGTTATATCAGACCCTTTTGGATATGGTTGGGACTTAATAGGTACAAAAAATTATTCATTAAACATAGGTGTCATTAATGCTAAAAACGCCTGGTATTCATCAATAATTATTATTGTATTAGGACATGTTTTTTCTGTTATTGTTTCTCATATCAATGCTATAAAAATTTTCAGCACCAACAAGCTAGCAATAAAAAGTCAAATACCATTTTTAATACTTATGATATTTTATACTGCGTTAAGTTTATGGATTATTGCTCAACCTATTATTAATCATTAATTTTGTCATTGAAGACACATACACCAAGTTATATAATCAAAGCTACTTAAGGTGGAGAAAATGGTTAATGTTTGATAGTCCAAAAGAAGAATGCGGAGTTGTTGGCATTACAACTGCAACAGATGCATCAAGATTAGCATTTTTTGCTCTTTATGCTTTGCAACACAGAGGGCAAGAAAGCGCAGGATTAGCAACATACAACGGTAAAATAAATATAAAAACCGGAATGGGTTTGATTTCTCAAGCACTTAATGAACCAGACATAGAATTGCTTGAAGGATCTTATGCAATTGGTCATACAAGATACTCTACATCAGGATCAACTAAAATTGAAAATGCACAACCAATAAAATGCTTAGTAGAAACAGATGAAATTGCACTTTCACATAACGGTAATGTGATTAATGCAAAAAGCATAAGAGAAGAACTACGTGAATGGGGGTGCGAGTTCAAATCCTCTAGTGATTCTGAGGTTATCCTTCAATTACTTGCAAACGCTCCTGGTAAAGATTGGGCAGAAAAAATTAATTATATGATGAATAGATTACAAGGAGCATATTCCTTAACTGTTCTTACAAAAGATGGAATAATTGGAATCAGAGATCCGCTAGGTGTGAGACCATTATGTTTAGGTAAGATTGAAGACGGATATATATTAGCTTCTGAATCATGTGCAATAGATCATATTGGAGGGGAATTTATAAGAGAAATAGATCCTGGGGAGGCTATATTTATAACAAAAGATAAAATGAAAACTATATTCAAAAAAGAAACTCCTAAATTAGCAAACTGTGTTTTTGAAAATATATATTTTGCTAGACCTGATAGCATTCTAGATGAACAATTAGTTTACATAACTAGAAAAAAAATGGGTGCACAATTAGCAATTGAACATCCTGTTGAAGCTGATATAGTAATAGGAGTTCCCGATTCTGCGATAGCTGCGGCCGTAGGTTATTCAGAAGAATCAGGTATCCCTTTCACTGAAGGATTAGTCAAAAATAGATACGTTGGAAGAACTTTTATACTTCCAGATCAAAGACTAAGAGAAGTAGGAGTTCGTCGAAAACTGAATCCATTAAAAGAAATAATCAAGGATAAATCAATTGTTGTAGTTGATGACAGTATTGTAAGAGGAACAACCACACCATTTGTTGTAGATTTATTAAGAAAAGCTGGAGCAAAAAAAATTCATTTAAGAATTTGTGCTCCTCCAATTAAATGGCCGTGTCATTTTGGAGTTGATATGGCAACCAGGTCAGAATTATTGGCTGCAAATAAATCAATTGATGAAATACAAAATCACATAAAAGCAGATTCCTTGGGCTATCTTTCTGTAGAGGGACTTATGAAAACAGTACCCAAGCCATCAAATGAATATTGCGATGCCTGTTTTACTGGTAAATATCCAATCCCTGTCCAATTAGAAATGAGTAAATTTAATTTGGAATAACTTTTTATGTCAGACACAAATAAAAATATCAACTATCAAAAATCAGGAGTAGATTTAGATAAAGCAGCTACCTTAAAAGAAAATATGAAATCAATAATTTCTGATCATCAAGAAACTGGTAATATTGGAAATTTTGGAGGATTATTTGAAATACAAGGGTATAAAAATCCAGTACTTATATCAAGTACAGACGGAATCGGAAGTAAACTGCTTATCCATTCAGAATTAAATCAATTCAAATCTCTTGGAATCGATCTTGTTAATGCATCAGTTAACGATATAGTTTGCATAGGTGCTAATCCATTATTCTTTCTTGATTACATAGCAGTAGAAAAAATCGTTGAAAAAAATATATTACAAATAATTGAAGGTATTGTTCACGCATGTGAAGAAAATAAATGTAAATTAGTAGGTGGAGAAACCGCTCAAATGTCAGAAGTATATTCTAATGGGAAATTTGATGTAGCAGGTTTCATTGTTGGTATAGCAGAAAAAGATGAGATAAAAACTAAATCAGAGACTGCAGAAGGAGATATATTAATCAGCTTACCATCTAATGGTATACACACAAATGGATATTCTTTGGTGAGGAAAATATTTGATATAGAAAATAATCCAAAAATACTAAACACTGAATTCAAAGAACTAAACACAACATTGGGAACAGAACTAACTAAAACTCATATTAGTTATTATAACGATATATCTAAAATCAAAAATTTAATGAAAATATCAGCTCATATAACAGGAGGGGGGTTCATAGAGAATATACCAAGAATACTTAATACTAATCTCAATGCAATTATCAAAGCAGACTCTCTTGCTATTCCTCCAATATTTAATCTTATTCAAAAAACAGGAAATATATCAATTGATGAAATGTTTAATGTATTTAATATGGGAACAGGATTAGTAATTGTCTCCTCAGAAGAAAATGTGAAGAAAATTCTTTCCTTATCTCCTAAAGCAAAAATTATAGGACATCTAGAATCCAATTCTTCAAATATTTCTGAGGTGATAATAAAATGAAACAAAGATTAAACGTTCTCATAAGTGTTTCTGACAAAACTAATTTAGATAAAATTGCACATTACCTAAGCGACGAAGATTGTAATCTTATTTCAACGGGAGGGACATTCCAATATTTAGAAAAACTAAATTTAAAAAATTTAAAAAAAGTATCAGAAATTACTCAAAATCCTGAAATTTTGGACGGGCGTGTTAAAACTTTGCATCCAATAATTCATGGAGGGATTTTAGCTAAAAGAAATAATCAAAAACATATGAATGAAATTAATGATTTGTCTGGAATTTTTATAGATATTGTGATTTGTAATTTATATCCGTTTGAAGATACTTTGAAAAACATAAAAAGCACCGAAGAAGAAATTATAGAAATGATTGATATTGGAGGCCCAGCGATGATAAGGGCAGCTTCAAAGAATTTTTCATCAGTAATAACTTTGGTAGATCCAGCAGATTACAAACTACTTATGAACAATAAAAATATACAAAATATTGAAGATATGGTTGAAAAGAAAGAAAGAAAAAAATTAGCTAGTAAAGCATTTAAACATGTTTCACATTACGACTCTATAATCTTTAAATATCTAAGCGAAGACTCAACCAATTCTTTTTCTATTGACGAAGGACAAATTTTGAAAAAATTACGATACGGAGAAAATCCTCATCAACAAGCCACATTATATTCTTCAAATGCTCTTGGTTCTGGAATAATAAATGGAACTCAAATTCATGGCAAAGAAATGTCATTCAATAATATAATCGACGGAAATACTGCCTGGCAAATTGTAAATGATTTTGACCAAAATTCATGCGTAATTATAAAACATGCTAACCCTTGTGGTTTGGCAACAGCAGCTGATCAATCAACTGCATTTAAAAAAGCTTTTGAAGGAGATAAAGTTTCTGCATATGGCGGAATAGTTTCATTTAACAAGATTTTAGAAGAAAAAACTGTAAACGAAATGAAAGGTATTTTCTTCGAATTAGTAATTGCACCTGGATTTACTAAAAATGCTTTAAATCGATTGAGGAAAAGAAAAGATTTAAGGATTATAAATATGCAAAACACACAATACGAAAATCCCAAATTTGAAATTAAAACTATAGCGGGTGGTTATATCATTCAAGATACTGACATAAAAAAAGATTCCACCGATAGCTGGGAAACTGTAACCGAAAATAATCCGACTCGAAAACAATTAAATGATTTAGAGTTTGCTTGGAAAGCAATAAGACATGTGAAGTCTAATGGAATCATTCTAGTAAAAAATCAGTCAATAATTGGCTTAGGAACAGGACAACCCAATAGAATAAATAGTATAGAAATAGCTGCAAAGGTAGCAGGGAAAAATACAAATCAAAGTGTTCTAGCTTCTGATGCATTTTTCCCATTTTCTGATAATGTTCAACTTGCTTATGAAATTGGTGTTAAAGCAATCATTCAACCAGGCGGATCAATCAGAGATGATGAAGTAATTGAACTTGCTAACAAATTAAATATGCCTATGATTTTCACAGGCATCAGACATTTTAAACATTGATTTTTTTGGGTGGATTTGAATAGATTATCATAATAAATCCTAAAAAGTTGACAATAGAAAATCCAATAAAAGCAAGTTGGTAACTTCCAAAATTGTCAAACGTTGCCCCGGATATTATTGGTCCTAAAATGACTCCAAAAGTGACCACAATACTCCTAAATCCCATAATAGTTCCGTAATGTTTGGTGCCAAAATAATCTGCCATAATAGCATTAGGAACAACGGCACTTCCTCCTTGTGAAAATGAATATAATATCAAAGCTACAATTGCTCCATTTAAACTGTTAACGAAAGATAAAATTAACACTGATATAGAAAGCAAAAACATAGAAATCAACAGTATGTATTTTTTATTCACATAATCACCCACAGCGCTTAATCCAAATCTTCCAGGAATACTAATAACCCCAACTGATCCTGCAAAAGCTGCTGCTGCAACTGGATCAATCCCCAAATCAACAAAATAAGGTACCAAGTGTAAACTTACGCCGCTTGTTAACAAAATTCTTAGCCCTGTAGCCAATGTTAAAAGCCAAAAACTTGATGACAATAATGCTTCTTTTGGAGAAAAACTATGAATATCATTTTGTTTTGTATCAAATGTTTTAGAATCATCAGCTTTTAGTCCATCGGGATATTGTCCGTATTTATAGGGGTTATGTCTCATTATCATTCCACATGGAACTCCAATTGCTATTACCAAAATACCTATGTATATAGATGTGTCTCTCCAACCAAAAATTTCTATTCCCCATCCGTATAATGGAACGATCATTCCGCCAAGTCCTACTCCTGACCACATTATTCCAAAAGCTAATCCTCGTTTTTTATTAAACCAATTAGCAACGGCTGTTTGAATAGGAACATGTAATGTTCCTGCACCAATAGTCACTCCCAATATATAAACCAAAGAAAATGACAAGAATCCATTTATTTGAGAGAGCATTATGTAACCAATTCCCATTATTGGAACCCCAACTAAAATCACCGCTCTTGGTCCAAATCTATCAATCAAATACCCATCGATGGGTCCAAGTATTCCATTTTCTAATCTAGCTAACGAAAAAACTGAAGAGATTCTTGTTCTACTCCAACCAAACTCTTTTGATAAGGGTAAGAACAAATTACCAAATCCATGGTAATTAATTCCAGAAGAAATTGACATCGCAAATGTTCCTGCAATAACAATATACCAGCCATAAAAAATATTATTCTTTTTAGTCTTTCCCAAACTTAAGTCTCTTTAAAAGATTTTCAACTAATTTAGGTAATAAAATTGAAGTTGATCCTCTTAGTATAACATTAGAAATCGAACTTATAGGAGTTGGATTGGTATTTGCTTCAATAACAATCCCTCCCTTTTTCTTTATATACTTTGGGAAACTAGCTGATGGATTAACTAAATTCGATGTTCCGACTACCATAATAAAATCAGATTTATTTATTACATTAATACATTTACTTAATACAGATTTTGGAATAGGTTCACCAAATAAAACAGTATCAAATTTTATTATTCCTCCACATTCGCACAAAGGAGGTAAAGTAGTTGTAGGTACAGAATCTCTTGGGAATTTCTTTTCACATTTAATACATCTGCATTTATATCTACTTCCATGTATTTCCGTAATATTATTGCTTCCCGCTTTTGTATGAAGTTCATCTACATTTTGTGTAATTATATGTTTTAAATATCCTAATTTTTCTAATTTTGCTAATGCTAAATGCGCATTATTTGGTACAGCTTTTTCGACTGATTGTCTAAAATTAGTTCTCTTAATATTATCTCTAGAATTTAATTGATCCTCCCACCATAACCTTGGATCATTTATGAAATTCTTATAATTACCAAAATAAGATGCTTTTGTTGATTTAGAATCATTTTTTCTAAAAGTTGGAATGCCGCTGTCTGCAGATATTCCTGCGCCAGATAATACAATAGGATACTTCGCATTAATTAAGTAATCAATTACCTCATTTGTTGATTTATTAATATCAATGCTAATCATAGTCACCCATAACTATATCATTTGTATGTATGCCCATTTTTTTTACTACACTAAAATCTAGTCCTGTAATTAAGCATTGATTATAGTCTAAAATAAACTTAGCTAAATACTCTTGATTCTTAAAATCCAATTCTGAAAAAGCGTCATCAAGTAAAATAATTGGTTCTTCATTTGATTGTTTTATTAATTCACACTCTGCTAATTTAATTCCCAAAACTAATAACCTAGCCTGGCCACGTGAAGCAAAATTTTGGGCAATACCTCCATCAATAGTGATAAGAATATCATCTCTGTGGGGGCCAATAGTAGATCTGCCGTAGGATATATCTTTTATTTCTGATTGAAGTAGTTGTGATTTGAAATGGTCTCTAATTAATTCAATGCCAAATTGAAAGTTATCATCAAAATCAATACTAGGTAAATACTGAATTTCTCCTTTATGTTCAGAATTAAATATTTTGACAAATATATCATTTGAAATACTATTTAATTGCTGTAAAGATTGATATCTGTTCTGAATTATAAAGGATCCTATATCTATCATTTTTTCATTCCAATAACCCAACTCCTCTTTATTAGCCTCATTAAATTTAATTCTTTTCAATAATGCATTTCTAGAATTTATAACATTGTTGTAAGTTAATAATTCCGAAGTATAATTTGATGTTAATTGAGTATTTAATAAATCCATATATTTTCTTCTTTCACTAGGGGATCCAAAAATAACATCCATATCATTAACACTAAAACACACTGATTTTAAATTCCCTACAAATTCAGATAATTTAGTATTGGCACCATTTATATTCCCATTTTTCGAAAGTCTTAAAGATTCATCAAGATTTAATACAACCTGTAATTCTTTGATCTGATTAATACTGGTAATCGTGCCTTTTATTTGAGCAAAATCTCCTGACCCAATTATATTTTTATTTATTGTATCTCGGTCATGCCTTGCTCTGAATGATCTGCCAATAGATAAAAAATATATAGCTTCAATCAATGAACTTTTACCAACACCATTTCTCCCAATTAAAGTTGTTACACCTTGATTTAAATTGGTTTCATAGTTTGTTAAATTTCTGAAGTTTCTAATTTTTATATTTTCTAACATTTATTTATAGTTAAACTAATTTTTATATTATTTTATATATCAATCTAAATATAAGTATTTATTTTTTTATATGATAAGTTATAATACTCTTCTGTTAACAAAGAGGAAAGTAAATGACTCACGTAAAATTAAGAGACGGCGAATCTATTGACGGAATGTTAAAAAGATTTCAGTCTATGATGCAAAGATCAGGGATTATGAGAGAATTAAGAGATAGGCAATATTTCCGATCTCGACAAGAAAATAGAAGATTAGAAGCCCAGAGAAATGCTCGAAGATCAAACAAAAGAATCTACCGAAGTTATTAAATTCAAAATTTACCTACTAATATCTTAGATAAATCAAATGGTTCTTCAAGATATAATCCATGATATTAATAAGTCTAGGGGACTTGTTAATTACTTAGAACAATTAGAAAAATCATACATTTCAGATTTGGAATGTAAGTCATTCCTTATTCCGATACTCTCCAAATTGATTAGTGAAACTTCTAAAAGTGACATACTAATTATTTCATCCTCAGAAAATTCTTGTACGGAAATTTTAAATTGGATCAACAATTTAACAGGTGATTTTGAAAACAATTTATTTTTTCCTCAAAAAAAAGAACACAATAATTCATCGAAAAATAAAGAAAGATTTGAATTTATATCTCATTTTCGCAAAACTTCCTCAAATAAAATAATAACTTCTACTCTTAATTCTGCGTTAGAATCATTGCCATCACCATCAACATTAAAATCCAAATCTATCAAACTTAACAAACAGGATTCGATTAACCTAAATTCTTTATCTCAAAAATTAACTTCAATAGGTTTTGAAAATAAAAACCATCAAATTGAATTCAAAGGAGAATACACTATTAGAGGGGGAATTCTCGATATTTTTAGTTATGACTATGAGAATCCCATTAGAATTGAATTATTTGGAAACAACATAGAATCAATCAGAGAATTTGATCTAAACACACAAATCAGTTTAAATGAATTAAAGCAAGTTAATATCGAAGCTATAAATTTTAATTTAGACTCTGATTATGATAACCAAACTTCTCTTTTTGAATTTTTAAATCCACAAACGATAATTATACTAGACAATCCTGATCTGATATTTCAAAATCTTGAAGACCACATCTCTAATAATATTGCACTTAATAATACTACAGAAAAATATATCAATGAATTTTCTGTTAAAGAAATCAAATCACTAATCTATAAATTCAAAACAATAAATATTACTCCTTGGAAAACAAAACAAACAATAAATGCAGAATCTTTATTTGAAATTTCAAGCATACCAGTAATTTCTTCTGCAATTCAAAATAACAAACATTTTACTCCGTTAAATGACTTCAAGGGTAAAATAATAATACAAACCAGTTATATAAATCGAACTAAAGAATTAATTAACAATACAAAATTAATATCACAAAACATTGAAGTTCAATATACTCCCCCGTATAAATCAACTCCGGGATTTATTTATAAAAATACTATGCTGATCGGTGATAGAGAATTATATGGAACAAAATACGCACCTACACATTTCAAAAACATAACTAAAGAAATTATTATTAATGATGAAGTTAAACCCGGTGATTATGTCGTTCATTATGATCATGGAATAGGGAAGTTTATTGATTTTGGGAAACCACCTAAAACAAAAACCAAAGAAGATTTTATGATAATAGAATATTCTAATGAAGATAAACTATATGTCCCACTTGGACAAATACACAAAATATCACCATACATAGCCCCCACAAACAAAACTCCCAAACTTAATTCACTGGGTAGTGAAAAATGGACAAAATCAAAACAAAAAGCACAGGAATCAGCTTTAAAATGGGCAAGAGAATTATTAACAATTTATGCAGAAAGAGAGTTAAGTTCTGGTATTAAATTTAATAAAGACAGTGACTGGGAAAAAGATTTAGAAGGAAGCTTCCCATTTAAAGAAACCCCTGATCAATTGTCAGCAATAAATTTAGTTAAAAATAAAATGGAAAATAAAAATCCGATGGATGTTTTAATTTGCGGAGATGTTGGGTTTGGGAAAACTGAAGTAGCCATAAGAGCTGCATTTAAAGCTGTATGCAATGGCAAACAAGTAGCAGTCATTGCGCCTACTACAATATTAACTCAGCAGCACTATGAAACTTTTAGAAATAGAATGTCAGCTTTTCCGGTTAGCATAGAATATTTGAGTAGATTCAAATCTAACAAAGATCAAAAAGTAATTATTGAAAATATAAATAGTGGTAGCTTAGATATATGCATCGGGACACACAGGTTAATACAAAATGATATTAAATTTAAAAATATAGGATTACTGATTATTGACGAAGAACAAAGATTTGGAGTTAAACAAAAAGAAAATATAAAATCAAAATACCCTAATATCGATATTATAACTATGACAGCAACTCCAATACCTAGAACTCTATATATGGCAATTTCAGGAATAAAAGATTTATATAGTATAAATACACCGCCAGAACAAAGACTTCCAGTAGAAACAATAATTAATGAATATGATGAAAATTTAATTAAGGAATCCATAACACGAGAATTAAACAGAGGAGGTCAAATATTTTTCTTACATAACAGAGTTGAAACTATTCACATTATTTTGAAACAACTTAAAAATTTAATTCCCAATGCAAATATAAGCCTAGCACATGGACAAATGAACGAATTCGAATTAGAAAAAACAATGATAGATTTTGCTAACAAAAAAATTGACATATTATGCTGTACAACGATTATTGAGTCAGGTTTAGATCTACCGAATGTTAATACATTAATAGTGAACAATGCTCATAGATTTGGGTTATCACAACTATATCAACTAAGAGGTAGAGTAGGAAGAAGTGAAAAGCAAGGATTTAGTTACTTTTTAATTCCTAAATATGCTCGCCTTACTTTTGAGTCTCAAAAAAGACTACAAGCGCTTGAAGAATCTGTTGAACTTGGCTCAGGATATAAAATTGCAATGAGAGACTTGGAAATTAGGGGAGCTGGTAATATTTTAGGCAAGGAACAAAGTGGATACGTAATATCTATAGGGTTACATCTTTATTCAAAACTAATTTCTGAAGCCAAAAATATGTTAATTAAAAATGAAAAACCTTTAATAAATGATTTTAATTTAGATTACGAAATACCAAATATACAATTAAATCTCCATCTTGAATTTGGAGACGATTATATTTCTGAACAAAAAATTAAATTTGAATTATATAAACGTTTAAATTTATGCCAGAGTATCCATGAAGTAGATATTGTAAAAAAACAAATTATAGACAGATATGGAAAGCTAAATCCCGAAGGAGAAAATGTTATTTATAATTCTTTAATACAAATTTTAGCTAAAAATAGCAGTATAAAATCAATAATCAAAAAAAGAGATAATATTCATATAGAATTTAATAAACTATCACTTGATAAAAGCCTTATCATTACCAAATTAGATAACGAAATTTCATTTAAATCAAACAAAGTAATAATTAATATTAATGAAAATTGGAAAGACAAACTTATGCAACTTCTTACAAAATTAAGCAAATCTGATGAGTAATATTTTATCAATACTACCTTTGTTCAGCGCATTTACCTGGGCAATCTCAGGAACAATACTCAAAAAATATAAAATTAAAAACTTATATCTTTTTCCTGCATTTGAAAGCTGTATTTCATTTTTAGTTTTATCATTTATGAACTTTTACTTACAAAGATGGGATGTCTTTTTCTCTTATGACACAAATATATATATTTTACTTATTTCAGGATATACACTCAGTGCTTTAGGAATGATGATTTATATACAGGCAATTCAAAGAACTGAGCTAGGCATAGTCTTTACTCTTGCAACAAGCATACAAGTCCTCATCATCGCAATTTTAGACAAATATATAAATCTATTGCAATTCAGTTCCCTATTCACGATTGGAGCTATTAGTATAATATTAGGAGTTATTGCTATAAATTATCATCAATTAAAATCTTTCTCAAAAAAACAACAAAGTACAAATAGTTTAATTGGATTAATTGCTAGTTTATTATGTGGAACTTTTTGGGCCTTAAATGCATTCATAGCTGACCGAGCATTAAATGACTCTTCAGTAATAGATGCAACAATGATTCGAACAATATTAACATTTATATATTTTGTTCCCATTAATTTCTTTCAATATAATCAAATAAAACTAACAACTTCAAAGTCAGAAATAAAATACCTAATTATTGCAGCCCTATTTGTAACAATCTCCATGTTAATCTGGAATAGTTCATTAAAAGTGAACACAGGATCTTGGACAACAGTACTATCAAGCTCAGCACCGATATTTGCTCTAACTATGGGTTATATATTCTTAAAAGAAAAATTGAAATCTAATGAATTAACTGGAATATTTATTTGTTTAATTGGAGTTTTGTTAATTATATTGAGCGAATAACAATCTAATAAAATCTTCCAAATTAGTCACTTTCAAATTTTCATAATTCACATGACTATTTTCTCTATCCAGTAATACTGGAGTCATTCCAGCATTACTTGCTCCTTCAACATCAGATAAAATCTGATCTCCCACATATATAGCTTCTTCAGGTTTTATATTTAGCTTAGATAAAGCTAAATTAAATATTTGAGGATCGGGTTTTTCAACATTTGCTTCTTTTGAAGTTACACAAATATCCATATATTCAGACAATTTAAACTCATCAAGAAGTTCAGTTCCTAATTTGTCCATATTTGAAATTAATCCTAATTTAAAATTTAATGATTTTAATTTTATTAGTGAATCAATAACATCAGAATATAAAACCATAGAGTATGGTACTTGTTGTAATTCTTTAAATATTTTTTTACACAAATCTAAATTAACATCGAGTCCATCTCCGGACAAAACTAATTGCTCGTATCTAGCAAAAAAATTTTCTTTTTCAATTTGATTCATAGATCTCACAGGTTTAACCGCATTTTGTTCAGCCATAAATTTATCAGCAAGAAAATATCCTTTTGAAACACCCTGTTGAGTTAAAAACAAATTATATTTTTTGACAACCTGCGATTGAATTAAAAACCTTGGAGGCTCAAAACCTGCCAACGTGCCATATAAATCAAATAATACTGCTTTAATTTTCATTCAAATATGATATCACTAATTAAAAATTAATCATTAACTATAAAATATGAAATCTGGAAAGCTTCCAAATAAAATTCTATCAAATTTACTTGAAAGTTTAAAAAACACTGACGAGAGAGTAATTGTCGGTCCATCCGTGGGAGAAGACGCATCTGCTATAGATATGGGAGATAAATATATACTCGTAAAAACTGACCCTATTACATTTACATCAGATAACCTAGGTTGGTATTTGGTTAATATCAACTCAAATGACATTTTTACTATGGGAGGAACACCCAAATGGTTACTCACAACATTACTATTCAACCCTGAAGTTAAAAAATCAAAAATCAAAGAAATTTTTGAAGATATCAAGAAATCCTGCTCGATAATGAATATTGCCTTAGTGGGTGGTCACACGGAAATAACACCTGAAGTTAATTCGCCAATTGCAATAGGTTGCTTAATTGGCGAAGTTGATAAAAATATTTTACTAAGAACATCGGGAGCAAATATAAATGATGATATATTAATTACAAAACATATTGGATTAGAAGGAACTTCTATATTAGCTAATCATCTTAAAAACAAAAAGTCAGACATTGATCCAAATATAATCAATACTGCAATTAAATTCATACATGAACCTGGTATAAGCGTTATGAAAGAATCTCAAATTGCAATAAAAAATAAAATGGCTACTAGCATGCATGACCCTACTGAAGGAGGTCTTATAACAGGACTAGAAGAAGTTGCTATAGCTTCTAAAAACGGAATGCTTATTGATGTAAATAAAATACCTGTAAAAACTGAAACAGCGATTATTTGTAATAAATTAAATATTGACCCACTTGGCCTGATATCATCAGGAAGCCTTGTAATCACATGTAATCCTAGTAATACTTCCAATTTAATTAAGTTAATATCTAATTTGAAAATCAATGTTTCAAAAATAGGTAAAATAACTGAACAAAATAAAGGATTAAAAATAATAAAAGATAATAAAATAACTGATTTTCCAAAATTCGAAAGGGATGAAATTGCTAGATACTTTGAATCAAACTAACTTACCACAAAAATCTGATGTGGTAATAATAGGAGGAGGAATCATTGGATCTTGCATTGCCATGTACCTTACCCAACAAGGATTCGACTCAATAACATTGCTTGAAATGAATTCACTTTCTTCCGGATCGACTCATAAGTCAGGCGCAATGATAAGAGAGTTCTATCAAAACGATTTTTTAATAGAAATGGCAAAAGAATCAAAGCACCTATTCGAACAAACTGAAATAAAAATAAATAACAATGGCAGAATTTACTTGTTTTCAGAAGAAAATAAAGAATCGGTAGAAAAAAATGTTAAATTAAACCAAAAATTAGGAGTTAAACTTGAAATTTTATCTGAGCAACAAATTCAAAATTTCATTCCTGATATAAAAATGAACAATGTAAAAATAGGATTTTATGAACCTAATGCCGGTTATGTTGACTCTGTTGAATCAACGTATTATTTTGCAAATCAAGCACTTAAAAATGGTGTGGCAATTTATACACATACTAAAGTGGAATCTATTCAATTAGCAAAAAACAAAATAACATCTGTTATAACTAATAAAGGGAACATACAAACTTCGAAAGTAATTAATGCTACAGGTGCATGGGCTAATTACATAAACAAATCAGTTGACGAAAGCTTGCCTATATTTGCTCTCAGAGTTCAACAAGCTCTATTAAAATCATCTTCATATTTCCAACCTGTAAATCAATGCTTAATGGATTATGTAAATGGCACTTACATGAGACCCGATAAAGATAATATTTATATAATAGGAGAAGAACTAGGATTTGAAAATAGTGATATTGTATCGCCTGATTATTATAATCAATCTTCTGATTATGATGTAATTAAAAACTATAAATCTAAAATTGAAGACCGCTTACCAAATTTTAAAGAATCTATTTTAAAAAGTGGTCATGCAGCATTGTATGACATGACACCTGATGCAAATCCAATAATAGGTAAATCCCATAAAGTAGAAGGATTGTATTATGCTACAGGATTTAGTGGCCATGGATTTAAATTAGCACCTATAGTAGGTAAATTACTATCAGAGTTAGTAGCTGATCAAAAAACCAATTCTTTAATTGATCGATTCAATCTTAGTAGGTTCACAATTAACAAACTTATTATGCCCCAATATCCATTTAAAAATATTGTCAATTAAAATATAAAAAATCCGATATAGACAATAGGTTGGTATTCTTCTATAATTTTGTATCTATCTAAATATAAATGTTATTTAGAGCCGAGGTGGTGGAATTGGTAGACACGCAGTGTTGAGGGCGCTGTAGCCTAAAGGCTGTAGGAGTTCGAGTCTCCTCCTCGGCATTATGCGAAATTTTATGGCGACGTGGCCAAGCGGTCTAAGGCAGGGGTCTGCAAAACCCTTATTCGGCGGTTCGAATCCGCCCGTCGCCTCCAAGCCCGGGTGGCGGAATGGTAGACGCGGCAGACTTAAAATCTGTTGAACTTAGGTTCGTGCGAGTTCGAGTCTCGCCCTGGGCATTC
>CAJWSY010000017.1 GCA_913045935.1 uncultured Chloroflexota bacterium | reverse complement strand
TTGGATTATTTGTATCTTTAAATGAAGCAATTGAAATTGGAAGAAGGGCAGAATGTAAAGTCCAGATTTCACATGTGAAATGTGATACCTTTTCAGTTTGGGGTAAGGCTGATAAATATTTGGAATTACTAGAAAGTACTGTAACAGAAGGTTTAAATATTCGAGGAGACCAATACCCCTATCCCAGATCTAGTACATCAATTACTGGCGCTATTTTCCCAAGATGGTCACTTTCTGGTGGAAGAGAGGAAACACTGAAAATAATGGCTGACGAAGATTCAAGAGGAGATTTAATTGATGGTATTAATGAAATTATTGAAAAGGGTAGAACGACTGAAGGAATAATGATTGCAAGGTATGTCCCTGATGAATCACTCGAAGGTAAAAATATAGCAGAAATAGCTGATAGCATGGGTACTACTCCTGCAGAGGCTGTTTTAAGAATATATCAGGAAGGAGAGGCGATGGTAGTTATGCAAAGTATGGATGAGAAAGATGTTGATACTTTTGCAGCTCATCCCTTAATAGCAGTTGCGTCTGATGGGTCATCTATGTCAACAGAAGGAGTATTATCTGTCGGAAAACCACACCCAAGAAGTTATGGTACAAATCCAACATATATTGAACATTTTGTTAACAAAAAGAAATTAGTTACCTTACAGGAAGGAATCAGAAAAATGACTTCTTTACCTGCTGAAAGATTAGGTCTTACAAACAGAGGGAGATTAGCTCCTGGTTATGCAGCAGATATTGTAATTATGGAAACAGAAAATGTTAAAGCAAATGCTACATTTACTGATCCACATCAATACCCATCAGGTATAACCCATGTTATTGTTAATGGAGAGATTGTAATTGAAGACGAGAAATTCACAGGAAAAACACCAGGAGAAATGATTACAGATTTTAATTCATAATTTAGGAGTAAATATGGATAAAATAGAAATTAAAAATGCAACAATAATTGACGGACTTGGTGGTGATCCTTATTTAGGAAATATATATTTGAATGATGGAAAAATTATTGCCATCACAAATGGAGAGAGTTTTGATGCAGATATTTCAATAGATGCAACTGGTAAGGTAGTTACACCTGGATTCATAGATTTACATACTCATAGTGATTTGTCATTTTTGATAGATTCCACAGCACAGAGTAAAGTAAGGCAAGGTGTAACGATGGAATTAATCGGTAATTGCGGAATGAGCGATGCAGCTCCCGTGAGAGATCACACAAAAGAATTATTAATGATGAAACTTTCTAGATATGGAGCTACTGGTGACATAGCTGATAATATTGGTTGGGCTGACTATGCTGGGTACATTAATGCTTCCAAAAAAAGAGGAGCTACTCTAAATATTGCATTTCAAGTGGGCCACGCTACCATCAGATCCGCAGTTATGGGTCAGGAAGACAGGCCTCCAACTGCAGACGAATTAACTGAAATGAAAAGATTAGCCGGAGAATCCATGGATGCAGGTGCACTCGGATTTTCAACAGGATTATATTATGCGCCAGGATTTTATGCCAGAACTGATGAAGTGATAGCAATCGCAGAAGAGGTAGGAAAAAGAAATAAACTATATTCTACTCATCAGAGAGATGAAGGCACAAGTTCTGTTGGATTATTTGTATCTTTAAATGAAGCAATTGAAATTGGAAGAAGAGCAGAATGTAAAGTCCAGATTTCACATGTGAAATGTGATACATTTTCTGTATGGGGTAAGGCTGATAAATATTTGGATTTACTAGAAAGTACTGTAACAGAAGGTTTGAATATTCGTGGAGATCAGTATCCTTATCCAAGGTCACAATCATCAATTATTGGAGCTATTTTTCCAAGATGGTCACTTTCTGGTGGAAGAGAGGGTACATTGAAAATAATGGCTGACGAAGATTTAAGAGGAGATTTAATTGATGGTATTAATGAAAATATTGCTAAAGGGAGAACGCCAGAGGGTCTAATGATTGGAAGATATTCATATGATGAATCACTAGAAGGTAAAAATATAGCAGAAATTGCTGATAGCATGGGTACTACTCCTGCTGAAGCAATTTTAAGAATATATCAGGAAGGAGAAGCGTGGGTTGTTATTCAGAGTATGGATGAGAAAGATGTTGATACTTTTGCAAAACATCCAATGATTGCAGTTGCTTCAGATGGATCATCTTTGTCAGCCGAAGGAGTATTATCTGTCGGAAAACCACACCCAAGAAGTTATGGTACAAATCCAACATATATTGAACATTTTGTTAACAAAAAGAAATTAGTTACCTTACAGGAAGGAATCAGAAAAATGACTTCTTTACCTGCTGAAAGATTAGGTCTTACAAACAGAGGGAGATTAGCTCCTGGTTATGCAGCAGATATTGTAATTATGGAAACAGAAAATGTTAAAGCAAATGCTACATTTACTGATCCACATCAATACCCATCAGGTATAACCCATGTTATTGTTAATGGCGAAATTGTTATAAATGACGAAAAATTCACAGGAAAAACACCAGGAGAAATGATTACTGATTTTAATTCTTAATTCTAGTTTTATGGATATATTAAGCTAATTATTTAATTTCTAATTTATTAAATGTGCTAAATTTAAATCTTAGTAGAATTAATGAATAAAGTAATTTTATCGTACTTCCAAAAACAAGTGACAAACTAATCCCTAATACTGATGATATATATCCTGCGATCCCTGGGCTAAAAGTATGAGCAGCTGTTCTACCCAAATTAGACATGCTTGCCATTTGTGTTTGATTGTTCTCTTTCACAATACTCATCATAAAAGCTTGTCGAGTAGGGATATCAAGATCATTAAACGTTTCTTTTATTAGATAAAGCACAGTTGCTAAAATCCAATTAGATGATAATGCAGCTACTATTATAATTCCATTAGCAATCATTTGACTTAAAATCATAGTGTTTAGAACACCAATGTTTTTTGCAATTTTAGGAGCTATCACAAGAGACAGACCATTTAATACTTGAGCAATAATAAATATTATTGATAGAGTAGCTTCACTTAATGAAAACTTTTTAATTAACCAAAATGTGATAAAACTTCTTGCTATAAATCCTCCACCAAAAGAATCTATTGCAAATAAGAATGTAATAATAATGATTAATGAAGATTCGTTGTTTTTTATTTTACTAATTTTCTTTTGTATTTTTTCTTTAGCTTCTATTCTGTGATCAAGAAAATTATAAACAAGCGTTTGCAATATGGTTATTACAATATAGATTGTCAATAAAATTGAATAAACAGTTTTAGTTTTCAATTCTGTAACGGAAGTAAGTATAGGTACTATTAAAAGAATAGAAGTTCCTATGATTTTGGATATCATTGGTAAAAAATTGTAAACACTATAAGCACTTGTTTGTTTTTTTAGTTCAACTAATTTTGAAATAATTGGAATTTCTACTGAAGTAATTCCTGTTCTATCGCCTCCAGTTATACTGCTAATAGATAGTAAAGATGCTAATAATATAAGATAGTAATTTTCTGTTACTAAGAATATAAATCCACCTATTACAGAACTAACTGACATAATTATTAAGAATTGTTTTCTACTAATTAAATTTTTGAAAAAATAAACAAATAAATTAGACAAAGCACCACTAAGCGTAACGCATGACAAAGCTATTCCAAATTTCAAATCAGATAATCCAATAAAGTAAAAATATACTCCTAAAAACACTCCCATAAATCCAAGGTTATAACCTCTTAAAGTAGTTGCTATTAGTATTGTTAACAGATTTTTATCTTTATATAAAAACTCATTTTCTTTTATTACTTGTGATTTAGTAATCATATTTTTTGTCTAATAGCCCTATTGAAAGTACGCAATATAATTTAATGTTATCAATATAGTCCTTTAATGAAACACGTTCATCTGGTTGTGTATTGTATTTTCCGCCTGATCCCATCACAAACCCTGGTATATTTAATTTGTTTACAATATGTCCAGCGTCTGTGCCATATAAAGAATATGGGGAGAATTGCCCAATTCGTGGATTGGATTTTCTAATTAATTTATTTGAGTTTGATATCAATCCTAAAGTTTGTTCAGATAAGTCAGTTTTAATTGGAGGCATTATTGGATTGTTTGTTTGGATTTCAAATTCAATTTTTGCATTTTTATAATTTTTTTTATATTTTGTAATAATTGTTTCTATTTGCCTGTTTATTTCTTTTATGTCACTGAAGTTTGTGAATCTTATTGAGCCATAGATGACAGAATTGTCAGATACTTGAGGAGGTCTATCGTCTGAAAAATTTTCACCAAGTCCAGATTTGACTGCTCCAATATGTATCAAATTTAATTGTTTTTCATTTTCATTTTCAATATTTTTTGAAATATCTAATGAATATAATTCACTCAAGATTTTATTCATAATTAAAGTGGCATCAGTGGCTTCATCTAATTTACTTAGATGCCTTGTTTCTCCTTTTATGTTTACAGTGAATGAATAAGTTCCTGCGTGGATTGTCATAAAATTCAAATCCGTCGGTTCACCATTGATAAAAAAATCACCCTTGAGTCCATTTTCTAATAATGTTTGAGTTCCCACACCACCTTGAAGTTCCCCGAGAACCGAAGTAAAAATAATCTCACCATTATTTAATCCGATGTTTTTTAATATTTTTGCAGTATTAAACATAGCTGCCATTGAAGCTTTCATATTTGAAACCCCTAATCCATAAATATGATTGTTGATGATTTCACCTCCAAAAGGATCTGTTTTCCATCCATTTCCTATATGATTTGTATCTAAATGTCCATTAAATATTAGTGAGGTAGAATTATTTGAAAATTTAAGAGTTGAAATTAAATTTAATCGATTATCTGAAGTCTTATATAATTTATTTTCAAGTCCTAGGTCAGAGTATTTGGATTCCCAATATTCAATGATTTGATTTTCATTTTGAGTATTAGTTCTGCTATCTATTTGGATAAGCGATTTCAAATCATTTATTGCTTCATTTTCATCAATATGAATTTCAATTTGTTTGATGTAATTATTTAATAATTTTTTATTCATAAATTTTATTATAACCATGTATACTAAAATTTAGTTGAAATTTACTATTGTTTTGGAGATAAGTATGCCTTGGATAGATATGATTAATGAAAATGAAGCTGAAGGTGAGTTACATGATATATATACTGAAATAACTGAACCATGGGGCGGCGTGGATAATATTATGAAGATACATAGCCTAAATGTAGGTTCTTTAAAAGCTCACATGGTTTTATATAAAGAAACTATGTACGGAAAGTCCCCGATCACTCGTGCTGAAAGAGAAATGATTGCAGTAGTGTCTTCTGCAGCAAACAAATGTGAATACTGAGTAATTCATCACGGGAAAGGTCTTTTCCGATTAACCAAAGATAAGAAATTAGTTGAACAATTAAAGTCAGATTATAAAAAAGCTGAAATATCTGAGAAACATAAAGCGATGTTAGATTATTCATACAAATTAACTTTGTATCCATGGAAAATGGATAAATCTGATGTTCAGAAACTAAAGGAAAAAGGATTTGTCGATAGAGAAATTTTAGATATTAACATTGTTGTTTCATATTATGCTTATGTTAACCGTTTAGCTGACGGTTTAGGGGTGGAATTAGAAAATATTTAAAATTACAACTTTGATTTTCTCCAAAAATTATCAGGTATATCCATTAATTTTTCAAAATTGTTTTCTTTTATCATTATATTTGATTCATTTTCAGCAAATTCTAGAATTTCATTTTCATTAATTTTGGTTGGAATTCTATTTTGCATTACTATCTCACCATCTACTAAGACTGTGTCTACATCTGCTGCATTGGCATAATAAGTTAACCTTGATACGGGCATATTCATTGGTATTAAGTGAGGTTTAAACATATCTATAAGTATAATATCAGCTATTTTGTTTGTTTCTATAGAACCAATAGAGTCTTCTAAACCGAACCCTTTTGCTGAATCTATTGTAACCATTTCTAAAACTTTACCTGGCGGCATAATTGATGTGTCTTTGAAAAAAGTTCTATGATAATGCATGCATTGACTCATGTGTCTGAACATATCAAAGCCTCGATCAGGAGCAGCTCCATCTGAACCTATAACTACTCTTACTCCCTTTTCTATTAATTCGGGTGCAGGGCATCTTCCCATTATCGAGTAGTTAGAGCTTGGGTTGTGAACAATAGTTGGGTTTTTGTCGTAAATTGAATCTAAATCTTCTTTTGTAAGATCAATAGAATGAGATAGTAATGACCACTCATCAAGTCCTCCAAATCTATCTGTGATAGCAACAGATCCTTCTTTATGTCCATCTTGTGTAAATATAACACCGTACTTAGAACGTAAATCCATAACCGAATCGTATATGTACTCTATGTTTTTAATGTTTGTTTTATCATCCATTTCATTTGGAAAAAATTTGGGAGCAGACAAACAAAATGAAACTTTATCATCAATTTTTCTATTTCTTTTTGAAACAAGTTCTTTAGTTATGTCTATTTGATGATCTACGCTTGTATGAATCGTTTGATTTGTTTCTTTATTGAAGAATTCTTGAGGATAGGGAGGCCTGTTTGGACCAACTGCAATATGTGTTCTAACACCAGTTTTTTTGTATTCATTAGCATACGATTCTGCATAAATAGTATCATCGGCTCTTATTAGATCTGTACCACCTCCAAATAAGATTAAAGATGAAGTGACTCCAGATTTTAATTTTTCTAAAGAAGACAATGCGGCGTCCGCTTTCCAAAAATTAAGTGTTGATCCTTTGGCATATGTTTGTAAACAGGCATTAATCCAATCTTCAGAATTACCAGTTCCTAATGTTTTGATTATTGAATGACCAGCGTGACCGTGCGAATCAATTAATCCTGGCATAACAACTTTATTTTTTGCATCAATTATGTTCACATTGTCATTAACTGGAATTTGATCTTTTGAAATTTTTGATATTTTATTGCCTTCAATTAAAATATTCCCTTTTTCTATGATTTCTCTATTAGAATTCATAGTAATTATAGTTCCATTTTTTATTAATATTTTATTCATATACTATTCCTATTTATTAATATTTGTGCTTACTGATAAATATTATTATAATTGATTTTAACTATTCGTACATTTTGAATTTAATATCTGATATATTAAATTATTATTGGAGGAACATATATGACTGAACAAGTAGTTAAATTAGAAAAAAATGAATCTATCGCAATAATTACATTAAATCGCCCAAAGGTATTGAATGCGCTTAGTAGAGAAGTTCAATTTACATTAAATGATTATATTTCTGAAATAGAAATTGATGATTCTATAAATTGTGTTATTGTCACAGGTGCTGGTGAAAAAGCTTTTAGCGCAGGTGGAGACATTCATGAAATGGATAAACTTTCCCAAATGGAACATCCTCCACAAGATCATCCAACTTCAAGATGGTATTCTTGGAATTTAATGAATTTTAAAAAACCTTTAATTGGAGCAATTAACGGACTAGCATTTGGTGGCGGTGCTCTTATGGCCTCTACTTTTGATATTCGAATTGGTACAAATAATACTTCATTTAAATTTCTTGCGGCTACATATGGGAGACTAAATTCTTCGTGGTCTCTTCCGGCACAAATTGGTTGGCCAAAAGCTAAAGAACTTTTATTTACAGGCCGTCAGGTTATGGCAGATGAAGCATTAGATATCGGTTTGCTAAATCATTTGGTAGAAAAAGATAAATTAATGGAAAAAACTATGGACTTAGCAGAGCAAATAGCTAAAGGTGATGCAAGAATGATTCAAGGAATAAAAAAATTAATGATTCAAAACACGGGTTCAACAATTAGAGATCAATATAACAATGAGATGAGAGCAGTTAATAGTTGGCTTAAACCTATTACAGTTCAAGAAAGTTTTAAAACATTTTTAGATAAAAAGGGGAGAAAAAATGATTAATAACAAAAAACATCCACTAGAAGGAATTAGAGTTTTAGATTTAGGAAGATATCAGGCAGGTCCTAGATGTGCGTTAATGTTTGCCAGAATGGGTGCAGAGGTAATCAAGATAGAATCTTTAACAGGAGATGAGAGCAGAAAGAATCCCCCTGTTGTTCGAGGGCAAAGTGCTTATTGGGTTCAATATAATAGTGGTAAAAAAAGTCTTTCAATTAATCTAAGAACAGATGAAGGTAAGGAAGTTTTAAAAGATTTGGTTGCGGAATCTGATATATTTTTGCAAAATTTCAGACCCGGAACTATAGCTAAAATGGGTTTTGATTATGAAACATTAAAAAAACTCAATGAAAAAATAATTATGATTAATGTTTCAGCTTATGGACAAGATGGAAGCTATAGAGATAGAGTAGGTTTTGATCCTCTAGGTCAGGCACTTGGAGGTATGATGTCATTAAATGGAGAACCTGACGGACCTCCTGTTAGAAATTTCTTCCCTTTAATTGACAGAATAACAGCTTTGCATGGCTGTATAGGAGCTTTAGCTGCGTTATATGAAAGAGAATTTTCAGGATTAGGGCAGACTATTGATGTTTCTTTGGGAGATACAGGATTTACTGTAAACGAAATTCCGATAAGTGCTTTTTTAGGCGATGGAATTATACAAGGAAAAACTGGTAATGGAATGGGAATGGATAATTCTTATCAAACATCAGATGGATGGATTTTAATGGCCGCTACAAATAGAAAAATGTGGGAAAGATGTTGCGAGGCTTTAGGATGGGATGATTGGGTTGACGATCCAAGATTTGAAGGAAGAAATGATAGAAGAGAAAATCACAAAATTATTGAAGAAAGGCTTGTGCCATGGTTTAAAAGCAAAACAACTGAAGAAGCAGTAGAGTATTTAAACAAATATAGCGTACCTATTGCGCCTATAAATGATGTTGTAGGAGCTAGTATAAATCCACTTATAAATGAAAGAGAAATGATGGTTGAAGTTCCGGATAAAATTGCAGGTAAAATTCATGTTTCAGGTAAATCGATTAAATTTGGTCGTACCCCTATGGTTGTAGGCTCAGCACCTACTATAGGACAACATACAGAAGAAATTCTTTCAGGCATATTAGGTTATGACAATGATAAAATTAATCAACTTCAATCTAAAGAAATCATAAGGTGTGAATAACAGTGTCTGATAAAATACTTCAAACTAGAAAGAGAATTACAAAATCCGGAATCACTTTAAATGACGCATCAAAACGCTATGATTGTGTAGTGCTGTTTGCACCAATGTTTGGATCAGGTGAAGTGTATGCAATAAATACTGATGGCAATATTGTTCATGAATGGAAATTACCATGGTCACCTGGATTATATGGATATTTATTGCCTAATGGTAACTTATTGTATTTAGGTAAAACCACCAAAAAATCAGAAGTTGATTTTCCATTTTGGGAGAGATTTAAAGGTGGCATAATTGCTGAAGTCGATAAAGATTCAAATATCATATCGAAATATGAAGATATTTATCATCATCATGATGCTAGACGAACTTCTTCGGGAGGGTTGATTTACATGACTGTTGAAAAAGTTGAAAATTCATTGGCTAAACAAGTAAAAGGAGGAGTGATCCCTGCTGACTATAGCGGAGTAATGTGGTCTGATGTTCTAATCGAATTAGATGCTAATAATAATAAGATATGGGAATGGCGTTCAACTGATCACCTCGACGTAAATAAGCACCCTATAACATTTAATGATCCTCGAGATGAATGGAGCCATGGTAATACTGTGGTTCCGATTGATGATGACAAAGTATTAGTAAGCTTTAGAAACATATCTACTGTAGCTTTAATTGATAAAATTACAGGAAAATTTATTTGGGAAATTGGTCCTGATATTTTGGCACAACAACATGATCCCTCTTTATTAGACAATGGTAATGTTTTAATTTATGACAATGGAGTTCATAGATTAGATGAACCAATGCCGTTTTCAAGAATCATTGAAGTAAATCCAAATACAATGAATATCGAGTGGGAGTATTTTGACAAACCAAAATTTAATTTTTTTAGTCCTTACATATCTGGAGTACAAAAATTACCTAATCAAAATGTTTTAATCACAGAAGGAAATTTTGGTAGGATTTTTCAAGTCAACCAAAATGGAGAAATAGTTTGGGAATATAACAGTCCTTATTATGAACCTGATCATGAAGGGATTGAAAGTAACGGAATATTCAGATCATCAGCTTATTCAATGGAATTTTTTAATAAAATAATATGAATGTAATAGTTAAATTCTTTGGGCAACACAAAGAAGAATTAAATAAATCTGAAATAGAAATTGAATTAAAAGATAGCGTAACTTTAGATAATCTTATACAAATTTTAAAAAACAAAGAACCTAAATTTGCAAAATTTGATTCATATGCTATTGCTGTAAATTTAAATTATGAAAACCTTAACTATACAATTGAAGACGGTGATGAGATAGCTATCATTCCACCAGTAAGTGGAGGTTAAATGATTAAAATTACTAATGATGAAATAATTTTAGATGATTACCTGAATTTAAAAATTAATCCTAATTCTGGTTCTCTGTTATATTTTTTAGGAACAACTCGAAACAATAATCTAGGTAAAAAAGTAAAGTATTTAGAATATGAAACATTTAAAGAAATGGCTATCGCCAAACTTGATGAAATTTCTAAATATGCAGTATCAAAATGGAAATTAAATCAACTTGATATCATACATAGAATAGGAAGAGTTAATATTGCTGAAACTAGTCTTTTGATCATTGTGTCTTCTCCCCATAGAAAAGAATCGTTTCTTGCAATAGAATACATTGTTGATGAATTAAAAAAAATTGTTCCTATATGGAAAAAAGAGTTTTACACAGATGGATCAGCGTGGATAGGGACATCTGACAACCCAAATTGAAATGTCGGACATTTAAACTCGTAAATATTACTTTGAATTAAATCTTTAATTTGATAATATTTCTATTCAAGCTGGAGGGTTGGCTGAGTGGTCTAAAGCACACGGTTGCTAACTGTGCGAATCCTAATAGGGTTCCAAGGGTTCGAATCCCTTACCCTCCGCCATTAAATACAATAAAATAATTATATGAAAGATAAATTTTCTATATGGACAATTGGTTGCCAAATGAATGTCGCAGATTCCGAGCGAATAGGATCTGCTTTATCTACTGTTGGATTTGAGGAATCTGATGATATATTTGATTCAAATGTTACCATTGTTAACAGTTGTGTCGTAAGACAAAGTTCCGAAGATAAAGTAACTGCTAAATTAGACCAGTTATCAAAGCATAAAAATAATGAACAAAAAAATAAAACAATAGTACTAATGGGATGTATGGTTGGGCCAAAAACTGATGGATTAGAAGAAAGATTTCCTGAAGTAGATCTGTTTTTACAGCCACAAAATTATGAACCATTAATAAACTTGTTGTACGAACAAAAAGGAATAGATAAAGAAGGATGTTTATCGAATTTGGATATTAAACCAAGAATTTCGAGCTTTGTTCCAGTAAGTCATGGTTGTGATAAATTTTGTTCATATTGCATTATTCCATATAGAAGAGGTAGAGAAATTAGCAGGCCTATTCCAGTAATTGTAGAAGAAGTTAAAAAACTATCTGATAAAGGAGTTAAAGAAGTGACCTTGTTAGGGCAAAATGTTGATTCCTATGGGTTTGATTTGTCTGAGGATATAAATTTAGCTGATTTATTTGAAGCCGTCCATGAAGTAAATGGTATAGAAAGGATAAGATTTTTAACTTCTCATCCCATGGATATGGATATTAGAATTATTGAATCAATAGCTAATTTACCTAAAGTTTGTAAAAGCATAAATCTGCCATTTCAATCTGGATCAAATAAAATTTTAGAAAATATGAGAAGAGGATATACAAGGGAAGATTATTTTGAATTGATTAATGTTATAAGAGATAAAATTCCTAATGTTGCCATGTCAGCTGATGCCATAGTAGGATTTTGTGGTGAAACAGAATCAGATTTTGAAGATACTATTGATTTAATGAAAGTAATTAAATTTGATAAATTACATACAGCAATATATTCTGAAAGAAAAGGAACAATTGCTCACCGAAAAATGAAAGATGATGTTTTAATGGCTGATAAACAGAGAAGATATAAAGTCTTGAATGATGAACAAGAAAAAATTCAAGCTGAATTAAATTCCAAATATTTGGGCGAAGTGAATAATGTAATGATCGAAGGTAAAAAAAGAGGTAAAATATTTGGCAGAAATGAACAAGATAAATTGATCTATGTTGATAACTTGAATTTAAACGAAGGTGAAATGGTTGATGTGAAAATTGATTATGTCGGACCTTGGGCTATGAAAGGAAAAGTTATTTCATATGTGAATCAAGCATAATTGTTACTGGGCCGTCATTAATTAAATTAATTTCCATTTTAGCGCCGAATTCTCCAGTTTTAATTACAAGACCCGTTTTTTGAAATTGATTTACAGTATTGTTATATAATTTTTCAGCCTCATTAGGAGGAGCGGAATTAAAAAAACCAGGTCGCCTTCCTTTAGTAGTATCAGCATGTAAGGTGAACTGACTTACGATTAATAATTCTGCTCTGATATCAATGGCGCTAAAATTAAATTTGTCATTTTCATCTGAAAATATTCTCAAATTTGTAGATTTTTCAATAATATATTTAATATCTTCTTCTGTATCATCTTTATGTACTCCGACTAAGATTAACAGACCTTTGTTAATACTAGAATATTCCGTGTTATTTATAGATACACTTGATTTATTTACTCTTTGTATTAGAGCTTTCATTCTGAAGACTTATTTGAGGTCTTTGATTTATTACTAGATTTTTTTTTCTCAGGCTCTTTTTTAGAAGACGCTGGTTTAGAAGTTGATGAATCAGATTTTTTGGCATAATCATTTACGTACCATCCACTTCCTTTAAAAACTACAGGAACTACAGAAAATTGTCTTTGACATTCTTCATCACAATCTTTTTGAATACATTTTGCAACGGGCTTTGAATCAAAGCTCTGCTTTACATCAAATTTAATTTCACAAGTTTTACAATAATATTCGTAAGTTGGCATTTTTTTTAAGATATATGTTAAGTTACATAAATTATATCATGAGAAATGATATGTCAATTAGATATTTGTCCTAGTTTTTTTAACCATTTTTGTTTTAGCAATAATAAATCTAATACAAGATTGTCATTAATATATAATTCAGGATTGTTATTTACTTCACCAATTTTTAGATATGGGACGTTTGATGATTTCAGTTCAGTTATAAGTGAATTTTCATTAGATTTATCTATGGATACTATTATTCTTGAATTCACTTCACCAAATAATGAAGGGATCAGGCAGGACTTATCTATTTCATATGTAAATCTAAATCCTTTATCCCCTAAAAGGCATTGCTCGATTAGAGATACCAATAAACCACCATCACTACAATCATTTGCTGAATTAATCAAATTTTGTTCTATTAAATTGATGTTTAATTGATGTAATTCTTTTTCTTTATTTAAGTCTAATGAAGGTATTCCGCTTATTGAATTGTAAAAATGATTTTCATATTCTGAACCTAATAAAGTTTCTTCATCTAGATTTAAGTCTTTAGATCCTAATAAGTAAACAAGGTCATTTCCATTTGTAAAATTAGATTTTATTATTTTATTTTTGTTTTTGTTAATTCCTAGTGTGCTTATTATAGGGGTAGGTTTAATTGATCCAGTGTTTGTTTCATTGTATAAACTTACATTTCCACTTATAACAGGTGCATTAAAAAATTCACTTGCCTCAGATAATGCAGTTGTTGCCTTGTCGAGCTGATAGTAAATTTCAGGGTTTTCAGGATTGCCAAAATTTAAACAATTTGTTATTGCAAGTGGAGTACCTCCTAATGTGCTAATATTTCTACAGGATTCAGCTACAGTAATTAAAGTCCCAAGATATGGATCGAATGAGCAATATCTTGAATTTCCGTCAGTACTTAAAAGTAAGGTATCACCAGTTTCTTTTATTCTTATACCTGCAGAACTATGTCCTGGAGTGATTACAGTATTATTTTGGACTTGATGGTCATATCTTTGGAATACAGTATTTCTTGAACTCAAATTATTACTAGTTACAAAATCAAAGATATGTTCAGTAAGATTTTGAAAATCCATATTAAATTTTGGTTTGTTTATTTTGGATTGTGCTTTTTGAGGTTTAAGCGTATACGTTGGGCAATCTACTAATGGTGAGATTGGTATATTCGCTACCAATTCATTTTTATAATATATATTTATATTAGGCTCGCTTATTACTTCTCCTATCTTGTAGGCTTCAATATCCCATTTTTCAAATATTTTAATTATTGATTCTTGACTTCCAGGTTTGCATACAATAAGCATTCGTTCTTGGGATTCTGAAAGCATTATTTCATAAGGACTCATTGTATTATCTCTTAGTTTGACACTATCTAAATTTAATATTATGCCTTTTCCAGATCTATCGGCGGCTTCAACAGTTGAACTAGTTAATCCTGCAGCTCCTAAGTCTTGAAGCCCAACAAACCCTTTTTCATTAACTACTTCTAAGCAAGCTTCAATTAATAATTTTTCTATGAATGGATCACCTACTTGTACTGTTGATTTTGATGTTGATTCTTCTTCTAAGGTTTGCGATGCTAATCCCGATGCTCCATGAATTCCATCTTTTCCTGTTCTTGATCCAGCTAATATTAATACATTACCTACTTCACCAACTTTAGCTTCAACTATTTCATTTTGTTTTACTATCCCTAGACAAAATGCATTTACTAGCGGATTGTTATTATAGCTTTCATCAAAAACTATTTCTCCCCCCACATTAGGTATCCCTATACAGTTTCCATATTCAGAAATTCCAGATATTACACCATTAAATATATGGATATCGTTTTTTAAACTCATATCTCCAAATCGCAAAGAATTCATTAGAGCTACGGGTCTCGCTCCCATAGCTAAAATATCTCTTACAATTCCTCCTACACCTGTAGCAGCACCTTGTACAGGCTCAACAGCAGAT
Organism: uncultured Chloroflexota bacterium; assembly: GCA_913045935.1. GTDB lineage: Bacteria > Chloroflexota > Dehalococcoidia > Lucifugimonadales. The sequence goes on along the minus strand of CAJWSY010000017.1, from coordinate 10,682 downwards.
GGATGGTTATGAGATTCTATTTTGAAAACTGCAGCTAGTCCGTTTCCAATATCTACTGCCCCGGCATTTTGGCTGCCAGCATCAACAAGAATATTTTCATTTGTAAATTTAAATTTTTTTAATAAAGGTTTAGAATGTTGATATCCACAATGCTCACTCCATAATGAACCAAACAAACCCAACTCCAAATCATTAGGTTCTCTGCCGATTTTTTGGATGATCATATCGTATTCTGATTTTTTTAAAGCAAGATCATATAGTTTTTTTTCTAAATCTTTTTTCATTGCTATTTGGATAAAATAATTAAGGTTACTCCTAAGATTATCATAACTGCACCAATTAAAGTAGAAATATTTTGTTTTTCTACTTTTCTTAAGAAAAGAAAACTAAAAAATATCGCAAAAAGTGGGTAAGAACCAGTTATTGGTGCAACAATAAACACAGGCGCATTATTCATTGCGTAATATTGTGATCCGACACCTGTGCTTCCTGCCATTCCAGCCAGGAATAAAAATAAGAAAGTTTTTTTATTGATTTTTTTTATATTTACTAATTGCTTATGGTATATAGTTATCAGAATAACAAATCCAAAAAATAATGCAAAGCTAGTCGCTATTAGAGGATCAGCTATATCATTAACAATAGCTTTTGCTAAATTTGCGCTTATTCCATAAGAACCTGCAGCTCCAAGAGAAGCTAAATATCCGAATAATTTTTTTTTAGAATTTGAAACTTCCATCTACTTTGATTTTGTTATAAATATGATTCCAATAGTAACTAATATGATGCCTATTCCTATAAATATATTAGGACTTTCTCCTAACAATAATATTGCAAGTATAGTAGCAAATAAAGTTGAAGTTCCAACTAAAGGAGTTGATTTCGAGACTCCAACAAATTTGACTCCTGTATAATTCAATAATCTGCCTAAGGCAAAAGTGAATACCCCGGCAGCAAAAAACCATACCATATGAATTGGTTTAATGTTGTTAAACTTTTCAAATTGAAAAATTGATGTAATTGAAAACATAACAATAGTACTAAAGAATAAAGAAACTATAGTTCCCAATCTTGTATCTATTTTTTCTAAAGCAATTTTTGTGAATACAGCTGATGCTCCCCAACCTGAAGCAGCAATAAGTGCAAATAAGATTCCTATCATGCTAAGCTGACACTTTTCATAATAGATTTGAATATATAATTTCCGTCTGTGCTTCCGAGTTCTTTTTCGCAACTTCTTTCTGGATGAGGCATCATCCCAAGAACATTTTGTTTTTTGTTAATTATCCCTGCAATATTATTAACTGATCCATTAGGATTAAAGTCATCAGTAATTTCTCCATTGCTTGATGAGTATCTAAATAAAATTCGGTTATTATTTTCCAATTCTGAAATAGTATCAGGATCTGCAAAATAATTTCCTTCACCATGAGAAATTGGGATATTTAAAATCTGATTGTTATTACATTCATTTGTGAAAGTAGAGTTGTTGTTTTGTACTTTAAGATGTGTGTTTGAACATCGGAATTCCATTACATTGTTTGGCAGTAATATCCCTGGTAACAAATTAGCTTCGCATAATATTTGAAATCCATTGCAAATTCCAATAACAGGCTTCCCACTATCTGCAAATTTTATTATTTCATTCATTACAGGCGAAAATCTTGCTATTGCTCCTGGTCTCAAATAATCCCCGTAAGAGAAACCTCCAGGCAAAATTAGGCAATCAACATTTTTCAGATCCGTTTCTTTATGCCATATGTATATTGATTGATTCCCTAGTATTGTATTTACAGCATGGTAACAATCTTTATCGCTCCAAGTACCCGGGAAAACTACTATTCCAAATTTTGTTTTCTTCATATTTAATTTAATAGCTCCATAACAATTTTGTTAACTATTTTCCCCTCTGCTTTACCACCTAATTGTTTCATTAAAAGCGGCATTACTTTGCCAAGATCTTTAACTGATTGGGCATTTGTATCACTAATAGCTTTAGCAGCTAATTCTTTTATTTTTTCTTCACTGACTTGCTCAGGAAGGAATTGAGATATTATTTCTAGTTCCTGAGATTCTTTTTGTACCAGATCATCTCTGTTTGCTTTTTCAAAGGCTTCTATACTATCTTTTCTTTGTTGTGCTTGTTTGATTAGAAGTTTTAATACTTCATCCTCACCCAGCTCTTTACCCAATTTTATTTCTTCATTGTGGATTGCAGAAAGTATAAATCTGTATACTGATTTTTTGACGTTGTCTTGTTTTTTAATAGAATCTTTTAGATCTTCTTTTATAGAATCAATTATTTTTTTCATCTGATTATAGAAATTTATTTCAAAGAAAGTATATAATCTTTGAATTTTGTGTCAAGTATTAACTAAAGGTAATCAATAGCTGTTTGTATTCTGATTAATGATTCTTCTTTTTCTAATATATTTAGACAGTCAAATATAGGAGGACTTATCTTTTGATTTGTTATAACTATTCTTAATGTACCTAAGACTTGTTTAGGTTTTAAATTTAAATCATCCATTAATTTTTTTAGTTTGTTTTGAAGATTTGATATGCTGAAATCTTTTGTATCAGAAAGAAGTTTAAAAGATTTTTCTAAAACTAGCTTACATTGATCATCACTCTCACACATAGTTATAATTTCTTCTTTTGATTCAAATTTAGGTTTTTTAAATAAAAATTCGGATAGTATTAAAGAATCATTTAAAGTTTTGGATCTTTCTTTAACCATATTTGCAATTTTTTTAAAATCATATGAAGAGATTATATTAAAATTATTTGGCTCTATTGAATTTTCAAAAAAAATTGATATTTCTTTAGCTAATTCATTTGTATTAATTTCTCTGATGTATTTCCCATTAAACCAATCAAGTTTTTCTTTATTAAAAATTGCTGGTGATTTGGAAATTTTGTTTATGTCAAATATATTTTTCAACTCATTTATGGTGAATTGTTCTGTTTTGTCATCAAAGGCCCAACCCAATAACACTAAAAAATTAAACATTGCAGGCTTGATATACCCCTGATCTATAAAATCTTGTACTGATGTTGCGCCATGTCTTTTACTTAGTTTAGTTTTATCAGGTGCTAGTATCATTGGCAAATGTACAAATGTTGGCATTTCCCATCCTAAAGCATTATATATGTTGACGTGTTTAGGAAGGCTAGGGAGCCATTCTTCTGCTCTCATAACATGTGATATTTTCATCAAATGATCATCGACTACATTTGCAAAATGATATGTTGGGAATCCATCGGATTTGATAATAACAAAATCATCTAGTTCTTTATTATTAAAAGTTATTCCACCTCTTATTTTATCAAAACATTGAGTTTCTCCATTTTGTGGTGATTTAAATCTAATAACATAGGGTTCTTTTTTTGATCGAGACAAAGATTTTTCTTTATCATAATCTCTGTATCGGCCGTCGTACCTTGTGATTTTTTTTTCTGATTTTTGCTTTTGCCTTAATTCATCTAATTCTTCTTCTGTTGCATAACATCGATAAGCTTTATCTTCTTCAATGAGTTTTTGAGAGTATTTTGCATATATACTTTTTCTTTCTGATTGTATATATAATTCGTCCCACTGCATTCCAAGCCATAAAAGTGCCTCTTGTTGTTTTTCTATTCCATTTTTTACTATTCTGGATTGGTCTGTATCTTCAATTCTTAATATAAATTTACCATTTTCTTTTTTTGCAAATAACCAATTAAAAATTGCACTTCTAAGGTTTCCAATATGTGGATCTCCAGTTGGGCTTGGTGCGTATCTAACTCTTGTTTCATTCATAAGTATATTTTTATCAGTTGTCAAAATAAATTTCAATAAATTCTGACATATCTTTGTCAGGTTTGTTTTCGATAGAGATTTTCTTGTTTTTGCTATCTTTAAATTCCAGTTTATAAGCATGAAGAAGTTGTCTGTTAATCAGAGTTGATTTTTTTCCGTACAATTTGTCACCAATAATTGGATGTCCAATTGCTTGCATGTGAACTCTGATTTGATGTGTTCTCCCTGTATGCAATTCTAGTTCAATTAAAGACATTTTTGAGTTAGATTTTAGTACTTTATAAGTCGTTAAAGATTTTCTTCCACTAGTGTTTATACTCATTTTTTTTCTATGAGATTTATTTCTACTTATGGGAGCGTCAATAGTTGCATATTTTTTGTCAGGAATACCTGAAACTACAGCCAAATAGTATTTTTTAATTTTTCTTTCTTTTTGAAGTTCAATTAAATATTCGTATTCTTTTTTATTTTTAGCAACAATAAGTAACCCGGAAGTATCTTTGTCTAATCTATGAATTAGCCAAGGTTTTGTCTCCCCCATATTTGATTCAAATTCAATTTTCATACCCATTAAAGCATTTACCACAGTATTATTTGAATGTCCTTTTGAAGGGTGTACTACAATTCCTTTTGGTTTGTTGATAATTACAAGATTAGATTGTTCGTGAATTATTTCTAAACTTATTTTAGATTTTTGTAATTTATTTTTCTTATTAATGGGTATCGTAATTTCGATATTGTCTTTATTGATGATTTCAGTAGAAGCTTTGATTGGATTTGAATTGATTGTAATATTTTCAGAGTTAATTAGTTTTTGAATCTGAGATCTACTAAATTGAGGAAATTTTTTTGTAATGAATAAATCTGCTCTTTCAGTAACTATTTTTTCCGTTACGAAATAGGATAATTTTTCATTTTGTTCCATAATCATTTTTTATTTTTATTATTGTATCTAGTATTAATAGAGATAAACCAATGGTAATTGCTGAATCTGCAATATTAAACAAAGGCCACCATCCTATCCCGATAAAATCAATTACACCTGGTTTGTGCAATCTATCTATAAAATTACCTATTGCTCCTGCAATTTGAAGAGAAAAAGCAAATTTTAATATTATATTATCTCTATAACTATAAAGAAGAAAAAATAATAGTATTACTGCTAGAGGCATAAAGTATCTTAAAATATCGTTAATACCCGTGAACAAACTGAATGCAACACCTGTATTAAGGACATATTTAATTTTTAGAAAAGAAAATTCGTAAATTGTGGAATTTAATTGGTTATTAGCAATGATTGTTTTTGTAATTTGATCAAAAATTATTACCAATATAATTGTTAATAATGCAGGGTATAAATCTTTTGAAAACAATTTCATACTATTTTTCAAACATGTTGAGTAAAATTTGCTTCATAATTTTTTCTGTAAATTCATAAGGTACAGGTTCGAGTCTTTCTTTTGGAGTTTGTGAAATAATTATATCAACATCGTTTTTATTTAATCCTAATTCATTAAGTTTTGTACTTAGATTACAATTGCTTATCATTTGTTTGAGTTTTGTAACTAATGAATCTATATCGCTAGAATTAGTAGCTTTAAGTAAGATTTGTTGTTTGTTTAAATTTAATTTGTCAAAAATATATGGTAAAAAATATGGAAGACTTATGCATACTGCTTGACCGTGTATAGTTTGCCAATTTAGTGTAAGAGGTGTGCCTATAGCATGGCATAGATTTGGTCTTGAATTTGAATACCCAATACCAGAAATTGTTGCACCTAAAGCACAATTTTCCCGTGATTTAAATGTAGCATTTCGTACTGAATTTTCGAGGTCATTAAAAAATATAGATATTGATTTTAAAGCATACATATCTGAAATTTCATTTGAATCCTTTGACCAATAAGATTCAAATGAGCTTGTTAATGCATCCCAACCACTGTTAGCAGCGAGATTAGATGGCATGGTAATAGTAAGATCTGGATCTATAATTGCTATATCAGGATAAAGAAATGGATGATTTAAACCTGCACTTGTTTTTGATTTCCAATCCCAAATAGTGCTAAATTTAGTTACTTCACTGCTGCTTCCTGATGTTGTGGGTACAGCAATAACAGGGATACCTTTTGATTTAAGTTCCTTGGTGCCTTTATTATAATCTATCCATTGTCCGATGTTTTGACTGAGTAAAGAAGCTGCTTTAGACGCATCCATAACACTACCTCCACCAATGGCTAGAATAATTGATATGTTGTTTTCTTTAATTTTAGCACTTAGTGTTTCAACTGTTTCAGGCGAGGGATAAGGATCTATTTCAGTATAAAAATGAATCTTATATTTATTCAGACTTTCTATGCTTTTTTTGAAATGAATATTTGATTTGAGATGAGTTTTACCAGTTACTATTAAAATTTCCTTAATTTCACTGAAATTTGTTTCGATAATTGAATCTACATTTTCAAGTACAGATTTTCCAAAAAATATTTTTGTAGGATGATACCAATTATTAATTTTATTTATATCCAATGGAAGGTTAGCCATAAATATTTTAATTTTCGATTAATAATTTTTGTGGGTCTTCAATAAAATCTTTGATTCTTACTAAAAATTGTACAGCTTCTCCACCATCAACTAACCTGTGATCATATGTTAATGCAAGATACATCATTGGTCTGATAACTATTTCATCATTAATAACTATTGGTTTCTTTTTTATTGCATGCATACCTAATATACCTACTTGTGGAGGATTTATAATTGGGGTAGAAAACATTGATCCAAATGTTCCGCCATTTGTAATTGTAAATGTTCCTCCGGACAGATCATCTATAGTGAGTGTTTTAGATTGAGTTTTCTTAACCATATCGACTATTCCACTTTCAATACCTGAGAATGATAGATTGTTTGCATTTTTCAATACAGGTACAACCAATCCCTCATCAGAAGCTACAGCGATTCCAATATTGTAGTAATTTTTCATTATAATTTCGTTTTCACCCATCTCAGAATTTAGATTTGGAAAATCAATTAATGATTGTACAACTGACTTAACAAAGAATGACATAAATCCTAATCCAACACCTTTTTGCTCTCGGAAGCTTTCTTTGTATTTTGACCTTATTTTCATGATCTCAGTCATATCAACTTCATTGTAAGTTGTAGTCATAACTGTATTTAGATGTGCTTCTTTTAATCTTTTTGCAATAGTCTCGCGTCGTTTAGTTATTCTTTTTCTAGTTTCTAAACTTTCAGTACTAGTTATTGAAGGTATTACTGGAGTGTTAGTTTCAGGAATTGAAGTTTTAGTATTTAATTTTTCATTAATATCATCAACAGTTATTTTTCCAGATCTCCCTGAACCTTTTATAGTACTTATATCAATCTTATTTTTATCTGCTAAATTCTTTGCTAAAGGTGTAATGTTGATATTATCATCGATTGATTCTTCATCTTCGGGTTTTTTTATTGGAGTATTTTTTGATTCTTTGTTTCCATTTTCAGAGTTGTTTTCTCCACTAACTACATCTGGATTTATTGTTCCAAGTACAGCACCTACATTAACAATTTCTCCTTCAGAAATATTGACTTTTTCTAATTGCCCGGCAGCTGGGGCTGTTACTTCTAAATTCACTTTTTCAGTTTCAAGTTCTAATATAGTTTCTCCTGCTTCAATTAAATCTCCCTCACTTTTTATCCACTCACCCACAGTTGCTTCAACTATTGATTCTCCCATTTCAGGTACTTTTATTTCTATGCTCAAAATTAACCTCTTTACTTTAACTGACTAAAATTAGATGTAATTGCTTCAATTTGAATTTTATGTAATTCCGATGTACCTACAGAAGTACTAGCTCTTTCAGTAGATCCATAATATTTTAACTCTAAATCTTTTAATAATGAACTTTTATTTAGCTGATTTGAAACAAATTGCCAAGCACCTCTATTTTTTGGCTCTTCTTGTATCCAAATTATTTGATTTATATTTTTGTTTTTGATTAATATAGATTCTAATTCTTTAAAAGGAAAAGGATAAAGTTCTTCAACAGAAACAATAGTACAGTTTTGGTTTTTTGGTTTGTTTTGTTCATCTAAAAGATCAACAATTATTTTCCCTGAGCATAGTACTAAATTATTAACATTATTTTTATTTTCTGGTTCATATTCTATTATCTTTGCAAATTCATTATTTGTAAATTCTTCAACAGAAGATGCAGCAAAAGGATGCCTAAGCAAGCTCTTAGGCGTCATGATAATCATTGGAGTAATGTTGTTTTTCTCTTTGGACTGCATTCTTAAAGCGTGGAAATATTGGGATGATTTTGAAGGATATATTACCCTTAAATTAGAATCAGCGCACAGGCTTAAGTATCTTTCAAGATGTGCACTTGAGTGATTTGGTCCCTGGCCTTCATATCCATGAGGTAACAACATAATTAATGATGAATTAATTCCCCATTTAGAGTACCCAGATGAAATATACTCATCTATTACAGTTTGTGCATTATTTACAAAATCACCGAATTGTGCTTCCCATAAAACAAAATTGTTTTCTGAGTTTAGCGTATAACCATACTCAAACGCTAAAGTGGCCATTTCTGTAAGAGGACTATTTTTGACGCTTATTTCTTTTTGATTTGTAGAAATATAGTTAAGTGGAATATATTTTTCGCCACTGTTAATATCATGTAGAACTGCATGTCTTTGGCTGAAAGTTCCTCGTTCTGTATCTTGTCCAGTCAAACGAACATTTTGTCCTTCTTCAATTATTGAGCCTAATGCTAATAATTCTGCATGTGACCAATCCAATTTGGTATCATTATTTAAAACATCTTGCTTTCTTTTTAATAATCTTTCTAAGCGATTATTTATAGTTATATTATCAGGAATAGTATATATAGCATTATTTATTTTTTTAAATTTTTCTTGTGTTAATTTTGTACCTTTGTAGGTATATTCAGAGTTTATATTTATATTGTTTTTGATTATATTTTTTGATATTTCAGAAGATATGTTTTGATTAGGGTTCTCAAGGTCAGCTTCTAGTTTTTGGTTCCAATTATCAAAGTAATCACTTACTATATTCGTTATTTTATTTCCATGTTGTTCAGTTAACTTATTTGTATATATTTTTTTTAATGAAGGGTGTGATTTGATTTTTTTATACATTAAGGGTTGAGTAAAAGATGGTTCGTCACCTTCGTTATGGCCGTGTTTTCTGTATCCAATCAAATCAATTATGATATCTTTTTTATATTTTTTTCTATAAGAATAAGCAATTGTGGCGACTTGCAAACAAGATTCAACATCGTCGGCATTTACGTGCAAAACTGGAATATTATATGCTTTTGCTATGTCTGTACAATAACCTTCTGATTTTGATTCCTCAGGAGTTGTTGTAAATCCTATTTGATTATTTACAACGATATGAATAGTCCCTCCAACATTATACAGATCTAAATCTTTCATGTTGAATAATTCTGATACAATTCCCTGACCAGCAAAACTTGAATCCCCATGAGTTAAGATACTTAATGATTTATCATGAGCTGTGTTTTGATCGGAAATTAAATTTTGCTGAATAGATTTTAAGTACCCATTTACTACAGGACTTGCTAGTTCCAAGTGACTTGGATTATCCAATAATTTTATTTTTAATTTATCAATAGAAATCTCAGAACCATAGTGATACAAAACATCCTGCATCCAACCTGGTGGATTAATTTCGTTTGCATTAGAATCTAGATTTACCCTACCTTCTTTTAGATAGCTAAATACTTCAGAGTAGGGCAGTTCAAATAATGTTGCCATTACACTGATTCTTCCTCTGTGTTGCATGCCAATTGACATATGTTCCATTGAGTCTTTATTTGACAATTCTATAATCTTGTCAAGTATAGGAATTAAGGAATCTTCCCCCTGAATAGAAAACCATTTTTTAGCAGGGAAATGTTTTGTTAGAAATTCTTCAAAGGTATCTACTTCGGTAATTCGATTTAACAACAATAATTGCTGATCGTAAGTTAATTCAAATTGATTGTTTTCAATTGTATTCTGTAACCAATTTATTTCATCTTTATTATCTAGGTGGTGAAACTCATAACCAATGTTATCTGTATATATCTTTTTGAGTTTTTCTGTTGACCCATTATGGTTAAGGATATATTCTTTTTGAGAATTGATTTCTAAAGGATCTAAGTTTGCATATTTATGTCCATTTTTTCTGATGTCATCTTCTATTAATTTCATATTAATATCTGAATTGACATTTACCGGTGATTGGTTTACTGGACTTTCAATTTCAGTTTCTTCTGAGTGAATGGAAATTAAATTTTTAAATTCTTCAGATTTAAAAAAGGTAACAAGTTCATCACCGACACTTTCGGGGTCCGTTAAGTAATCGTCGTACAGTCCTAAAAGATAGGCTAGATTTAAATCTCCAAATTGATTGATGTTCAACATTTAACTATTTTGTTTTTTTTATCAGAAATACTGAAGTAAGTGTATTATCGATTAAAGAAATACTTTTTTCAATATTATAATGATTAAAAATTATCAAAAATTAAGGTCTTAAAGATAATTCTGACAATAGTTTTTTTGTTGATATTATGTGTTTGTTAATTTTTAATTCTTTTGGATCTAATCCTAGCGCTAGACCAACAAGTTGGGGTACATGAATGATAGGAAGATCAATTTGTCTTTTCATCATTCCTGCAGCACGGTTTTGGTATTGATCTAAATTCAAATGACATAAAGGACAAGGCGTTACCATTGCGTCTGCACCGAGATCTTTTGCTGTACTAGTGTGGTTACCGACCATTTTTAGTGCAGCTTTTTCGTTAATTGTTAAAATGGGAAATCCACAGCATGCTCTGCTTCCAGA
>CAJWSY010000016.1 GCA_913045935.1 uncultured Chloroflexota bacterium | reverse complement strand
TTCCAGAGGATGACCCAAGAAATCCCGCTACAATAGCTGACAATGTTGGAGACAACGTGGGTGATGTTGCAGGAATGGGTGCTGATTTGTTTGAATCATACGTTGGTTCAATTATAGCAACAATGACTCTGGTGAGTGCTGCAACTTTTATGAGTGATAAAAATGATGCTGTTTTATTACCATTTTTCATAGCTTCAATCGGAATTATTAGCTCAATTATTGGGACTTTTCTTGTTAGAACAAAAGAAGGCGCTAGTATGGGTAGTTTGTTATGGTCATTAAGAACTGGGATATTTTCAGCAGGACTAATCGTACTACTCGTAACATTAATTATGGCAATAACTAATGCATTTCCAATGGAAGTATTCTGGATAATTTTAACAGGATTAATTGCTGGTGTAATAATAGGAACAGCATCGGAAGTTGCGACATCTTACGAATACAGTTACACAAAAAAATTAGCTGAACAAGCTAAAACAGGAGCAGCAACTATCATTATTGGAGGATTAGGATTAGGAATGATAAGTACGATAATCCCTACAATAGTAATTATTATTTCAATGGCTATAGCATTTATGCTTGGAGATTTCTATGGAATTGCATTGGCTGCAGTGGGAATGCTTTCAACTTTAGGTATAACTTTAGCAACAGATGCTTACGGCCCTGTTGCAGATAATGCAGGAGGTATTGCTGAACAAGCAAAACTAAACCCAGAAGTCAGAGAAAGAACAGACGCACTAGACTCATTAGGCAACACTACTGCTGCCACAGGTAAAGGTTTTGCCATAGGTTCCGCAGTTCTTACAGCAGGTGCTCTATTGTTTTCTTATGCAAATATTGCAGGAATAGAATCAATAAATTTACTAGAAGTTAAAGTATTGATCGGTCTAATTATTGGTACCTTAATGCCTTTTATTTTCTCAGCATTAACTATGCAAGCAGTAGGATCTGCTGCAATGGATATGGTAAACGAAGTAAGAAGGCAATTCAAAGAAATAAAAGGTTTAATGGAAGGTAAAGCTGTAGCAGATTACGCCAAAGCTGTAGAGATAAGTACTAACGGATCACTTAAGGCTATGATACTACCAGGCCTTCTAGCAATTATAGTTCCTATTTTGACTGGATTAATTTTGGAAAAAGAGGCACTTGGTGCTATGTTAGCAGGTGCTATTGCTTCAGGATTTTTGTTAGCTATTATGATGGCTAACTCTGGTGGCGCCTGGGATAATGCGAAAAAATATATAGAATCAGGGGAATTAGGTGGCAAGGGATCTGATGCTCATTCTGCTGCTGTGGTAGGAGACACTGTCGGTGATCCATTCAAAGACACATCAGGGCCGGCGTTAAATATTTTAATTAAACTAATGACAATAATTTCTGTTGTTTTTGCTCCTTTATTTCTTTAGGAATAAAAGTTGGATTCTTTAATTGATAAATTAACATCCTTGTCAAAAAGAAGGGGTTTTATATTTCAAAACAGTGAAATCTACGGAGGCCTTGCAAGTACATGGGATTATGGTCCCATTGGCGCTGAATTAAAAAAGAACATTAAAGATTATTGGTGGAACTATCATGTATATAAACGAGATGATATTGTTGCTCTCGAATCATCTATTTTATCTCTTAACAAAGTATGGGAAACTAGTGGTCATATACAAAATTTTTCAGACCCACTTATGGAATGTAAAGTTTGTAATGCAAGATTCAGAGAAGATGAGCTTGAAAAATCTGATGGATCATGCCCTACTCTGAAATGTGATAACAAAACATTCGATGCACCTAGAGAATTCAATATGATGTTCAAAACTAATATTGGTCCAGTTGTATCAGATAATAGTGAAATTTATTTAAGACCTGAAACGGCTCAAGGAATTTTCGTAAATTTTGAAAATATTTTGAATACATCAAGAAAAAAAATCCCTTTTGGTGTCGCTCAAATTGGAAAAGCATTTAGAAATGAAATAACAACAGGTAATTTCATTTTTAGAACAAGAGAATTTGAAATGATGGAAATAGAATATTTTGTAAAGCCTGAAGATAGTGAAAAATTCTATCAGGAATGGATTGAAAGCTGTTTGAACTTTTTACTTAGTTTGAATATAAACAAATCTAACCTAAGAGTAAGAGAGCATACCAAAGAAGATTTATCTCATTATTCAAAAGGAACAAGTGATATAGAATATAAATTTCCTTGGGGATGGGGAGAACTTCAAGGAATAGCAAATAGAGGTAGTTTTGATTTAGATGCTCATTCTGAAGCTTCATCGAAAAATTTCAGTATTTTTGAAGAAGCTACTAAAACTAGATATACTCCTCACGTGATTGAACCTTCAATAGGTGTGGATCGATTGTTATTAATAACATTATTAGATGCATTTAACGAAGAACAAATAGAAGGCAAAGATGATTCAAGAACGGTATTAAAACTTTCTCCAATCATAGCGCCAGTAAAAGTTGCTATTCTTCCACTAAGTAAGGACCCAAAATTATCTGAGTTGGCAAAAAACATTCAAAAAGATCTTTTGACTAAAGGGGATTTAGGGAAAATCGAATATGATGAAACACAAAGTATTGGGAGACGTTATAGAAGGCAAGACGAAATAGGAACTCCACTGTGTGTTACTATTGATTTTGATTCTTTAGATGATAACAGTGCTACTGTTAGAGATAGGGATTCAATGAAACAAAAAAGAGTAAATATTAAGGAATTACATCCGCATTTACTAAGCTCTATTAATAATTATTTAAAATAAAAGGTTATTATTGAAAATATTACACTTTTCAGATCTTCATATAGGCTATGAGCGGTATTCAAAAACAACAGATTTAGAAACTGGTCTCGATGATAGAATAGTAGATTTCCTGAATGTGTTTGACGAGTTAGTAGATTATGCCATTATTGAAAATGTAGATCTTGTTCTTTTTGCTGGAGATGCATTCAAAACAAGAAATCCAACCCCAACTCATCTTAGAGAGTTTACTAAAAGACTAATGAAACTAACTCATAACAATATTCCTGTTGTTCTTGTCGTAGGAAACCATGATATACCTGCAGTAAAACAAAGAGCCACGTCATTAGATATATTTCCCACGATGAATGTTGATAAAGTCACTGTAATTGATCAGTTGAAATTATATACAGTAAATACAAAAAACAATGAGCAAGTTCAAATAATAGGATTACCTTGGCCTAGATTTGGGACATTTACATCTAATATAAGAAAGAAAGATCCAAACATGAAAGTAGAAGAAATTGCTAAATCTATAGTAGATGTTTTTGACACAAGCATAAATAACGAATTAAAAAAAATCGATAAAAGTATACCTTGTATTTTTTCAGGCCATTTAAGTGTAATGGAAGCGAAAACAAGCACTGAAACTCTAATGTCGATCACAAACGACCCTCTACTTTCAACTCAGTTTTTTATTAGACCAGAATTTGATTACGTTGCTCTAGGTCATATTCACAAAGATCAAGTCTTAAATGAAGATCCTCCTGTAATTTACTCCGGTAGTTTAGAAAGGGTTGATTTTGGAGAAAAAAATGATGATAAAGGATTTTATATTTTAGAAATTGACAAAAACAAGCCACAGGGAAACAGGTTAAAATATTATAAAAAAATAAAAGTTGATGCTAGAAAATTTAATGAAATAAAAATCAAAATTCCTAAAACAGAATTATATCCAGACAAATATTTAGAAAATATATTAAATAAAGAGTTAATAAGTGACGCAATAGTACGTTTGCACATAGAATCAACTAAAGAACACTTTGAAAGTGTTAATGACCCCAAAATAAAGCAAATTCTTAGTACAGCAAAAAATTTAGTATCAATTGTACCTTCATATCTATCTGAAAAACAAAATAATAACGTTCTTTTACCAGAAAGCTCAGGTGTTATGGATATGTTTGAAAAATATTTAGAAAACTTCGAAGATTTGTCTGATCAAAAAAAGATAGATTTAATAGAATTCGGAAAAGAGATAATAACAGAGTATGAAGCAGAAAATGAATAAATATACATTATTTTTATCTACTATATTAATTGCTCTATTTATGATGGGCTGCCAAAACAATAGTATTAAAACATTTGAATTTGATATAAATTTGTATGATTCTAATAACAGTAATTTAAATAATAAAGACATATTAAAAGACTCATATATTATCAATTTCTGGTTCCCTTCATGTGCTCCTTGCGCAAAAGAATTACCTCATTTTCAAAAACTTTACGAATTATATAAAGATGAGCTGGATATCGTAGGAATACAAATGATTGGAATAGATAATGCCAATGAAGGTAAGGACTTTGCTGAAAAATTCAAATTAACATACAAACTTGGTTATAATGATGATAATAAAACTATTAGAAAATACAATATCAATTCTTTCCCAACCACATTTTTTGTAAATAAAAATATAAATGAAATCATAGTTTGGGATGGATATATTCCCTACGATGAATTGCTAAAACATACAAAAGAAATGATAAATATGGAAATAAAATGACAGACACATTTATTGATATCATAAGGTTTGTAATCAGCTTTTGTCATGTAATGGCAGCTTCAACATGGTTTGCAGGATCACTAATTTCTTTAAACATAAATAATTTAATTAAAATTCACCAAAGTTTTGAAACAATATTTAGCCATTTTATAAACTGGACTAATACTATAATTTCCACACTAGTTTTAACAGGTGTAATTTTAATATTAGACAGCATTAGTAGCATTGACTCAAAACTATATATTTTTATCCTTATATTAAAGCTATTTTTATTTATTTGGATAGCTCTAATTTTATATATAAACAGATATAAGTCTTATTATTTTAATAACCCTAATATATATAATAATTTTGTTAAATTATTGATACAATCTAAATTGATTTTTCCTATAACAGTAGTTATATTTTTGTTATCAGAACTCTTAAACATTATTAGGATTTAAATGAAAAAAGAATTAAATGACATACTAGCATGCCCTATATGTAAATCAGATTTAACTTTAAAAGTTGAAACAGCAGAAAAAGACGATATCATAACAGGTGAGTTAGGTTGTCAAAATAAGGATTGTGCAATTATTTATCCAATAAAAGAAGGGATTCCCAACCTTTTACCACCTCAATAATTTATCATTATGAAAGAAGACATTCTAAAATTAAATAAATTACGTCAAAAAGCATTGCTGGGTGGTGGCAAAGATAAAGTTGACTCACAGCATTCCAAAGGTAAATTAACTGCCATTGAAAGAATAAACTTACTTTTAGATGAAAACTCTTTTACGGAAATAGACAAATTCAAAATTTCGCAAGATATAGAAATACATGGTGATTCAGTTGTTGTTGGAACAGGAAAAATCAACAACAATGATGTTTGTGTATATTCTCAAGATTTTACAGTTATGGGAGGATCTCTTTCCTTAACTGCAGCAGACAAAATATGTAAAATAATGGACATTGCTATTAAAATTGGATGCCCTATTATAGGAATAATTGATTCAGGTGGAGCAAGAATTCAGGAAGGAGTTGACAGCCTAGTTGGATATGCAAAGATTTTCACCAAAAATGTAAGGTCATCGGGTGTGATACCACAAATTTCAATAATTGTAGGACCATCTGCCGGTGGAGCTACTTACTCACCTGCTGTAACAGATTTTATATTTATGGTAAAGAATATAGGTCAAATGTATATAACTGGTCCTGACGTTGTTAAACAGGTAACAGGAGAAGACACTACTCACGAAGAATTAGGTGGAAGCGAATCTCATATGAAGAAAAGCGGACTTGCACACTTTTTGTTTGATACGGAAGAAGAATGTTTTACAAACGTAAGAAATTTTCTTAAATACATACCACAGAATAATCAAGAAACAGTAGCAGAAAGTGACTCAGTTAGCCCTAAGTTGCCAGTTGATCTTGAAAATATTCTACCAAGTAACTCAAATCATTCTTATGATATGAATGAAATAATTACTAACATTGTTGATAAAGATTCTTTTATAGAAATTCAAGATGATTATGCAAAAAATATAATTATAGGACTATGTAAATTTAACGGAAAAAATTCGGCTATAGTAGCACAACAACCAAAACATTTAGCAGGAGTGCTTGATATAAAAGCGTCAGAAAAAGCTGCAAGGTTCATAAGATTTTGTGATGCTTTTAATATTCCTATAATAAGCTTAGTAGATGTCCCAGGTTTCTTGCCTGGAACTGATCAAGAGCATAATGGAATTATAAGACGTGGAGCTAAATTATTATATGCTTATGCTGAAGCCTCGGTACCTAAAGTGTCAATTATAATACGTAAAGCCTATGGAGGCGCTTATATTGTTATGAGCAGTAAATATTTATTAAGTGATTTAAATTATGCATGGCCATCTGCAGAAGTTGCTGTAATGGGACCTGAAGCTGCTATTAAATTAATTTACAGAAAAGAATTAAAAAATTCTAAAAACCCTGAAAAATTAGAGAAAGATTTATTAGAAAAATATAAAAACGAAGTGATGTCACCTTACAGATTAGCTGAAAAAGGATACATAGAAGATATAATTGAACCAAACCAAACAAGAGAAACAATAATTAAATCACTTGAGATTTTAGAAAATAAAAGAGAAGTTTTACCTCCGAAAAAACATGGAAATATACCTTTGTAATTAATGCCATGGAAAATATAATAATAAACAATAAAACTAATATAAAATTAAACAACAAAGAATTAACAATATTAAAATTGGTAATGGAAAAACTTATACAAAAAAATCAAAAACAAACTAAAATAAAAAAAGAAAAGCAAAATCTAAGACTAAACAATTGGAAAAATCAAGAATGGAAAATATACAGATAGGATTAATATGTCAACAAAAATAATAAAAATTACAGATACAACACTAAGAGACGCTCATCAAAGTCTTTTTGCAACAAGATTTAAAAACGATACAATTTCTGAAATTGCCCCACTTCTAGATAAAGCAGGCTATGATGTATTAGAAGTATGGGGAGGTGCGACTTTTGACAGTTGTATTAGATATTTAAACGAAGATCCTTGGGATAGGCTTAAAATGATAAACAGGTTAACCCCTAACACCAAGTTATCAATGCTTGTTAGAGGCGCTAATTTAGTTGGGTATAAGCACTATTCAAATGAAGTAGTAAACAATTTTATTTCCACTTCTGCGGAATTTGGAATTGATGTTTTCAGAGTATTTGATGCCCTAAATGATATAAACAATTTGAAAGATGTTGCCAAAGCGGTTAAGGAAACAGGTAAACATTTACAACTTACTTTATGTTATAGCGTAGGAGAGTCAGGAAAATTAGAAACTTCCAAAACAGCAATATATACTCAAGATTATTATCTAAATCTAGCAAAAGAATTTATAAATTTAGGAGCAGATTCATTGTGTATTAAAGATATGGCAGGACTTTTATCTCCATATGATGCTTCAATGCTTGTTTCAGGACTTAAAAATATTACCGATATTCCTATTCAATTACATAATCATTACACTAGTGGCTTGGCTTCAATGACTCAAATAAAAGCTATCGAATCAGGGGTAGACGGGGTAGATACATGCGTTTCAACAGTTTCACAAAGAACATCTCAACCTGCAATAGAACCACTTTCAAAAACTTTCGACTCAGAAAATAGTAATTATAAAATTGACGTAAATATGAATACTGTTAGTGATATTGCAGAAATATTAGAAAAAGAAGTGAAAAAATACACAGAATATAATGTGACAACCAAATTTTCTCCTATAGACGCTGATGTACTTTCTCACCAGATACCAGGAGGTATGATTTCAAATTTGGCCTCACAATTAAGTGCTAATAACAACTTAGATAAGCTTCCTGAAGTATTAAAAGAAATCCCTAATGTTAGAAAAGATCTAGGAATGCCACCTTTGGTAACGCCAATTAGCCAAATGGTTGGAGCACAATCTGTAAGTAATGTTTTAACAGGAAGGTACGCTAATCTTTCACAACAGATGCAAGAATATATAAATGGTGGGTACGGAACTCCCCCTTCAAATATAAATAAAAAAATATTTACTAAATATATAACTAATAAAAAAGATACAAAACCTTCTAAATCATTAAATGAATACGGTAAAGAAATACAATCTTTAACTAACTACAAGCCAGATATAATAACTTATGCAATGTTTGAAGAAATCGGGAAAACATTTTTGGAAAACAAATTAAATATTCACAGTACTACTGAAGATTCATCTAACCAAGAACAGCAAGACTCTCAGAGTGAAAATAAAAACCTTGAAAATAATACATTTGATTTAAAGTTAAATTTTGAAGGTAAAGAATACAATATTTCGGCTGAATTGTCTGATAATGATGTGGTTACGAATATAAATGAAATAAACAAAGCACCAAAACCAAAAAAATCAAAAAAAATAAAAGAAAATCTGCCTGTAGATAGCGGCTCCCGAATTAATTCTCCAATATCCGGGACAATATTAAAATATTTAGTCAAAAATGGAGATAAAATTACTAAAGACCAACCATTAGTTAATATAGAATCTATGAAGATGGAAAATACAATCAAATCTGATCAAGAAGGAACTGTTAAAAATATAAATTTTAACACTGGTGATTCAGTTAATACGGCTGACACATTATTAACTTTAAATTAAAGGGTATTAAATGATAGATTTAATGAAAATAGCACGAACTGAAGCAGATGGTGGAGATTTATTTAATGCATTATCTCAACTTTTTGAAAAAGGAGATATTATACCTGAAGGTTATCCTGACGCAGTAGTTTGGAAGGGTGGTAATCATAATAATGATATAAATCCAATAGCACACTCTCTTACTGATGCATACGCTCTTTTAGGAACTATTGCTGCTGTAGATATTTTAGGATTACCTTTTTATGCCGTTCCTATGTGGTCTCAATATAGACATGACACGAAACTTGAGTGTTTATCCTGGTTTGGAAATATGCCTTGTACATCAATAAAATGGTCAACGGCTGGAGATGCTTATGTAAATGATGGAAAAGGGAATAAAGTGGTTGTTATGGGAAAATCAGGAAATGCACCTTTAAGAACACAAGCTGGAGTTTATTGTAATGTAAGACCATATGGTCCTATAACAGTAGTAAGAAGTATGCCCTGCTTGCCATATTCACAAGATAAATCAGTATTCAATGTAAATGAAGATGGCGTTGTTCATTCAGAGATGAATACTCCAGGTGTACAAATGGCTTATGCAAATAGATTATTTCTTCAATTAGTGCATGAGACTGGATACATTGGTAGAGTTGCTACTAAACCTACGCAAGCTATGGAAGATGGAATTAACGCAGGGTTACACTCTTGGTTATTACAAGGAACAAAATTTGAAGTTGGCAGAAAGTATGCTGTAGACCCTTATACTGAACATAAAGAAAAAATCGATAAAATAATTAATCTTTTACCCACAGATTTCAAAGATGGAATGGAAAATTGGTCAGGTAAAATTGAACAACACATAGCTGATACTAATTATGGTTTATTAGTTTGGGATTTAATCAACAAGCAAAATACAATCGTGCTATCAACAGATTTAGATGGTGATAGGTTAACAGATTTATTAGCTGATATTTCTGATCCTTTAAGAGAATTTGGAGGTATGGTTGCTAAACATATAGGAAAAGATATTGATATGAGAAAAACATGGAATGAAATGGGTTACACAACAGGGAATGGAAGAGATATGACTTCTGTAATGCATAGAATGGCAGGTCCCCCTATACACGAACAAACATTGGGATCAGCTGATGCAATGTTACTTAGATTATTAGACGGTGATGAATGGGTTGGAGGAACAAAACAACCTTATGATCCAAGAATTCATTTTGTACTTATAAGAGATGCGTATATTGACGCTAACCCTGACAATAAAGAACTTCATGGTTGGTTAGATAAATCTTTAGAAATATTTGATGAAGTATACTCTGGAGATAGACCCGGATTTTTAGATGGATACAAATTACTCAAAAATGCTATAAAACCTTGGGATAATTAAAAAGACTAATTATTGAAGGTAATCAAAATGATGAGTATAATTCATTAGTTATTATCTTTTATAAAACAATTCTTAAAGGCCAAAATATGAATAAAAAAATATCAGTCATCGGAGCAGGAAACGTAGGAGCAACAACAGCTCAGAGGTTATTTGAAAAAAGTTATTCAGAAGTAGCATTAATTGATATTGCTGAAGGCCTTGCTGAAGGTAAAGCATTAGATATATTGCAATCTGGACCAGTTTTAGGATTAGATAATTACATATCAGGGTCAACTAATTATGAAATAACAAAAAATTCTGATGTAATAGTAATCACTTCTGGAATTGCCCGGAAACCTGGAATGTCAAGAGATGATTTACTCAAAATAAATATGAATATAGTTTCAGAAGTGACAAAGAAATCATTGGATCAATCTCCTGATGCTTTAGTAATTGTGGTAACAAATCCTCTTGATGCGATGGCTATGCAAGCATTTAAGGTCAGCGAAAAAAAACCTAATAAAATATTTGGAATGGCAGGCGTTTTAGATTCAGCTAGATTTACAACATTTATCTCTCAAAGTGAAAACACATCTGTTAATTCTATTTCATCTAATGTATTAGGTGGCCACGGAGATACTATGGTTCCACTTCTGAACAATAGTTTCATTGGAGGAAAAAGCTTAACTGAATCAATTGAACCAAATAAACTAGACAAATTAGTTGAAAGAACTCAAAACGGTGGAGCAGAAATTGTAAATTATTTGAAAACTGGCAGTGCTTTTTATGCTCCTTCTGCTTCAATTGTAAAGATGGTAGATGCAGTATGCGCTGATGCGAAAACTGTTTTACCAACAACAGCATATTTACAGGGTGAGTATGGAATAAATGATTTATATTTCGGAGTTCCTGCAAAACTTGGAAAAAATGGTATTGAAGAAATTATTGAATATGAACTTTCAGATTCTGAACAAGCAGATTTAATTAAATCTGCTGAAGCAGTAAGAGAAACCGTTAAAGCCATGGAAAATTTATCTTAGGAGTACTTATGAATAAAAACTTAATGAAAGAAAAATTAAATTCCGGACAAAATGTTATCGGATTATTTCAAAACGTTATCAATCCTAATATAACAGAAATCATGGGATTACTTGGTTTTGATTTTGTAATAGTAGACGGAGAACATACTACTTTTAATCCAAATTTGGCCGAAGAACACTTTAGAGCCGCTGAATTAAGAAATATATCATCAGTTACAAGAATAGGACAAAATGACCAACAAGTAATTCAAAAATTTCTTGATGCAGGTTCGCAGGGAGTTTTGATGCCATTAATAAACAACAAAAACGATGCTACTAGTGTTGTAGATTCTGTGAAGTATCCACCTGTGGGTAAAAGAGGATTGGCAAGCGGAAGAGGATCAGCTTATGGTATACCTCAATCAGTTAAAGAACATGTAGATAGTTCTAATAAAGAAACATTAGTTGCAATTCAAATTGAAACTACAGAAGCTATGGAAAATGTAGATGCAATATCATCGATAGATGAAGTAGATGTTTTGTTTTTCGGGCCATCAGATATTTCATCATCTTTTGGAATACACGGGCAAATCAATGATCCTAAAGTTAGAGACACAATTTCTAGCCTAAGTAAAATAGCAATTGCAAATGGAAAAGCTTGTGGAACTATAGCTAGAGATGCTGATGATTTTAAATTTTATAAATCAGCAGGATTTCAATGGTTTTGTTCAGGAGTAACTAATATGCTTCAAAGCGGAATGAAAGATTATTTATCTGAATTAAAATAAGGAATTAAAATGGCTAACGAAAATTCTCACCAACCCAACAAACCTACACATGCATTTTCAGGTTTAGTTTCTTTTCTCAGAACCCCGACATGTAACAACCTAAGTGAATTAGACGCAGATATAGCAGTTATGGGGGCACCAACAGACGAAGGATCTCCGTTTATGCCAGGCTCAAGACTTGGGTCAAGGTCTATAAGAGAACATTCTCTTCGATTTGGAGACGAAGGATATTTTGATCACGATACTGATAAAGTGTTTTTAAAATATGAACTTGATAACAATAGGATTGTAGATGTTGGAGATGCAGATGTAATTCCAGCAGATGTAGAAGGGACATTTAAAAATATAACTGACCTTACTAAAATTGTGTTAAACTCAGGTGCAATGCCTGTTGTTCTAGGAGGTGACCATGCAATTACTTTCCCCGTAGTTAGAGCATACGATACCCCTCTCCATGTAGTTCATTTTGATGCACATATAGACTACTCTCCTTTTATTCACGGTTATAAATATACTAATTCCCATGCTTTTCGACATATACACCACATGGATCATGTGAAAAGCCTCACTCAGGTAGGTATAAGAAGTATAAGAAACAAAAAATCTCAAATAGAAGACTCTGAAAATGACGGCAATCGTGTTATTGGAATGAAAGAGTTTTATGATATGGGTCCTAATGGAATGACTACTCTAGTACCAAAAGAAGCTCCTGTATACGTTTCAATAGACATAGATGTACTTGATTTACCTTTAGTACCAGGGTGTGTTTCTGCTGAACCAAACGGCATGACTTATATAGAACTAAGAGATTCGTTATCCGTACTAGCAAAACATGCGAACATTATTGGATTTGATCTTGTAGAAGTTAACCCTCAACTTGATGTAGGAACAGGTATAACCTCATACATGGGAGCACACACAATAGTAGAATTTTTAGGTCAAATTTGTGATCAACCAAGATGGACTAGTAAAAGAAAAAAATAAATCAAGTTTTAAATTCTCTTAACTTTTTCGCATATCTGAATGTTACTAATACTAAAATAATTAATATAAATCCATTTAAATTTAATGCCAATTGAGGGCCAGGAGCATTATGATATTGATTTGTTAACCCAGTAAAATCATATGTGTTAACAGCAGTTATAATTAATCCTATTATTAAATAACCTAAAGGTCCTGAACCTAATGCAAATGTCCAAGCACCTAAAGCTTTTCCTCTATCTTTATTAAGTACAGATTTTTGTGCAATTATTTGATACAAAGAATCACATGAAGAAGAAAAGACATTAAGGGAAAATAGTGCAACAATAAATATTAAACTATTATTAGCAAGTCCTAAAAAGAAAACACAAAAAGACATCCCTAAAGCTGAAATTAATAACCACAATCCTTTTTGTTGAATATTTCCAAAAACAATAATTAATAAAATTCCTATAATTCCACCAAATTGCCTCACAATCATCATAAATCCTAAATCATCCGCATCACCGCTTAAAACATCTTTTACAAGAATTGGCATAATACTATTATGAGAAAAACCAAAAATTTCAGTTATTATAGTTAAAATAATTAATACAAGTAAAACATTGTTGTTTTTTAATATAGATAAAATTTCAGATATTTGAGGTTTTTCTTTACTCTTACTAATGGGGGAGTAGTTAGCTATTTTAGAATTTGGAAGTATTAAACTTGAAGAACACAAATGATATAAAGCTGATAATAAAAATGGGATATGAAAATAATTAGAAACTAATTTACCCGAAAAATAACCTCCTAGTATTCCCCCAATTCTATCAGCACCTTTAGTTAATGCAGTTCCTTGTGAAACAAATTTAGGTCCAACAATATCATACGAATAAGATTGTTGGGTAATCATAACAGCCGCCCATATACAACCACTATAAAAGACAAAAGTCATAATAATAGGATAATTATAAATTTCAAAATACATCAATAATGAAAAAAGAAACATTCCTATTGATCCTAAAAACATAAATATACTTAGTAATTTTTTTCTATTGATTAAATCAGCTATATAACCAATATAATTTGAAAAAAATAATACTGGTATTACTCTAACTGCATACATAAGAATCACGTGAATTTCAGAGTTTGTTATTTCATAAATTATGTAGCCTACTGAGATTTGTTCTTGATATATTCCTGCGGAAAAAATAAAGACAGCAAACCATAGTCTGAAAAAATCTTTTTTAAAAAAAGGTAGGGAATGGTTATCAGTTTTAAGGTGCATAATATTAATAATTTATAGTTTGTGTAAGTCCTTGTCCAAATTCAGAGGAATTATCTATCGTATTAAAATATTTATAAGTTTCAGAGCTGATTTTAGAAATAATATCTGAGCCATTGTATTCTCCATTCAAAAAATTTTGAGGAATTTCACTTTGTCCGCCGTACGATGTCATTACCGTTAATATATATCGTCTATTTTTCAGGTAAACTATAGCAGTTTCACATCTTACACCTGGCATTCCTCCTGTTTTACCTGCAACTTTAATATTTTCAGGAAGAGGTTGCGAAATAGGAGTACTTTTGTTTATGGCTAAAATATCTAAAGTTTTATTAGATACAGATTCATTAAATAAAGATTTATTATCTAACATCTGTAATATCAAGTTCATTTCTTTTGGAGTAGCAATATTTTCTTTCCCTTCATTGATTGCTTGATAATCTTGCATTTTCCTATTTAATTTCATAGTTCCAAAATCATAACTAGATAACATTTCGTTTATCTCTTTTTGATTTGCTATATCTATACATAAATTAGTTGCTGTATTATCTGATAGATTAATCATTAAGATTGCAAGATTTTCAATAGTCATTTTTACTGAACCTGTCATTTTATGAATAATGCCACTACCTCTTGATTTCATTTTTTCAGTAATAACAATTTCATCTGATAAATTAATTAACTTTTTATCAGCATCAGATAGTAATTTTATTAATATTGGAATTTTAATGCTTGATGCAGTTGGAAAAGTCATATCATCGTTAATTCCAAAATACCATTTAGTATCAGGGTCATATATACATACACCACATAATCCTTTGAATTCATTAGCAATATCGTTTAATCTTTGGTTAAGTTTATTTAAATATATATTCTCATTAATTCCTGACATCTATTCACCTTATTAAAATAATGTACTAAAAGTATCTTTTATAATTTAAACAAAAACTAGTAAAATATTATAAATATTCAAATTAAATCAATGAATAACATAAATTTATCAAATGTAAAATCTACTTGCTGTTGTGGAAACACATAGCGGGGATAATTACGTCTATTTATAAAACCCCCAATAAAATATTGGGGGTTTTTTTTTGGAGAAATATAAAATGAACAATATTTTGCAATCAAATAAAAGTATGGAATGGGATGAATATATTAATTCGATGCAAGAAAATAAAAGTGATTTTAAAAAAATCACTAATAATGTATTAGAAAACAAAAAGCTAAATAAATTAATTTTAAATTTATCAAAAAAACTTGAAAATTCGGAGATTTTAATTTTAACAGAAGATTTTTGTCCTGACTCAATGTTTAATATCCCAATTTTTATTGCGATTTCAGAATTAATAAATAATGTAAAATTAAAAATATATAGAAGATCTGAAAATGAAAAATTAACAGATCATTTCATGTCAAAGAATTTAGATAGAATACCAGCAGTATTTATTCTAATTAATGGTGTTATTAAATATAAATGGCAGGAGAAACCACAAAAAGCATATAAAATTCAGACAAATATAATTGAACAGATAAATAAATTATCTAATTTGTCAAAAAAAGAAATGAAACTTCACTATTATGAGCTGAGTGAAATTGAGTATGAAAAGAAATTATGGGTAGAAACAATTAACGAAATTCAAAATTTAAAAGAATTATGAATTATTCATTCCTAACATCAGGTTCTACAACTAAACCTCTTCCTAAATCATATAAGTCCCAAGGTTGAAAACTTTCTACAAATTCTCTTCCTTCATCTAAAGAATTTAACCCTTTAATTGCACGTCCAGGATCATACCCAAAAGTTTTTGCCCAAGCATCAAATCCATTTTTTGTTTTTCGCACTCCACCTATTTCTTCCCTATTCTCACCATCAGAAAGAATTAGTTTTATGCCTTTGCTCCAATTAATCCAAAATAATTCCAATATTTTTACCATCATTGAATTTATATTATTATTATTTATAATGATAATATTTTATTTAATAAATATAAAGATAAAATCATGTCAATTAAAGAAATCATAACTTACCCACTACAAGATTTACTAAAAGTCTTAAGAAACAAAACAATATCTGTTGAAGAATTAACAGATATTCATATAACCCAAATTACGAAAATAAATAGCTCTTTAAATGCTGTTGTACAAAATTCATTTGATTCTGCTATAAAAACTGCAAAGAAAATGGATCAAAACTTTGATAAATATAAAAATCTTCCATTATTTGGAATTCCATTTACACTAAAAGATTCATTTGATACTAAAAATATCATAAGTACATGGGGAACAGGGGGAAGGAAAAATCATATCCCAAAAGAAAATTCAACTGTTGCGCAAAGATTAATCGATGCTGGGGCAATACTTCTCGGTAAAACAAATACACCTGAATTCACTATGGGAGGAGAAACTGATAATGTTGTTTATGGAAAAACAAATAATCCATATAATCTTGAATTAACTCCAGGTGGTAGTAGCGGAGGTGCTGCTGCAATCATAGCAGCTTGTGGGTCTGTGTTTGATATAGGCACTGATACTGGAGGAAGCATTAGAATGCCTGCCCATCATTGTGGTATTGCGGGA
Organism: uncultured Chloroflexota bacterium; assembly: GCA_913045935.1. GTDB lineage: Bacteria > Chloroflexota > Dehalococcoidia > Lucifugimonadales. The sequence continues at coordinate 10,850 of CAJWSY010000016.1, read as the reverse complement.
TTAAAACCGACATTCGGAAGAGTTCCAAGAACTGGCCATGCAATATCTTTTGATGCAGGACCAAGTGATCTGCTAACTTCAATTGGTCCTTTAGCAAGATTTGTAGATGATTTAATACCATTGATAAATGTTATATCTGGATTTGACAATATAGATCCAACGGTTTTACTAAACGATATCAATAATCCAGATGATGTAACCTTAGATAAATTAAATATAGGATATTATCATTCAACAAAATCAATATCATCAGATACAGATACTATAAAAGTTATAAAAGATGTATGTAAAATTCTTGATTCAAAAGTAAATTCTATCAAAGAAATAAATACTGAAATAATCAACGAAGGAGATACTATCGCAGGGAATATTGCAAATTATGATAAACGAAATTATCTTAAGCAATTATTAGAAAAATCAAATACAAAAACTCCTCATAAATGGACTGAAGCCAGATTTAATATTGCTAGTGAATACGAAAACAAATCAGCAGTAGACATGTCTGAATTAATTCAAGAATTAAATAATTATCAAAGTAAATCATTATCATATTTTAATGATTACGATGTTTTAATTGCTCCTGTATTACATAAAGCTGGATTTCGTCATAATGAAATAATGGATGCTAGAGAAAATGATTGGAATTATGTAACAAAAGGTACTTTTTTAAGAGCTTACAATGTTACTGGATGGCCCATACTTACATTGCGATGTGGTACAAGTTCTAAAGGATATCCAATAGGACTACAAATTATATGTGCACCTACAAATGATCATGTTGCTCTTAAAATCGGGAAGATTCTTGAAAAAGAATTAGGTGGCTGGATTCCGCCAAAAGATTTAATTAACTAATTGGTATACCTAAGTTTTCTATAAATTCAATATTAGGGATTTTAGTTAACTCAGAGGTAGGTAACTTGATTTTTTGGGACCTCGAACCTCCTCCTATAACAATATAATCGAGAGATTGAATAATTTTATCAACATAAATTTTCAAATCTGAGGGAAGAGCAACAATTGTAACTCCTCCAATCATCATATCTGTCAATTCTTGAGTTTTATCTGCAGTCGCAAATGATAGTCTCTTTACGCCCATCAATTTTCTTACTGTTTTATTTACATCTAATTTATATTCAGCAGTGACTAAACAAGCACTATAAGAAAAAGGTTCTTTTTTGGATGCAACAATAATGGCATTACCTGAATTTGATTTAGGAATATTATAACTTTCACAAAATAACTCCGTATCAGCTAAATCAGGATCACATTCCATCATTTCATGATTTATATTATAGTTATCTAAAAATTGTTGTATTTTTTCTTCTATCAAAATTTATCCTTCCGATTTATTGTCTGCTGAATCAATTTTTTCAACATCCTTAGATGTAATAGATTTTTTATTAAAAGATTCAGGTGCAATAATACCACCTGATAAAACCATACTCATAGCTTCCTGTACTGTTAAGTCTGTATCTTGGACTTCTTTATATGGAACCATAACAACAAATCCTGAATTGGGTGTAGGGGCTGTTGGAATGTAAACTGTAGCCATGGTTTGAGTATTAGAAATTTCAACTATTGAAGTTAAAAACCCAATACACCACATCCCTTTTCTAGGATGTTCTATCATAACTACTCTTTTAAATCCTGTTGTAGCATCTTTTGTTCCTGCTAAAGATTCTATTAATCTTCTTGCTGATGAATATAATGATCCTACAACTGGCATTCTCATTACAAAGTTTTGTATAACATCACCAAGTTTTTGACCAAAGTATCTTGTACTTAACATACCTACTGCATAAACAAGAAGAAGTAATACAAGTGCTCCTAATCCAAAAATTCTTTTACCACCAAAAAATAACGAAATATAAGGGGCAAGTACGCCATCAATTATTCCAATCAAAAATACAATGATAGTATAAGTGATAATCAAAGGAATCATGATTAAAAATCCAGTTAATATCATTCTAGATATATGACGGTAAGTCATGTTCCCAACAATAATCCAATTAGATTTTTTACCTATAGGTACAAATATATTTAGTAGAGATGCAATAAATATAGAATAAAAATTAAATACAGAATTTTTAGTATTATAAAAAGCTTTTTTTAACATATTATGAATTTTCCATCGTTACAGAATTAGTTAAACCAATAGTAATATTATATAAATTATTTTGTATATCTTTATCATAAGAAGTTTCAGAAGATTTGACAATCTTACCATCAGAAAAATATTTTGAAGATATCATTTCATTTTTGCATTTTGATAATATCTCAAATATTTCTTTTGCAGATGAGGATGATGATTTTCCATAAAATTTCAATCCAAATCCAATAAATGATAACCATCCATAATTAGATAACAAATTAGTTGATACCACTCCTGGATGAAATGCATTTACAACGATATTATCATTAGCAAATTTTTCAGCTAATATATAAGTCATACATAAATTAGCTAATTTAGATTCTCTGTACAATTGAAGACGTGACAAATTTTGATATTGGTTAGACTCAAAAATATCAAAATTACCTTCAGCTTTATAATGGGCAACAGAGTTGTTATTTAAAATCAATGAATTATTACTAAATGAACCATTGCTATGGATTTGAGTACTTAATAGATAGGGCGCGATATGATTAACAGCAAATGTTAATTCAACACCTTGTTTAGATATACCTCTTTTAAGTGGTAGAACACCTGCATTATTAATCAAAATATTTACTTTAATATTTTGTTTTTTAATAAATTGAGTAAGTTTTAATATTTCTGTTTGATCAGATAAATCAGCAATTAAATAAGATATTCTAGTTGACGGGTATTTTGATAATTGTTCTTCTATTAAAGGAATAGTTTTATTTTCATTTCGATTGATTACAAGAATATTTTGATAATTTTTAGATAACAAATCCAATAATTGAAGCCCTATTCCTGAACTGGATCCAGTTAAAATAGTCACAGATTGATTAGATAAAACATTTATATTATCGGCTATTTTCATATAAATTCCTTATTTAATTATATATACAGTTAATCTATAATCATTTGACTATTATTAAATTATAAATTAAAAACAGCATGGAATACACTGATAATTCTATTTTGATAGATGCCAAAGAAGTTTTTGATAAGCTTAACAATCAAAATCTTATTATAATTGATTGCGATGTGAGTGATTTATATCAAAGGGCCCACATTAAAAACGCTGTCACCCTACCCGTACATCATTATATTAAGCAAAGTGGGTTTGAAAATAATCCAATAGAAAACCCACACATTATGAACAAGAATGAATTCAGATCATTAATTAATTCTTTAAATATAAATAGTAAATCAGAAATAGTTGCTTATGATAATTCAGGCAATTTATATTCAAGTAGATTTTGGTGGTGCCTAAATTATTTTGGAATTAAAAATGTAAAAATTTTAAATGGTGGCTGGAAAGAATGGTTACACCATCAATACCCAATTGAATCCGGGTTTAATTATGCATTTAATAAAACTCAGAAAATTCAACCTTCAGATTCTGACATTGATATAAATGAAAATAATAAACTTATTTGTAAAATTGAAGATTTAAAAAATTTAATTGATGATCCAAAATCAATTATATTGGACACAAGAAGCTTAGATGAATATACTGGCGCGAATTCAAGAGGTAATAAAAGAATCGGACACGTTCCAGGATCTGTAAATATAGAATGGTTAGAATTTATTGATAATAATAATAATAATAAATTCAGATCTCAAAGCGAAATTAAAAATATTCTTCAGAAAAAAAATATCACTCCTGATAAAAAAATCACCACTTACTGACAGGGAGGAATACGTGCGGCGCACGTATTTGTGGTACTACAATTGCTTGGGTATAAAAATATAAGTGTTTACGATGCTTCTATGGCTGAATACGCAAATAGTGATGATACTAAATTAGACGCTTAATTTTAAAAACTATTTCTTATTCCTTGTAACTATTAAAAGTAGAGATGGTAATATCAATATTGATGATAGCATTGCAAATGAAATCATAAATGCAGACAATACTCCGTAAGTGGAAAATAAGGGCATAGGAGCAAATGAAAGAATACTAAAACCAGCTATACTTGAAGCTCCTGCACCAAGTAAAGCTAATCCGGTTCCTCTCATTGATACTTTCATGGCTTTCTTAGTATTTTTTTGAATCTTAAGTTCTTGTTTGAATCTTTCTGTCATATGTATAGAAAAATCTAATCCAACCCCTATTGAAACAGCTCCTATTGTTGCAGTAACAAAATTAAGCCCAAATCCAAATGCATACATAATTGCATATAACCAAACTACAATTAGTAATAATGGAAAAACCGTAACTAATGAATAATAAAGATTTCTAGTTGCAACAAGTAATAATAATAAAGCTCCTATGGCAGCCACTGGAATAGATTGTCTTAACGAATCAGTAGCAGCTGAGGTTTGCGCCTCTCTAACAAAAGGAGATCCTGTGACTCCGAAATCTAGCAATGACTTACTGTCATAATTTTCAAATAACTTTATATCTTTATTAATTTGGTCGTAAGCGCCTATGATAGTATCAAAACTACCTGTACCAGGGATGCCTACCTGTTGTCTCATGAAAGAAACATTATTTTTCTCATCATATCTTAGAAAAGTATTTACAGAATCAGGACTAAGTAAAAATTCATTGTTTGATTTAGGAATTCCAATTAGAGGTGCAAGCTTAAATAATGATTCAATTTGTTTTGATGTATCAAAAATAAAATCACCGTCATCATCTGAAATTGGTGTTTTAGTACCCTGCTCATGATTAGAATACACAGTTCTGGCAAAGTCATTAGCAAGTATAGTTTTCATAAGGTCAAAAATAGTCAAATCATAATATTGAATATCTCCATCTACAGTTTTTCCTACATATTTATTGCTTTTAAGGTTTAAAGAAAATTCATTTAATAAATCAATAAAGTCATCTGAATAGAATGTTCCTTCAAAATATATTTCTGCGGGTTCTCCTGCTGATTCGCTAAAATAATGATCTAATTTATCCAAACCTATCACAAATTCAGAATTGGGATCAAAAAAATCTGTCACCTCAAATGTTGGTTGCAATTTCAATGCATAATATCCTGCAAACACAGTAATAAAAAGAGCAGATAATACAACTGAATATTTGTAATTAGCAATATTAGATAAATATTGGACCACATCAAATTTATTAAAAATATTTTTAATAATATTTGGTTTTTTTTGCTTATTAGATGAAAAAATACTTACTTTGCCATACAATCTCAATATAACTAAAGGCAGGATTAAAAATATTAGTAAGTATACTAATAATATCATTCCACCGTACCCGGGATCAAAAGCTACTGTTAATATTACAGATGTTCCTGCTATAGATGCTGCTAAAATTCCAAATAAAATTTTAAGATATAAATTAATATCATTATCTTTTTGGTTATATTTAATGAGCATTTGATCGATTTTCATATAAGCTACAGGTGCCATAATACCAAGTAATATGAATGAAGAAACTGTAGCAGTTGCAGCTGCAAAACCAAAATGAATCAAAGCTTCAATTCCAGTAACAGTATTAGCCAAAAAAGCTAAGCTATCACTTAAAACTGCTAATATCAAAGCCCCTGATACAGCTGCTAAACCAATTGAAAGTGAACGTTTTACATCAGTACCTAATTCTTCTTTAGTTTCCTGGTATCGTCTAATAGCATGAATTGCAAAATCAACACCGAGAGAAACCATTGATATAGGAACTATAAAATCAACTATAAGGCCTCCTTTAAGACCTAAAATACTAATCATTCCTTTCAACCAAATAATCAATGCTGCAATACCAAAACCAATGATTGCAACAGTATAGTAAGATCTTAAGCTAAATCCAGAAACAATTATTGCTGCAATAACTGTAAAAACCAAATAAGTACCTGAAGCGCCTCCTTGTTCTTCGGAGTATAAATTTACGTCTACAGCAATGGGCCATAAATTGTAAGTGATTTCTTCTCCAGACAATGTTTTAACTATTTCTCTTCCAACTCGTTCTTTATCTATAGTTGCAGAATCACCACCTAATCCATAATCAACGTTACCTCCACCTAATTTTTGATTGTCCAGTAAAACACTAGCTAATAATGCGCTAGATTTCCATTCCTTATATTTACCATACTCATTTTCTACTTCAACAAAGTTAGTATATTTAGAATCTCTAGGGAGCCATTCTAAAGGATTGGAAGAATTTGTTGGTTGCAAAATTTGAGCGAGGGCAAATTTTAATTGATCATAATTTGCATCTTTGACTCCGTTAGGCAGCATCATAACTTCTTTAAGAAACTGGTCTGTGATATCAACCAAGGTTGAAATTCCGGGAATCTGTGTACCGGAATTTAAATCATAATAACTAAATAAGAGTTGTTTGTTTTCCAAACCAGCATTAGTTGAAAGAAGGCCTTCTTTATCTAATTGAGTTACTCTTAATTGATTTTGAAGTATTTCATTAAAAGTATCGGGAGTTAGTAAATCATCTGTTTTAGATTCAAATATAACTGATGTAACATGAACAGGAGATTGAAAATTTCGGCTTATTTTTTCACTTAAGTCAAATATTTTCCCACCAGTATCAAAACTAACCTCATCAACCTTGTCATCAGAAGATGAAACATAAGAAAAAATACCCGTTAGCATTATAGTGATAAATATGAAGAGAAATGGTCTTCTTGAAAGAAATCTAGTTAACTTGTTATCCATATTAAACTAATTGTATTAATAGACTTACTAAAATTATATATTAAACAATTTAAGATTAATAGGATAAAGTGATATAATTCACAATTCTAAATTTAATAAATTCAAATTATTCCTTGATGTTGTTTTAGATTATCAAAAAATCTAACAAAAAAATATTTGGTAAGTTTAGGATTGTGTTTATTTTTACGAATATACTCAAGTTCATAGCCGTTTTTAATATAAAAATCAGGAGCCTGAAACTCACTTGTAACTAAATTTATATTATTAAATCCTTTATTCTCATATTGAGTATATAAGTAATCCAACAATTGGGTTCCGTACCCTTTTCTTCTGTACTTTTTATCAACCCATAAGTCATCAATATAAATTTCTGCAAAAACTATATAAGCAGATAAAACTCCGACTACTGAATCATCGTCTGTAATAGTTATATAGAATTCTTTATAATCATCTTTAATTCCATTAGATTTTTCGTATTCTTCATGTCCATTATTAACAAGATTTTCAATAAATTTTGGTTTTGAGTCAAATTTTAAATTGATATTTTTCATAACCTACCTATTACATCTTGGATTGTGGATTCTATTGCTTCAATTTTTCTCCAGCCAGAGTATTTCTGTTGATACAGTTTAGTTATTTCATCAATATTATTTTCGTGTTTTATATTTATACAATCGTTTATTAATTCATCAACAAAGTTTTTTGCATCAATCATGTCAGTATAATTACCTATTTTCCCATGACCTGCTACAAACATATCTGGTTTAACATTTATTATTTTCTTTGATGTTTCTAACCAATCTTTTGGATAGCTATCTCCAAAAAATGGAATTCCTTTATTTTGAATAACATCGCCAGTAAATAAAATATTTTCCTTTGGTAAATGTATAAATATATCTCCACTAGTATGCGCTTTTCCAAAATACTTAAACACAATTTCTCTATCATCAAAAAATATTTTCATCTCATCACGAAATGTTAAGTTTGGTGGTGTGATATTAACTGTTTTAGCTTCTTCCGACCAGGGATCATTAGCAGACACAATAGTATTTAACCATTTTTCATTCCACTCACCATCATTCATTTCTTTAAAACAGTTATCATGACCTATGATTACAGTATCATTAAATTCTTCATTTCCCCACGAATGATCCCAATGGGAATGAGTATCTATTAAGTACTTAATTGGTTTGTCAGAAATGCGTTTTACATCATCAATTAATGCTCTGGCGTGACTGGGTACTCTAAGGCTATCAATTACCATAATCTCTGAAGGTCCAACAATTATTCCAGAGTTAGTTAAGCCTTCAACTATTCTAGCGTAAACTCCGTTTGCTATTTCTTCTATTTGAGCCATCTAACATTCCTTTTTATGTATTATAGATTAATATTATTATAACCATGCTGCACCTCTTACACCACTAGAATCACCATGGAATGCTTTGACTATTTTAGTATTAATAGAATCAGACAAAACATACTTGCCTATTAAATTTGGAACATTTTGATAAATCCTATCTATATTAGACATTCCTCCTCCAATAACTATCATCTCCGGGTCAAGAGTATTGATGATAAGTGACAGACTTTTTGCCAATCTTTCTTCATATAATTCTAAAATACTTATTGCTGCAGGGTCTTGTTTAAATGACAAATCAACTATTTGCTCTGAAGAAAAAGCCTTTTGCGTAAGTTCATAAAAAGAATCTCTTAACCCTTTACCCGATAAAAATGTTTCTATACAACCTTTTTTTCCACAATAGCAAATTCTACTATTAATTTCATTGTCAGTAGACCAAGGCAATCTATTATGTCCCCATTCTCCTGCATTGGAATTAGATCCTTCGTGAAGTTCTCCGTTGATAATAATTCCTCCGCCGACACCCGAACCTAATATAACAGCAAATAATGATTTAGTATCTTTGCCCGCACCGTCTTTAAATTCAGATAAAGCAAAACAGTTTGCATCATTTTGTACTTTTATTTTCCTGCTTAGTGATTTCTCCAAATCATAGATTAATGGTTTATTTATAAGATAAGTACTATTTGAATATTCTATAAAATTTGTTTTTGTAGAAAGTTTTCCTGGAATTCCTATACCTATAGAAGCTTGATCGTTAATGTATTCCTCTGCCTGGGTAACTAAATTGGTTATTGACTTTATTGTTAATTCGTAATTACTTACAGGTGTTTTAATTCTTTTTCTAAATATTTCACACCCAATTGCATCAATTAAAATAATTTCTATTTTAGTACCACCTAAATCTATACCAATTTTATAGTTACTAGATTTCATAACCCAATTAAATATTTATTTTAGATATTTTTGCCTTATAATTGCATAGTTGGATTTGAAGAAAACCAGGAAGTAAATAACTCCCATCCCGGTTACTTGTAAATTTACATTTCTTGTACAAATTAGCAATATTAAATATCCACCAGGGACACTTAAAGTAGAAGAATATTTAAAGAATCGGGCACCGTAAGTAATTATTCCAGCACCAGCAAATGTTATAAATCCAGCCATGTTAAACATTGCAAGGGTTATTCCAGCTAACGTTGCGTAACCATCTCCACCTTTAAATCTAATAAAAATAGATTTCCAATGTCCTACAATTGTACTCATAGCTAGTAACAAAACAACAGAACTTTCAAATCCCATTGATCTTGCAACAATCATAGTTCCAGAACCTTTAGTAAAATCCGCAGTAAAAGCCAAAAGAGCTGGTTTTAATCCCGAAGTTTTCAAAACATTGGCAGCACCAGATTTCCTATTTCCTTTAAGAAACAAGTTTTGTTTATATTTAGATCCAATCATAAACGAAAATGGAATTGCTCCAATAATATAACTGGCAAATATGGCTGTAACAATTCTTATCATAGTAAAATATACAAATTATTCTTCCATACTATACTAACTATTAGAAAAAAGAAATTAAAAATTATCTTAAACAATGATTGTGAAAACATTAAAAAAATTAAACGTAGAATATATAAAAACACTATTATCAATTATTTATGGTGGATGGTTTATATATATAGGGGTTCAGCATTTTTTAGACCCTGATTGGTTTAAACCCATTGTTCCAAAAATCATCGGATATCCTGTATTTTGGGTATATATAAGCGGGATTTCTGAAATTATATTAGGGATTTTGCTAATAATACCTTCATCAAGAAGAATTGCAAGTTTAGGATTCATTGTTTTTCTTATAGTGGTTTATTGGGCAAACATAAATATGTGGATAAATGATATTGAGATTGGTGGAAACAAACTATCTCAACAAGGTCATATTCTAAGAGTATTAATTCAGTTCGCCTTAATGGTAATAGTTGGCTGGGTTGGAAATTTAAATAGAAAATTTTAAATCACCCAACCAATTCTTGGTGCCACTTTTTTACTTAATATCGCTAAATATCCATAGCTGAAAATGTAGCAAAGTAAGAAATTGTTTAAGTAAGGAATTAGCGAAGGCGTGAACCGGGTGGGGCTCGAACCCACGACATCAACATTAAAAGTGTTGCGCTCTACCAACTGAGCTACCGGTCCTTAAAAAATACCTTATATATTCTACAACTTTAGTTTGCAGATTGTTACTAATTTTATTATATTAATATAATTATTTTTAATAATCTATTTCTCCGAGAGAATTTTATATGACTAATTTAAAAAAAATAAATCTTATTTTAATTTTATTCATTTTACTGATAATAGCTTGCGGAGATAGTAACACAACAAAAACCACTGAAAATAATATTCAATTAATGAAAACTGACTCTCAAGATGCTAATTCTTCAATATCAGTACCTGATCCCAGACCTACTCCTTCATCTGAGTCTAACCCTATAACAAAGTCAGACAACCCTAAACCAAATCCTGCTCTGCCATCTAAATCCAAGTCTGAATCTAAACATTATCCTGCACCTAATATTGTAACTCCTCCTCCTGCACCTAATATTGTAACTCCTCCTACTGCATCTAGTATCGTAACTCCTCCTCCTGCATCTAGTATCGTAACTCCTCCTCCTGCATCTAATATTGTAACTCCTCCTCCTGCATCTAATATTGTAACTCCTCCTCCTGCACCTAATATTT
>CAJWSY010000015.1 GCA_913045935.1 uncultured Chloroflexota bacterium | reverse complement strand
TGCTGCCAGAGAATAGCCAGTACTGCCTGAAGGAGAAGATATTATTATACCATCAGCTCTGTATTGTGCCATTGGCGAGGTGTCTACATAGACATCTATGTCCATTAATCTGGAAACAGATTGGTGACCTAAAACAATATCATTTAATGCGTTCAACTCAAATTGTTTTTTATCAGACATTCCTTTAGCATTTAACATTATTCTTTCTTCAATTCTCATTTCAGAAAAATTAGAAAGCACATAGTTTATCTGCTTCAACGCATCATTATACGGAATCTCAGTCATAAACCCTACTCTACCTAAATTTATTCCTAATATTGGAATATCATATCCAATGGTAGATCTAGCAACTCTTAGGATTGTTCCATCCCCACCTAAGGTTATTAATAAATCTGTATTAGAAAAATCATCTTTAAAGTTATCTATTTCGTCAACATCAGATAGCCACAGATCATGGTTTGCTGACAAAGAATCTTGCAATTCGTTAGCCAAATTAATTGATTTTTGAATTCCAACTTTTGAAATTATACCTATAAACATTTTATTATTAATTTATTACTGAACTTATTGCATCATAACAAAAATTATAGATTGGATCAGGGTAAAAACCAAATCCTACGACTATAATCAACAATATTAATCCAAAAATTGAAAAATCATTTCTAAAATTTTCGAGCTTAAATTGATCTTTACTAGGCACTAAGTACAGATGTTTAACAACTCTTAGATAATAGTAGGCAGAAATAACACTATTGATTAAAGCAAGCATTATTAACCAAGAATAACCAGAGCTTATACCTGAGCTAAATAAAAATAATTTGGTTATAAATCCTATTGTAGGGGGTATTCCAATAAGTGATAACATTGCAATCGTAAGTATCAATGAATTAAATATTTTGACACGCCCATATCCTGAAAAACTTTCAAATTTGTATGAATAAGAATCTTTTTGAATTAAAATTATAGAATAAAATGCTGAAATATTTGTGAACATATACCCAAATATATAAGCAACTAAAACAGAAGATATATAAGTTGCGTTTGAAATAGTGTCGGAATTAATAATTGCAACTATCCCAATCAGTAAATAACCTGCTTGCGCAATAGAACTATATCCTAACATTCTTTTAATGTTATTTTGACGAATAGCCAATATATTTCCTGTAAACATTGTGAGAACAGACATTATTGATAAGGATATTCCAATATCAGGCCATTTTAATATGTTATTCCATTCAGAACTTGATACATCATTAATTTCAAATATACTTAGTAAAATTCTTAGTAAGATTGCTAATCCGGCTGACTTACTGGCAACAGATAAAAACATTGTAATAGGTGTTGGAGCGCCTTGGTAAACATCTGGAATCCATGAATGAAAAGGAAAAACTCCTAACTTAAATAATAATCCAATAAAAATAAAAATCATCGATATTATTATAATTACATTTGAAATATCCAACGAAGAGATTGGGGTAAATATGTCTGAAGGCATGTTTACGTTGGAGTATGTTAATCCATGAAAAATATTTCCGTAATGCACATTAATCCCTACATCTGTTGCACTAGAAATAAAAGTAGTACCTGTCAAAGCATATATATAAACAGCACCTAGTAATAAGAAAGATGTGCTTACAGCACTCAAAATTAAATATTTAATTGCAGATTCTTTAGAAACATAAGATTTACCTAAAGAAACTAAACCAATTAATGGAAGTGTAGTTAACTCTAATGCCACATATGCCGTAATCATTTCGTTTGATCTTGCTAGAAGCATCATTCCAGAAGTGGAATAAAAAAGCATTCCATAGAACTCTGATTTATAAAGTGTAATCTGATTTTTGTAAACTTTTATAAGGTTAAGTGAAGCAATTAATGAAACAAGGAATATTATTGAGAAGAGACTCTCTAATTTATTTGATACCAAAGTGCCTGAAAAAATAGAGGAATAGCTAGCATCTAATTCATAAGAATATATATACATGATTATTAATTTAGCAATCAAAGCAGAAAATGATCCTACAATAGATAGCAAATGAGTGATTTTATAAGACCTGGTAGTGACGCCGTTAACAAGTAAAATTGATCCTGTAAATAAAATAATTATTTCAGGTAATATAAGTAGTAGATCTGGATATAATGTTGGTATCATATTTATTCCTTAATTAATAATCCCTGCAATGCCTATATTTAAAACGTCAGTAATAAATTTTGGATAAATTCCTAGAAATATAATACTGACAATTAGTATAACAACAGGAATTTTTTCTACAAAATTCATATCGTTTAATTTTGAATACTTCGGATTTAGCTCGCCATAAATAACTCGTTGTAACATCCAAAGAATATAGCCTGCTGCTAAAACCACTCCAAAGACTGAAACGGAAGTAGTTATGCTAAATTTATGAAATCCTCCCATAAATATCATAAGCTCTGATACGAATCCGCTGGTACCAGGTAGCCCCAAAGAAGCCATTCCACTAATTGCTAACGCTATTGAAGTAAATTTGAATTGAGTAGCTAATCCTCCCAAAGAAGATACTTCTCTAGTTTTACATTTTTCATAAATTATCCCTACAAGATAAAACAGAAGGCCTGTTATAAGGCCATGAGAAACCATTTGAAAAGAAGCACCACTTAATCCTAATGTTTTAAATGTCATATCATTACTCGCAAATGCACTAATTCCAATAAGAATATACCCCATATGACTTACACTACTAAAAGCAACAATTCTTTTTAAATCAGTTTGTCTTAGGGTCAAAAATGCTCCATAAATAACACTAACAGCACCAAATACACTGATAATTTCGGATAGTTCTATTGCTTCGTTTGGCATAATAAAGTAGCAGATTCTAAGAATACCATACCCACCCATCTTCAATAATAATCCTGCTAATAAAACACTGGCTGCTGTAGGAGCGTCTGTATGAGCATCGGGCAACCATCCATGTAATGGGAACATAGGGAGTTTTATAGAAAATCCAACAAAGATCAATATAAATACAAATGTACTTGGGATAACCCACTCAAAATTAGTTGAACTTAGTGTATCAATATTGAATGTACCTGTTCCTGCCGAAGAAAAATATAGACACAAAAACCCTACTATCATCATGGCACTGCCAGATAGTGTAAATAATAAAAATTTCATTGCAGAGTATTCTTTTCGACCTGACCCCCATATGGAAATTAAAAAGAATAATGGAATAATTTCTAACTCAAAAAAGAAAAAGAACAAAATCAAATCAAAAGACAAGAATACTCCAAAAACACCTGATATTAAAAGAAACATCCATAAATAATATTCTCTTTTTCTGTCTTTAATACTTCTTGAAGCATGCACTGCTACAACAGTTAGTATTCCTCCAAGCAACACTAATGGAGCATTAAGACCATCAAGTTTGAAATAAAAATCTACTTTAGTTTCTCCAATACTAATCCAATTATTTAGCACTGAAATTGGCTCGTAACCTTGATAGGCAAATTGATAGTATAAGTATGAGGATAAAACAAGTATAAAATATGAAAATGAAAGGAAAAACTTATCTAAAATATTCTTATTAACTAACGCAGAACCAAGTACACCAAATACCATTGGTGAAAAAATTAATATTATCATTAAATCAGAGTTACTCAAATTATCTCCACAGCATAACTAAAAAGGTTATTAATATAATACCCAAGGGGATTCCTAGAGTATAAAGTTGTAATTGACCATTTTGGATAGAAGAAATCTTTCCTGATAGTAGTTTAGTCTTAGAGGCTATATTGTTCCATGTCTGGTCAATTATTTTTGAATCTATAAAATTTAAAGAACCAATTAATTTTTTGAATAATAATTTACTGACAATAATTCTTTCATAAAGAATATCTAAATAGTATTTTTGTTCTAACATCTTTTTGAATTGTAAAACAATTTGATATTTTATGGATTTAAGGAACTTGTACTGAATATATGCTGCGCTTATACCACCAATTACTAACAAGTGGGATACTATTGCAACTCCAAAATCAAATTCATGTGAATGGAAATTTGGATCAATGAAATAATTAAACCAATGAGATTTATAACCAAAATCAATAGTAGGATTGAATAAAAATCCAAAAATAACAGAAGCTATCGCAAGTATTCCCATCGGAATTAATAATATTAAACCACTTTCATGAACATTTACTCCCGGATTTTTTCTCTTGTCATATTGCCCGTTAAAAATCATAAATAAAGCTCTAAACATATAAAATGAAGTTAAGAATACAGCAGCTGAGCCTAGATAATAAATTGAATTAGCAAACGTTGTGTGTTTATGAGAAATTTGAGCTAAAATTTCATCTTTACTCCAAAAACCTGAAAATGGGAAAAGTCCAGCTAAACTAAAAGTTCCTATAATAAAAAACAAATACGTCCATGGCATTAACTTTCTAAGTCCACCCATTTTTTTCATATCAAATGTGCCGACCGCATGACTTAAGCTTCCTGCTACCAAAAATAATAATGCTTTAAAAAATGCGTGTGTAAACAGATGGAAAAATGCTGCTGTATACAAAGACATTCCTAGTGCCATAACCATATAACCTAATTGACTAATAGTTGAATAAGCTAAGACTTTTTTGACATCATTCATAACTGTACCAAGTAAAGCTGCACCAAATGCTGTAATAGCACCAACGAGAGCAGTTATCATTAACGCATCTTCTGGGAAAACATTCAAAAATCTCCCTATTAGGAAAACACCTGCTGCTACCATTGTAGCCGCGTGTATTAAAGCGCTAACAGGAGTTGGCCCTTCCATAGCATCTGGCAACCATGTGTGAAGAGGAAATTGAGCTGATTTACCTATTGCCCCAAATAAGATTCCTAATGAAAAAATTAAAGCTACTTCGGATCCAAGCAATGATTGATTCAGGGCAACAATTGATAAGGGATCTCCCGTAAACTCACTTAGTGGTCCATAAATATTAGATAAATTTGAGATCACATAAAGAACTCCTATCATGAATCCAAAATCACCTATTCTAGTTATTACAAATGCTTTTTTGGCAGCATCTGTTGCAGATTTCTTATCGTACCAAAAACCAATTAATGAATATGAGCATAATCCCACTAATTCCCAAAAAACAAACATTTGAATCAGATTACCTGCCAGAACAAGTCCCAACATAGACCACGTAAACAAATGCAAGTATATATAATACCTAGGGTATTCATGTGTACTCATATATCCCAAAGAGAAAACGTGAACCAAAAAACTCACAGAACATACAACAAATAACATAACTGCGGTAAGAGGATTAAGGAAAATAGAAAAATATACTCCTAAGTTATCAACTTCAAAGAATGTATAACTAAAAATTTCAGAATTATTTATATTTTCATAACCAAAAAAAACTAAAGTCGAAAGAACAAATAACACAAAGGAAGAAACTATAAAAAAACACGCACTAATATTATTTGTAAGAAACTTGAAAGGATAATTAATCACATTAAACAGTATAGAAACTATAGGTATTAGAAATATTAAGTAAAGATAAAGTTCCATTATATTTTCCTTATTATTTCATCGGCAACATGTTCTCTGCCAATTGGAACAAAAATTATATAATTCATATTTTCTGACCAATCTTCTATTGGCTTATTGTCAGGTAAAATTTTGCAAGGTAATCCTTCTGATTCTATAGTGTTCTTCCACATTTCTGCAGCCTGAAGATTTTTTGCTTTCATATATTCAGTCCACATATATTATCCTTTCAAATCAGAAATGGTATCTATAAAAATTCGGTTTTTCCGTTTATACAAACTCATAACAATTGCTAAGCCCAAAGCAATTTCTGCAGCAGCAATAGTTATTACAAACACTGCAAATAAATTACCCCACAAAACAAACTCAGGTTGCGAATTTAATGGCGTAACATATCTTGATGCGGCCACAGCAGCGATATTTACTGAATTTAACATTAATTCTAATGACATTAATATTGCAATAATATTAGATTTTATTAAAACTCCAATTAATCCAATACTAAACATTACTCCAGATATAATCAAAAAAGATTCTAAATTCATTCATTACCCTCTTTAACTAAACTTATTGCGCCCAACACAGCTGCAAGTAATACAAAAGAAGAAACGATGAATGGAACCACTAAAGTGGAAACTAAAGTTTTTCCTATGAAATAAATCGAATTTTTGTATGCCTCAATTAAAACTTCAGGTTTGGCAGATTCAAAATTAGTATTCCAATCAAATGAAACTATAGCGCCAATTAATATAGATAATACAATTAGTCCCGTGAATAATCCAATAAATTTAAATTTAGAAAAAGGATTTCCCAATTCAACATCCTTAGTAAACATAATTGCAAACAATATAACTACTGAAATAGCTCCAACATATATTATTAATTGGACTGCTGCTAAAAATTCAGCAAAAAGTAAAATGAACAAACCTACAACACCTAAAAATGTAGAAGCAAGAAATAAAGCCGCTCTGAAAATATCTCTAGATATAATAACCATAATTGCGCTAATGATTGTAATAGATGCTGTAATGTAAAAAATAATATCAGGAATCATTAGACTCACTCCTAATCCATTTATTTTTTAATTCCTTGTTAGAAGGTTTTTGATGCCTGCCAACACTATCCCATTCAATTTCAGCATCAAAAGGAGAATAATCACCTTTGTCAGACAATTGAGGCCGGAACCAATGGCTTGGTTTTTTTTCAGCTTTTTTCAATCTATCCACATCAATAACCAAATTGTCTCTCATGTATTGGCCTTCTTCAAACCCGCTTCCCATATGTAATGCATCGTAAGGACATGCCTCAACGCATAATCCACAAAACATACATCTTCCGATATCTATATCGAAAGTTTCAATATCATAACTCTGCCCTTCCTGATAATGTTTGCCAGTCTGATCTGTAACAATTTTAATTATTCCTAATGGACAATATTTTGCACAACTAGCACATCCAGTACATCGCTCTTCATACCAACTAAATTCTTCTCCTCTAAACCTTGGGTGCTGATCAACTTGTTGTTTAATTGAAATTAATCCCATAAAACTTTTAAATGAATTCAAAGGATTAGTTATCATATAAGAAATAAAATTTTTGTTAGATTGCCTGGCTAAATCAAATACGCTAGCCTTTTTATCCGGATACTGAACAGTATTAGTCCTTTTAACTAAAATCATATTTTTTAATGTTATTGATAAACCTTTAAATAAACCTAATCCATACATTGTCGATCACCTATTTGCATCCATGTTAGCTAACTCAGACGGTACTGGTTTTTCAAGAACCAATCTTTTTTGTCCTAATACATTTGCTATAAAATAAATAAATAAAGAAGCTGCAAGGAAATTAATTATAATTTGGAGTAAATAATTTTCTCCTATAAAAACTATTTCTAGTCCAATTAATAATGTGTTCAAAATAGCTGCTGGCATAAGAACCTTCCAGGCAAATCCCATTATTTGATCAATTCTTAATCTGGGCCAAGTAGATCTAAACCACAATAAAATACAAGTCACTATAAATGTTTTTATTGAAAACCAAAATATGCCTGGAATAAATGAAAATCCTGAATCTCCTCCTAAGAATAATACAGTAAAAAATGCAGATGTAAAAATCGGTGCTAAAAATTCAGATAATTGAAATGCAGCAAATTTCATTCCTGCATATTCTGTAATATATCCACCAATAAGTTCAGATTCAGATTCAACCATGTCAAATGGAGCCCTACTCATTTCTGCAATCGCTGCAATCATAAATGTCATCGCACCTAATGGTTGAATTAAAATATACGGAATTGTACTTTGAGACTTAGTTATACCTACAAGACTAAGTGACTCTGACATCATAACAACCCCCATAAGAGAAACCGCCATTGGAACTTCATAGCTTATAAGCATTGCAACTGCACGAATAGATCCCAATATTGCATACTTATTTTTAGACGCCCACCCTGCCATAAAAACAGTAAGTGCATTAATTGAAGTAATACCTAACACAAACAGCAAGGCAACATTCCCTCCTCCTAGTTGCGAGTCCTCGCCCAGAGGTATAAATGAATACACCATCAAAGTGGTTGCCAGAAATATAATCGGAGCTGCGATAAATACCAGTTTATCTGCAGTTCTTGGAATGATATCTTCCTTAAGCATTAATTTGACTGCATCAGCTATAGGTTGCAATAATCCAAAAGGTCCCCATCTATTTGGACCTATTCGAGATTGAAATTTAGCTAATACTCTTCTTTCAAACCAAGTGTAGACTGATCCAATACCAATAAGAGTAGTACATATGCCTGCAGCCATAAAAATCCCAGACATTATAAATAATAATGAATCAGGTAAAAACGGAAGCAGATCTCCCATAAATTTATTTAGTTGATTAAAACTCATTTGTTATATATCTCTCTAATTAAAACAATCATCTGTCTACTTCTCCTAGAACTATATCAATACTACCGAAGTTAACTATCAGATCACCTACTTTTGTGCCAATAGCCATTTCTCTTAATAGACTCAAATTCATAAATGATGGAGCTCTTATTTTGCATCTGTATGGAGAAATCCCTCCGTCGCTCACTAAATAAAAACCTAATTCCCCTTTCGGTCCTTCAACAGCAGCATAAGCCTCATTTTCAGGCGCTCTTATAACTAAAGGGACATCTTCATTTCTTACTGGCCCTGGTTTAATCAAAGATACACATTGGTTTATTATCTTAATGCTTTCTCTCATTTCTTTGACTCTAATTAAATACCTATCAAAAGTGTCTCCTGTGGCACCAATAGGAATATCAAAATCTAATTCGTCATAAACTTCGTAAGGGTTAGCTTTTCTCAAATCCCATTTAACCCTAGAAGCTCTAAGCATTGGACCAGAAAGTGATCCGTTTATGACTTCTTCAGGTTTTAAAATACCTATATTTCTTGTTCTTGATAAAACTATCTCATTTCCAGTAATCAAAGACTCTAATTCAGAAATTTGATCCGATATTGTGCCCATAAAGGAATCTAATTGCCCCCAAAACTCATCTGGAGTATCTTGAAATACTCCTCCTGGCCTCATATAGCTCAAGGTTATCCTTGCTCCGCACAAAGTTTCAAACATATCTAATATCTTTTCTCTTTCTCTAAAACAATACATAAGAGGTGTTCCAAAAGCTCCCAAATCTTGTAATAGAAATCCTGTAGCCATTAAATGACTTGCTATTCTTTGAAGTTCGGCAACAATAACTCTTATATAACTTGCTCTTTTTGGTACTTCTATGTCACATAACTTTTCTACAGCTGATACATAAGCTAAATTGTTTGACATAGACGCAACGTAGTCCAATCTATCAGTAAGAGTAACTATTTGTACATAAGTTCTCTCTTCAGCTAATTTCTCTGTTCCTCGATGCAAATAACCAAATACTGGCTCTATATCAACTATACTCTCTCCATCCAAAGTCACTCTCATCCTAAATACTCCGTGCATACTTGGATGTTGTGGACCAAAATTAACTGTAACTAATTCATTATTAATAGACATAAATTCTCATTTCATTTTATAAAATCTTTTCTTAAAGGATGGCCTTCAAATCCTTCCCACAATAAAATTCTTTTCATGTTTGGGTGGTCTTCAAAATAAATACCCATCAAATCCCAAATTTCTCTTTCTTGTAGTTCTGCTCCTTTCCAAAGAGAT
Source organism: uncultured Chloroflexota bacterium (assembly GCA_913045935.1). Taxonomy (GTDB): domain Bacteria; phylum Chloroflexota; class Dehalococcoidia; order Lucifugimonadales. Next base: position 19,230 of record CAJWSY010000015.1, on the reverse strand, counting down.
GTGACAGATTTAACAGAAAGCTTAGATCTGCCAAAGAGTTTTGTTTTTAAGACCAAAGAAGAATTATTTATCAAAGAATCTAAATGATAAACAATTTCAAAATATTCAATGTAATCAACAGCCGAAATTGATTTTAAATAGTTGTATTGTGTTTCAGGATTATTTTGCAATTCTTTACAGAGTTCGTAAATAAATTCGGGTTTGACATACAAATGTTTATCAGAAATATAAGTTTGCTCTGATAAATCTTTAGGTAACAGTTTAATAACAATTTGGTTATCGGCTATTTTAGTCAAAATCTATTTCTCCAAATTTTTATATCTTTTTATCTTTTCATGAAGCATCATAATCCCATATAACAAAGCATCGGGCCTAGGTGGACAACCAGGTACATAAACATCTACAGGAATAATGTGATTAACACCCGGAACAACACTGTAACTTTGATAATATGGACCTCCGCTAGTTGCACATACTCCCATTGAAATAACCCACTTAGGTTCAGGCATTTGGTTATAAACCCTCTCAATGACAGGAGCCATTTTCCATGTAACAGTCCCTGCTATAATGATTAAGTCTGCCTGCCTTGGAGATGCTCTGAATACTTCCATTCCAAATCTACTTAAATCAAATCTAGACATTGCACTTGCCATCATTTCAAAAGCACAACAAGCCAATCCAAAAGACAATGGCCATACCGATGATTTTCTTCCCCAATTTATAAGAGTATCTACTGAAGTTACCATCATATTTCTATCCAAATCATCTGGAACTTCTATAATTGGTTCTGATAAAGGACTTGTATTTGTGCTAATCAAATTATTAACATCTTCGCCTTCTTGTTGGTCAATAAGATCAGTTTGTTCATACAAAGGTGCAAGAACATCGTATTTTAACAAATTTAATTCTTCATTTTGATTATCGCTCAATGTTTACTCCCATTCGATCGCTTTTTGTTTCCAAGCTAAAAACCATCCTAATATCAAAACTCCAATAAAAACAAACATCTCTACTAATACGACCTGTCCATATGTATTATTGAGTTTAATTAGTGAAGCAGCCCAAGGAAATAGAAATATTACTTCCACATCAAATATTAAAAACATCATTGCAAAGGTATAATATCGAAAATTAAAACCTGTCCATTTTGCAGAAAAAGTTTTAATACCTGCTTCGTATATGTCTGATTTTACTTCGCTAGGATTAGATTTTCTAATTCCTAAAAACTTTAAAGCTGTAGAAGCTAACAACATTCCCGAAGGCACTAGTAAAGCAACAACCAGGAATAAGGTAAAATAACCGTATCTTTCAAAATAAATACTATATTCTTCCATCTTTTGTGTATTATTAATGATTTTTATAAAGGCTGACTATCAATTATAAAAGTTATCATATTATTATTAAAAATAATAGTTAAAATTACAATTAAATGAAAAATATTATTAGTTTTGTTAGACTCTAGAATTAATTACATTAACAATAAAACTTTGACAGAACCAAAATTTTTAAACAGTTATAAATCAGAAATAAATCATATATTCTCAGATCTGCTATCTAAGCATAAATCAGAAAGTTATTACAACCCTCTTGCAGAATATCTATTAAATGAAAAGAATTCTCCGAAAAGAATTAGGTCTGCATTATTTTTGGAAATTATAAGTGGATTAGGAAAATCTTATTCTAACTATATTAAGCTTGCTTGCAGCCTTGAATACTTACATGAATTTTCATTAATTCATGATGATATTCAGGACAAAGATGAAATTAGGAGAGGAAATTTAAGCTTATGGAAAAAATTTGGGACTGAAAAATCTATATTATTTGGAAATATAACCAAAATAATTTCCGACAACATAGCAACTAATTATAATGATATAAATTCTAAAGTTAAAAAAGAAATTATAAAATGTTTTAATTTAGTATGCATCAATATGATTGAAGGGCAATACCTTGATATTAAATTTGAGAAAAACAAAAATATAAAATTAAATGAATATTTATATATGATTTCAAGGAAAACTGGAGCTTTAATGAGCATGTCATTTTATTTGCCTCTTATTTTAAACGAATCTTCTAAAGAAGAAATAAATCGATTGAAAAATATTGGCGACCAGTTTGGATTGCTATTCCAAATTTCAGATGACATGCTAGGTATTTGGGGTGATCCTAAGAGTACAGGAAAATCTAATCTGTCAGATTTTGAAAATAATAAAAAAACCTACCCTCTGCTATTAGCAAACGAACAATTTTCTAAGAAAGACAAAAAAATATTTAAAGAATTAATATACGACAAAAAAAATGTGAAATATTTTGATTTGTTAAACCTACTTGACGCTTATAATATTAAAAATATCATAAAATATGATTGTTCTAAGTACATTTCAAATTCAAAAAACTTAATTTCCAAATCAAACTTAAACAACCAAACTAAGAATAATCTAAATGAATTATTTGATTATGTAATTGAGAGGGTAAAATGAATAAAAAACAAATTCTCATTGTAGACACTGACCCCGGAGTAGATGATGCGCTTGCTTTATCAATGTTAAAAAATCTTAACCAAAAACTTGGGGCATACGAAAAAATTATCTATTCTAGTATAGGCGGGAATACATCTCTGAAAAATACTCACCAAAATATGTTAAATATTTTAGATATATTATCTTTGAATTACGACAATTTATTAAAGGGATCAGAAAGCACATTATTAGGTGAAAAGTTTGTTGACGCAGAACATTATCACGGTATAAATGGCCTTACCTTGGAATTACAAAAAAAATCTAAACCACATAATCTGCTAGAAACTTACGAATACATTCAACAACTATACATTGATAAAAAAAATGTAGAAATAACATTGCTAATGCTGGGGCCATTAACTAATTTAGCTAAAGCTTTGATTTCTATGCCTGAAATTTCATCCTTAATAAGATCTGTAGTAGTAATGGGTGGTGCATTTTACGTTTCAGGTAATGCAACTAAATATGCAGAATTTAATATATATGCGGACCCGGAAGCTGCAAATATTGTGTTCAGATCTGAGCTTGCCATAAAAGCAATTGGATTGGATGTATGTCAAGATGTTGTTATCAATCGAAATAAATTTTATGATTCTCAATACTTATTTACCAAATCTAAAAATAGTTCTTCAAAATTTGCCTGTTCTTTGATCGATAGTTTTTTTAAATTTCATCCTGATAGAAGTGAAATGAGCTTATGTGATCCTATAGCAGTAATTTGTTTGTTTCACGATAATGAATTTGTTTATAATATGCAAGAAGTTATAGTCGAAACCAACGAACCAAAAAGAGGCCTTACAATACCTTTAAATAAAAATGGCAATGTAGCTATTGCCACTGATTTAAATTCAATAAAAGTTATGAATTTAATCGATAAATCTCTAACATGATTTTAAATTTTCGTATAAAATATAAAGTCCCGAATAAAATAATACAAAAGGTAATGGTTTAAATGAATAATGACAAGAATGTTATATCAAGAGATACTAAACTAGAAGACGATAATTACAAGTGGGGTTTTGACTTTCAGTTTAATGCAGACAACGCTCCTATTGGATTGTCAGAAGATATAGTAAAACTCATTTCAAGTAAAAAAAATGAGCCTGAATGGCTTCTGGATTGGCGATTAAAATCATTAAACCATTTTTTTAAAAACCAAGATAATGAGCCTGAATGGGCTAACATTGATTTCCCAAAAATCGATTTTCAAAAAATAAGATACTATTCTTCTCCCACAGATAAACCAAACCCTAAGAGCCTTGATGAAGTTGATCCTGAAATGTTGGAAGCATTCACTAAATTAGGTATCCCACTTGAAGAGCAAAAAAAATTATCGGGAGTCGCAGTAGATGCAATAATGGACAGTGTATCAGTTGCCACCACATATCAAAAGCAACTTGAAGATGCTGGTGTTATTTTTTGCCCTATAAGTGAAGCTGTTCATAAATATCCGGAATTAGTTCAAAAATACATGGGTTCAGTAGTTCCATATAGTGATAATTTTTACGCAACCCTTAATTCAGCTGTTTTTACAGATGGTTCATTTATCTATGTTCCCCCAGGAGTTAGATGTCCTGTTGAGCTAATGACATATTTCAGGATTAACGAACTAGACACTGGTCAATTCGAAAGAACTTTGATCATTGCAGACAAAGGAAGTTATGTAAGTTATTTAGAAGGTTGTACTGCTCCATTTAGAAAAAATAATCAATTACATGCAGCAGTCGTTGAATTAGTTGCATTAGATGATGCAGAAATAAAATATTCAACTCTTCAAAACTGGTTCCCTGGTGACACCAATGGTGAAGGAGGAGTTTATAACTTCGTAACCAAAAGAGGCAAATGCCAAGGTAAAAATTCAAAGATTTCTTGGACACAAGTAGAAACAGGATCTGCAATAACCTGGAAGTACCCTTCTGTTTTGCTTCAGGGTGATAATTCAGTAGGAGAATTCTATTCAGTTGCATTGGTAAACAACTATCAACAAGCTGATACAGGAACCAAGATGATTCATATAGGTAAAAATACAAAAAGTACAATAATTGCGAAAGGTATCTCAGCAGGAAAAGCTACAAATACATATAGAGGTCAAGTCAAAGTATTACCTACTGCAAAAAATGCAAGAAACTTCACTCAATGTGATTCTCTGCTAATTGGAGATAAATGTGGGGCACATACAATTCCATATATTGAAGTCAAAAACCCAACTGCTCAACTTGAACATGAAGCAACTACGTCTAAAGTGAGCGATGATCAATTATTTTATACTCAACAAAGAGGGATATCTCTAGAAGATGCAAATTATATGATTATAAACGGTTTTTGCAAAGGAATATTTAAAGAGCTTCCATTTGAATTCGCAATAGAAGCTTCTCAATTATTAAGAGTAAGTTTAGAAGGAACGGTAGGATGAGTAAAAATATAATTGAAATCAAAAATCTTCACGCATCTGTAGAAGATACTAAAATTATCAAAGGACTAAATCTAAAGATTAATGTTGGAGAAAAGCATACCATAATGGGCCCAAATGGTTCAGGTAAAAGTACTTTAGCTAATGTATTAGCTGGTAATCCTTCATATACTGTGGATTCTGGAGAAATAATATTTATGGGTCAAGACTTAGATGAGATGGAACCCGATATAAGAGCTTGTATAGGACTTTTCCTTGCTTTTCAATACCCTGTAGAGTTACCTGGAGTAAGAATGTGGCAATTCCTAAAATCATCCCTAGATGCAAAAAGGGAATATAACGGACAAGAACCATTATCTACAAGAGAATTTGACAACTTACTTAATGAATACGCTGAAAAAGTAGGTATTTCACAAGATTTTATAAAAAGGAATGTTAACGAAGGATTTTCAGGAGGAGAAAAAAAACGAAATGAAATACTACAACTTTCATTGTTAAATCCAAAGCTAGCAATTTTAGATGAAACAGATTCCGGATTAGATATTGATGCATTAAAAGTAGTCTCACAAGGTATCGATTCTTTCTCTAGCAACGAAAATTCTGTTTTATTAGTAACACATTATCAAAGAATATTAAATTACATCCAACCTGATTTTGTTCATGTAATGATGGATGGCAACATAGTAACTTCTGGAGACAAATCCTTAGCTCTTGAATTAGAAGAGAAAGGCTATGATTGGCTAAGTACTAAGTGATAATACCATGAATACTAATAAAGACTTTTTAAAACACATTAACAATATTTATACCACTCTTAATCAAAATGAAAGTGTTATATCTCAACTCAGAGAAAAAAACATGAATTCTGTCAACAAATATGGATTGCCTACTCATAGAAAAGGAAATGAAGAGTGGAAATATAGTAATCTTAACAGAATGACTGACCTGAATTATTCAGAAAATAAAAGTACGGAAACTAATTTAAAAAATATAAATAATATTATTAACATGGATGATTTTGAAGTCATAAATATTATAAATGGTCAATTATTTGAAAATAAAATCAATAATCAAAATATTAAGATAAAAAATCTTTCCTCCACTACTCTAACTATAAATGATACTAATAAATTCAACTCCACCTTAGATGGTGAAAACGAAGAAATTGCCCAGTTAAATACAGCTTTATGCGAAGATCCAATTTTAATTGAAATTGATAACAAAAATTCTGTGTCTAAACTTATTGTGAACATAATTAATATTAATATCTCAAATGATTACATAATTAATTCTCCGAAATTGTTTATTGAGATTCATGAAGATGCAGAATTTGAATTGATTGAAAATCATGTTGGAGAAAAATCAAGTTTATACACATCAAATAGCATGATTGAAATATTAGTAAATAAGAATTCAAAACTATCTCATTATAGATTTCTAGAAGACAATGATGAATCTATACATTTGAATACAACTAGAATAAAACTTATGGAAAATGCACATGTTGAATCGAATGCTTTTTCAAAAGGTACAAAATTATCACGATACGATTTGAAAATAATTACTGCATCAGAAAACTCTTATTCTGAACTTAATGGACTATATTTCACATCAAAAAAACAGCACTTAGACAATTACATTAACATAGATCATATTGCACCTCATTGCACTAGCAGAATAAATTACAAAGGTATTTTAAATGACGAATCTCATGCTATATTTGGTGGAACAGTTCTTGTAAGAGAAGGGGCGATTAAAACTGATTCACTTCAATCTGATAAAAACTTAGTTTTATCACCAAAAGCCGAAATAGATAGTAAACCAAGTTTGTATATTTTTGTGGATGATATTCTAGCTGGACATGGTGCCACTGCTGGAAATATTGATGAAAATACTGTTTACTATATGCAAAGTAGAGGTTTAAGTTTGGAGCTAGCTAGCAAAATGTTGATTTCCGGATTTGCTATGGAAATTATAGATAAAGTTCAAAATCAAACTTTATTTGATTCTTTATTGGAAAATTACGTTAACAAACTACCTTCCTATACTTTTGATTTCTAAAATAATGAGCAATTTAGACGATATATATCAAGAACTAATAATTGATCATAACCGCAGACCTAGAAATTATGGAAAACTTGACTCTAGTTCTCATTCTGCAAAGGGTCATAACCCTTTGTGTGGAGACGAAGTAGAGTTCTACATTGATATTAATGAAAATAAAATAATTAATATTCAATTTACAGGAATTGGTTGTGCCATATCAAAAGGATCAGCTTCTATGTTCACAGAAGCACTTATAAACAAAAGCATTAATGAAGTTTTAGAAATAACATCACTATTCAAAAAAATGGTCACCGAAAAAGATTTTAATGAAAACATTGAAAAATTGGATGATTTAAGCCTTCTATCTGGAATCTCTGCATACCCTGCCAGAGTAAAATGCGCAATACTATCTTCACATACAATTGAGTCCGCCATTAATAATGATCAAAAAATCATTTCTACAGAATAAAAATAATTTAATTTCAATTCTGATAAAATATATCTAATACTACATAATTCCTTCAATATTTTATAGAATAATATTTGTAACTTAAAAAGTAATTTTCATGAGGTAAGTTAAATAATGATTCAGTCTCAAGACATAGCTAAAGATTTCCCAATTTTGCAAAGAAAAATCAATGATAACAAACTGATTTATTTTGATAACGCTGCAACCACACAAAAGCCAACCCACGTCATAGAAAGTATTTCAAATTTTTACAGTAATACTAATTCTAATATTCATAGAGGAGTACACACCTTAAGTATGGAATCAACATACGAATATGATCAAGCAAAGGATAAAGTTGCTGAATTTATAAATTCTCCTAATAGTGAATCTATTATTTTTACTAGAGGAACAACAGAATCAATAAATTTAGTAGCAGAAACATGGGGAAAAGCAAATTTAGATGAATCTAGTGAAATTGTAATTACTGAATTAGAGCATCATAGTAACATTGTTCCTTGGCAAGAATTAATCAAAGAGACTAACTCTAAACTTAAATATATCCCCATCAACTCAGATGGTACTCTAAATTACGAAAACTTGAATCAAATTATAAACTCTAATACCAAGATAGTTTCTCTTACCCATGTTTCTAATGGTATTGGCACAATAAATAATATAAAAAAAATAATTAAAGAAGCACAATCAGTTGGAGCAATAACTCTTATTGATGCCGCACAAAGTGCTCCTCACATGCCTATAGATGTACAGGATTTGGGATGTGATTTCTTAGCTTTTTCAGGTCATAAAATGTTAGGTCCAACGGGTATAGGAGTTCTGTATGGTAAAAAAGATATCCTTGAAGAAATGCCAGCTTACCAAAAAGGAGGTGATATGATCCTCGAGGTTACTTACGAAAAATCTTCATGGAATGAAGTCCCTTTTAAATTTGAAGCTGGAACACCAAATATTGCTGGAGCCATTGGATTAAAATCTGCTATAGATTATTTGAATTTAATATCAATGGATTCCATACGTGAACATGAAAAAGAACTTACAGAACACATTCTTAAAGAAATGAGAAATATAGATGGAATAGATATATTAGGCCCCGAAAGTGTAGAAGATCGTGCCGGGTTGGTATCATTTAACATCCCTAATGTTCATCCTCATGACTTAGGAACATATTTAGATACTAAAGGGATTGCGATAAGAACAGGTCATCACTGCGCAATGCCATTAATAAAAAAATTAGGCAGCCATTCTTCAGCTAGAGCAAGCTTTTATGTATATAATACAAAGAATGAAATAAATGAGTTTGTAACTCAAATAAATAATTCAATAAAATATTTTGATAATGTCTAACACGGAAAATTTAAGTTTTGTTTACAAAAAAGAAATATTAGACAGGTCTTCCAACCCTGGTTTTGAAAAAAAAATAAAAAATCCAGATAAAATTATTAAAGGCCTAAATCCTTTTTGTGGAGATGAAGTTAAATTCAGTATATTACTGTCAGACAACAGAGTATCTTCAATAAATCTCGAAGTTGAAGGGTGTGCTGTTCATAAAGCCAGTTCTTCAATTTTATGTGCAATAATTATTGACGAGTCGATAAATCACATACAGGGTATTTGTGATGATTTCATTTCATTTTTCAAAAATGAAAATGCAGATAGTAAAATATATCAAAATTCAAAACTTAAATTAGCTAGTTCATTATTTGATATCAAATCTAATCAAATAAGAATTAAATGTGCATTGCTAAGTTGGAACACAATCTATAATAATCTATTTTCTAAAAATTGATGAAATATTCTATAATTGATTCTCATACTCATATATACAGCTATACTGACAACGAATTAATAGAAATATTACAAAGATCTAAAAGTTTAGGCGTAAATACAGTTATAGATTCAGCTGTAGACATAAAAAGCGCTCATAGAATTGATAAATTAACTAAAATTCACAAGAATATTTATGGAGGTGCAGGTATGCATCCTCAAAATCTGGTAAGTGAAATTAATGAAAATGAAATCAGATCTTTATACGAATTGATCACAAATAATAAAAAATTTATTGTTGTTAGTGAAATAGGATTAGATTTTCAAGACACGTCTCCTGATAGAAATATTCAATATAACGCATTTAGAAAACAGATTGGAATAGCCAGAGAATTAAATAAACCTATAATTTTTCACTCAAGATTAGCTATTCAAGAAACAATAAAAATTTTAAAGCAAGAAAGAGCATTTGAAGTTGGTGGTGCTATGCATTACTTTCAGTCAAATAATGAAATCGCAAAACAAATTATTGATTTAGGATTTAAAATATCTTTTGGTAAACCGTTATTAAGAAATATAAATTTAGAAAAAGTTGTTAAAAATATTCCACTAAATAATATTATTGTTGAAACAGATTCAGCACCTCAACCATTCAAGAAAAACAGAGCTAAATGGACAGAACCTAAAGATTGTAAGTCAATAATTGAAAAAATAGCCAATATCAAAGCACTTGATGAATGTGAAGTACAAAATCAAATATTCAAAAATACATTCAAAATGCTAAAAAATGGATCAAAATGGTTAAATACTAACGACTTTAATTAATTTTATTTATTTCTGATTCTAATAAATTGAAATCTCTTGCAGAAAGAATGTGCATACTATCTAAAAGTCCTAGTTTCCAGTGCTCAGGAAGCCATCTTTTAAGATATTCTAATGTAGGAGCAATATAAGAAGCTTCTATTGCCTTAGTTTCTTCTAATTTCTTATCTATTTTTAAATCTACTTTATATCTGTAATCTAAAGAATCATGTATCCAATTAGATTTAATAATATTTTTTACTCTAGATGTTATAGTGGCAGTCATCATCCATTTATTTATTTCATTAACATAAATAATTACTCTATCATCTAGTTCTATTCTTTTAACTCTTCTTTGATATTTTTTTCCAAATTCAATCTGTTTTTCTTTTTGATTATTAAATATATCAAAATTTTCTTTTGAAATTGTAAACATCCAATAATTAATCAAATTTTAAGCTCCTAAAAAACGATTCTATAACATTATAATATAACCAATAAATATATTGAGGGAAATATGCTAACAAGTGCTATATTATTAGCCGGAGGAAATTCACAAAGAATTAGTACTGATGATAAAACAACAATAGTTTTCAATAAAAAAACAGTTTTAGAATATTCTTTAGACAAATTACAAAACCACAAAAATATTCAGTATATTACAATTGTTTGTTCAGAAAAAAATAAAAATACTATAAATAAATTCAAATCAAAATATAATAAAATACATAATATAGTTTTAGGTGGAGAAAGTAGACTAAAATCATTAATCATAGGATTTCAAAATTCTTTTAAATCTAATATTACTTTAGTTCACGACGCTGCAAGACCATTAATAACTAAAAAGCTTATATCTGAAAGCATACATATGGCTAGTAAATACAAATCTGGAATCCCTGTTATCCATCAAACTGATTCAACTTATGTTGTCTCAAATAAAATATTAACTCAATCATTAGATAGATCCAGCATTATTGGATCTCAAACTCCTCAAGCATATAACACAAAAATGATAAATCAATTATTAGAAGTTATAAATATTAAAAAATCTGCAAACCTTTTCAATGATCTACCTGAACTATTACTATCAAACAATATAACACCATATACCTTTACTGGTGAAAAATATAATATAAAATTAACTTTTGATGATGATATTAATATTATGAGCAAAATTTTAGAAAAATGAAAAACAATGTTGGAATTGGTTTTGATACCCATAAATTAATAAAAAACGGCGATCTAACAATTGGAGGAGTTATAATTGATAATAATTGGACTCTTGAAGCTGACAGTGATGGAGACGTTTTAATACATGCAATTATTGACTCTTTGTTAGGTGGCGCAGGACTAGGTGATATTGGACATTATTTCAATAAAAGCAATGTTATACATTCAAGTATGCAAATGTTAAAACAAATAAATGAATTATTAGGAGATTCTAATTGGAGTATTAACAACATTGATTGTACGGTAATATCTCAACAATTCTTTATAAAAGAATATTCACAAGAAATGAAAAATACAATATCCTTGAACCTAGGAATAAATGCTAATCAAATAAATATAAAAGGTAAATCATCTAATGGATTAGGATTTATAGGAAATAATGAGGGGATATCAGCTATAGCCATATCAACGATTTTCAAAAAGTAATAACTATGCAAATATATGACACATTAGACAAAAAATTAAAAGATTTAAATTCTAATCGAACTCTGAATATATATATATGTGGAATAACCCCTTATTCAGAATCACATATAGGGCATGCAATGTCTGCAGTGATTTTTGATACCCTACGAAGATATTTATTATCACAGGATTATAAATTAAAATTTGTGCAAAATTTTACAGATATTGATGATAAATTAATCAATGTTGCCAAAGAAAAAAATACAACGATTGATAAAATTTCAAACAAATATATATCTCAACATCTGAATTCTTTGAGCAAATTAAACGTAATGCCTGCCGATCATGCGCCGAAAGCAACTGAGGAGATAAAAGAGATGATCAATATGATAGAAGCTCTAATTTCAAAAGAAATGGCATACGAAATTAATGGAGATTGTTATTTTAGAGTTAACAAATTTGATACTTATGGAAAATTAAGTAAAAGAAATACTGATGAAATGCTAGCTGGAGCTAGAATTGATATTAATGAAAATAAAGAGCATCCTATGGATTTTGCACTTTGGAAAAAACAAATTAATGACGAACCTGGCTGGGAAAGCCCTTGGGGAAATGGTAGACCTGGATGGCATATTGAATGTTCTGCAATGTCAATGAAATATTTAGGACAAAACCTAGATATTCACGGAGGTGGCAGAGATTTGATTTTTCCTCATCATGAAAATGAAATTGCTCAATCAGAAGGATTTTCAGATAATCCTCCATTTTCAAATATATGGATGCATAACGGGCTGATAAATCTAAAATCAGAAAAAATGAGCAAATCTATAGGAAATATAATCTCTATAGATGATTTGTTACAAAAATATTCAGCAGCAGCTATTCGAATGTTCTTTATTAGTGGTAACTACAAAAATCCTTTAGAATATGATGACGCTATCTTAATTTCAAATGAAAAAGCAATAAATAGATTAAAACAAACATTGAATTTGAACTCATCTGACAGTTTAGATGAGTTAGACCCTGACAAATTTATTAACAAATTTAATCAATCTATGTCTAAAGATTTAAACACTTCGCTAGCTCTGGGATCAATATTCGAAATGAGTAGATCTATAAATCAGTCATTCAATAAAAATATCAATATCAGCAAAAGCCAATTAGCTTTGGCAAAATTACTAAATATATTAGGGATTGATACCGATTCTGAAAATGAAACTAATAATAATCTAGATACTAAAGAAATTGAAGATTTAATAAATCTAAGAAACAAGCATAGATTGGATAAGGATTATAAAAAAGCTGACGAAATAAGGGATAAATTAGAAGCTATGGGAATTGCAATTTATGATTCTGATGATGGAACAAAATGGAGAAATATATAAATCATTCAAGATAAAGCTGCGTTAATCAATCCCAATGATACAAATAATATAGAAATAATAATCGTTAATTGAAATAATACTTTTTCGAATCCTCTTCTAGTTCTGTAATTATCTCCCCCTCCTCCAAAGATATTCACACTTTGGCCTCTTACTTGAATAAGAATTATAAAAATCAAGAAAATCGCAGAAATTAATTGTAGTACTAGAAATACTGTATTCAAAATTTATACCTTTATTTGTTTTTAATCCATTGATTGTATAACTTTATTATTGAATTAGACAACTTTTTTGAGTCATGTCTCATAGCATGTTCTTCTGATTTGACATCAAATTTAACTATTTGAGGATTTAACAAATCCTTTTCACTCAATTTAACTCTTTCTTCGTTATGGGAGGTTATTGGAGAATGAAAGTCGTTATCAACTAAAACATAATCAAATATATTTTTATGTATATGTTTTTTTATTGCATTTATATGTTCACCAACTGTGTAATTATCAGTTTCACCTTTTTGTGTGGCGATATTACAAACATAAATTTTTAATGCTTTTGATTCTTGAATGATTTTCATTATATCTTCAACAATCAACGGAGGAATAATACTAGTATACAAGCTCCCTGGTCCTACAATGATTATATCCGATTGATTTAATGCATCTTTAGCGCTTTCTGTTCCACGTGCATTTTTAGGAATTAGATTTATCTCATTAATTTTCCCTTTTTTTAATGGGATTAATGACTCACCTACTACTTTAGTGCCATCTTCAAGAATAGCTTCTAATGTGATATTTTCTAATGATGATGGTAATACTTTACCTTTAGCTCCAAGTATTTTTGCAGACAAATCTAATCCGCCTTCAAAACTACCAGTAATGTCTGACATTGCAGTTATCAGTAAATTACCTAAACTATGCCCTTTCAATCCTTTACCTTGTTCAAATCTGTAATCAAAAATTTGTTTTAATAAATTTTCTGATTCACTTAATGCCGCTACACAATTTCTAAAATCACCCGGAGGTATAATGCCCAATTCTTTCCTTAAAATACCAGAACTACCTCCGTCGTCAGCTACTGTTATTATCGCCGAAAGGTTTTCTGTAAATTCTTTCAGGCCTCTTAGAATAACCGAAGATCCTGTTCCGCCTCCTATAGTTGATATTTTAATAGAATTTAAGGTGTTATTTTTCATTGTTCAATATTTTTAAAATATTTAATTCAGCATCTTTTGGATCAGCCTTGCCTTTACTTAATTTCATAACTTGTCCAATTAAAAATTTAACAGCTGTTTCTTTACCTGAATTAAAATCAGACACAGCATCAGGATTATTATTTACTGCCTGAATACATAGTTCATTTAATTGCCCAGAATCTGCAATTTTTGTCAAACCTAATTCATCAATTAAATCCTTTGGTGATTTTCGTGATTCAACCATTGAAGAAAGCACATTTCTGGAACCATTTCTATTTATTTTTTTAGAGTTAGTTAACTCAATTAGTTCTATTAAATAATTTGGTTTGAAAATGGAAGATATTTTATCGGTATTAATTTTATTAGAATCTAATATTTTAATAATTTCTTCGGTAATCCAATTAGCTAAATCTTGATCAGTGATATTAGAGTTTCTTGGTTTTGGTAGTTCAATATTTTTAAAATAATCATAAAGATTAATATCAGAACTTAGTATTTGAATTACCTGTTCATTTAATTCGTAATTTGATAACAAGTATTCAACTCTATCTTTTTTCAATTCAGGTATAGATTTTTTCAGATCAGATAGTAATTCTTCATCTATATAAATGTTTGGAAGATCGGGATCTGGGAAATATCTATAGTCATGTGCTGACTCTTTAGATCTTTGTGAAATTGTAATTCCTTTAGATTCATTCCATCCTCTAGTTTCTTGGACAATTACTTTATTAGAATTTAATTCATTAGTTTGTCTTTCAATCTCATAATTTATTGCTCTGTATACAGATCTAAAACTATTCATATTTTTTATTTCTACTTTTTCACCTAAAGTTTTAGAACCTATCGGTTTCAAACTAATATTAGCATCGCATCTAAAATGACCTTGTTCAAGATTGCCTTTTGTTACACCAATTTCTGTAAATATAGAATGAAGTTCCTGCAGATATTTACGTGCTTCGTCAGCATTGCCTATTTCAGGTTCGCTTACAACTTCCATAAGAGGGGTACCTGATCTGTTTATATCAATAAATGATTTAGAATTAGCATGGGTTAATTTAGCCGTGTCTTCTTCTAAGTGTATACGATTTAGTTTGATATGTTTTTTTTTATTATTAGTATTGATTTCAACTTCCCCTCCTACAACTATAGGATATTTAAATTGAGATATTTGATATCCTTTCATCAAATCGGGATAATGATAATTTTTTCTATCAAATCTTGTTTTTTGATTAATATTTCCATTTAAAGCCAATCCAGATTTGGCAACCATTTCAATAGCTTTATTATTTATCAACGGAAGAGTTCCGGGATACCCCATACAAATATTACAAACATATGTATTTGGAGAACTATCAAATGGGGCAATAGCGCAATTACAAAACATTTTACTGTTAGTATTTAATTGAACATGAACTTCTAATCCAATCACTGGCTCATATACTTTTTGTTCTTTCATTAAAAAAACCTAATCGAATTAAATGGGTAATATCTGAAAATTAATTTACCAATAATCTGATCATAAGCTATTGGTCCAAAATGTCTACTATCTTTGCTCATTTGCTCATTATATCCTAGTACATAAAATGTATTATGTTCTAGTTTTGTTAGTTTATTTAAATAATTTTTGTTATTGTTATCTATCCATATTTTAGGTAGTATTGGACTTGTATTTACCCAATCATTAGATTCAGCAAAGATATATTTAATCTTGTATTTACTATCAAACTTATCTCTAAATACTACAATATCTCCTTTATTATACTTTTTTTTCTGAGTAACTAATACATAATCACCGTCAAAGAGTATAGGTTCCATGCTTTTTTGGTTAATTTTCATTGGCATAATTTTAAACATAATAATATATAATATATTGAAATTGAGATATTAAAAATGGAGATTTCAAATGAATTTAGTTAAAAATATAAAATCAATATTTTCACCAACAAATATATATGCACATTGTGATATTCCTTGTGGAATATATGATCCTATAGCTGCCAAAATTGCAGCTCAAACAGTATTGAAAATGGTTATGAAAATGGAAGATATAGACCTCAGCGGAGGAGTTTCAAAAGTAGAACAACCAAATACTGTAGCGAGATTTATTAGAGTTAAGGAAGATCATGCACAAGAAGTGAAAAATGAATTAAACATTTTATGGTCTGATTATTTCAAACCAGAACATCTAGAAAAATACCCAAATTTACACGACTTATTTTGGAATGCAAATAAATTAGCAGGGGCAAACAAACAAAATGTAAGTTCTGAATCTGCTAAACAACTTGTAGAAGCTGTTGATGAAATTTCAAAAATATTTTGGGAAAGCAAAGGTGTAACATATTCTGACCCAAATGCAGATGTTAGATTTGGCGCCTAGACTATTTTTCAATAAATTCGATATATTTAGATAGAACTGTACTTATTAGATCCGTAAATGGAACTGGCAAATTATTTGTACTAGCTATATCAGAAACATATTTCTGTATAGCATCTACTTCTATCAAATTCCCCTTTTTCATGTCTTCGTACATAGAAGATATTGAGTTGGGCTGATTATAATATAGTTCATCAAATACTTTTTGTATTTCAGATTCGTGTATATTAGCATTGTTTTTTATTGATGTATTATAAGTTTCGGTTATCAATTCTTTTAACAAATGTTGGCTAGTTTTATCAGTTAAAATATTTTCGAGTGGTTGCCTATAAAGACACATAATCCCGCTAAGTGAAGATATATACATTAGTTTTCTCCATATCACTGATTTGATATCTTTACTTAATTCAATAGCAAGTTCATCAGAATTCATTAAATCAAATATTTTAGTCAATATATCTAATTCATTATTAAACATGGAACCTAGCACTATTTTAGGATCTCCTCCTGTTTCAAACACTTTTCCTTTTTCACTTAATATCGCATCAATATAAGCTGCTCCAGTAAGTATTTTTTCACCAAAAAAATCATATAATTGCTCAGTTGCTCTAAAGCCATTTTGTAAAGTTAGTATAAATGGGACATTTTTTTTAAATAAATCAGATAAATAATCAATCGATTCTTTATTGTGATAGCTCTTGACACAATAAATAACTAAATCTGCTTCAAATGGAAAGTCTTTTTGTTGTTTACTAAAATTAGTATCATAAATTTCAGGGTAAATATTGACATGACAAAGTTTACTGGTTTTTAATTCTAGTCCATTAGATTTGATTTCCGAAAATGTTTTCCCTCTAGAAAGAAATAAAACATTGCAATTTTTTTCATATAACAATGATCCCACAAATGCTCCAACAGCACCTGTTCCATAAATATATATGTTCATATCTTAAATTCTTTGCTAATCTATAATGTAAATTATTAATAGCCATTATATATCAAAAGGTAACAAAATGATTAATAGAGAAAGATTGACAAAGACATTCTGTGATTTGGTGAGTATAGATAGTCCGTCTGGTGAAGAAGAAAAAGTAAGAGATTTTATAGAAAACAAACTTTTAAAAATGGGATTTCAAATTAACATAGACAGTTACGGGAACCTCATTGCAAATACAGAAAAAAGCTCTAAAGAAAATATTATTTTATCAGCTCATATGGATACCGTTGAACCAGGTAGAGGTATCATTCCCGTAGTTGATAAAGACACAATTTATTCAAAAGAAGATACAATTCTTGGCGGAGATTGCAAAGCTGGATTGACAGGTATTTTAGAAGCTTTAGATTCACTGAAAGAAAACAAGCATGAACTAAAGAATCTTACATTAATTTTTACAAGGGAAGAAGAAGTTGCTCTTCAAGGTGCTAGGCATTTAGATTTTTCAAAAATTAATGGCAAAAAAGCTATTATTTTTGATGGTGAAGGCCCTCCAAGTGTGATCACAAGTTCAAGTCCTACTTATGTTGGTTTTGATATAGAAATAATTGGAAGAGCTGCTCATGCAGGAGTTGAACCTGAAAAAGGGATATCAGCAATAAAAATAGCTACAAATTTAATTAATAGACTTCCTCAAGGAAGGCTAGATGAAGAGACAACATTTAATATTGGGAGAATAGAAGGAGGAACTGTCAGAAATGCTGTGCCTTCAAACCTATATATTGAAGGAGAATTTAGAACCAGTAGTATAGAAACAATGGATAATTTAAATCAATCACTGAAAACAGCTGTAGAAGATACTATGAATGAAATTGAAGAATCTCAAATAAATCTCAAATCAGAAATTCAATTTGAAAAATACACTATAGAGAAAGATAATTCAGCGCTAAAAGTTGTGTTGAATTCTTTGGATAAATTAGGACTTACACCTACTCTAAAAGGATCAGGAGGAGGAACTGATGGTAATATATTTATGAAAAATGATATAGAATCAGTTGTAATTGGGATGGGAGTCAAAGGAATGCATACCATTAATGAAAATGTATCAATTCCAGATTTAATAGATTGCGCTAATCTGTGCGAAAATATTATTCAACAAAACACATAATTAATCATGTGTTTTGTTGAATAAAAAATTATTAGCTTAATTCTACAGTTGCGCCTGCAGATTCTAATTCTTCTTTAGCAGAATTAGCATCGTCAGAACTAGCTCCTTCTAAAACAGGTTTAGGAGCAGATTCTACTAAATCTTTAGCTTCTTTTAGTCCTAATGAAGTTATTTTACGAACAGCTTTAATAACGTTTATTTTATTAGCGCCTACGTCTTTAAGTACAACATTAACTGTAGCGTCGGCTGCGTCAGCACTAGCATCTCCACCTGTGTCTCCACTTGCTGCCGGAGCTGCTGCTGGAGCTGCTGCTACTGCAGTTACTCCAAATTCATCTTCTAAACTCTTAACTAGTTCAGAAAGTTCCATTACCGATAAATTTTTTATTGATTCTAATATTTCTTCTTTTTTATCTGCCATTGTTTCCTCCTAATTGAAAAATGAGCATATTTATTTGTTTTCTGCTTTTGGTTCCTCTGCTTCTGCTTTTGGTTCCTCTGCTTCTGCTTTTGGTTCCTCTGCTTCTGCTTTTGGT
>CAJWSY010000014.1 GCA_913045935.1 uncultured Chloroflexota bacterium | reverse complement strand
CTACTCCAATCAACTCAGTTGTAATACCCTGTGTTATTTTTGGCTCATGAAGAGGTTCATCTAAAATTCTAAGGCCTGTATGCGCATGAAAATCGATAAATCCAGGTGTTAAAGTTAGACCACTAGCGTCAATAGTTTTTTTAGCTTCAATTGAAGAATCGTGATTTCTTAAGATTTTTATCTCATTATTTATTATTCCTACATTGGACTTGTAAGACGGATTACCACTTCCATCTACAATCTCCGCATTTTTGATTAGCAAGTCTAGCATATTAGTTTACTTATATATTTAAATGAATATTATATGTAGTTATAATAGTTCTGTATATAATCTAAATTGTTTTTTATGGAAAATGCGAATCTGAAAGTTAAAGAATTGTCCAAAAGATTTGATAGCCTAAGGGGGCGTCTTTGAAATTGATAAACTCAATAACAACATTCAACTTTTAACTAAACAAACACTTGATCCAAATTTTTGGAATAATTCAACTAAAGCACAAAAAATTTCTAAAGAATTGGCTTCTTATGAAAATCAATTAAAGGAAATTGATAATGTTATTTTGACTTTGGAATCAATAAGCGAAATTATAGAAATTGCTATTCTAGAAAAGGACAATTCTTTAGAGCCTGAAATTTTAGAATCAATTAACAAACTTAGCTTGTCATTAGATCAGCTTGAATTAAAAACACTGTTTGATGGCGAATTTGATTCCAGAAATGTGATTTTATCTATTCATGCAGGAGCCGGAGGAGTTGAATCTCAAGATTGGGCTAGTATGTTAATGAGAATGTATACAAGATGGGCTGAAAAAAATGATATGAGCGCAAAAATATTAGAAATTTCCAGAGGAGATGAAGCTGGAATTAAAAGTTGTACTATAAGCATTGATGGATTTAATTCTTATGGCATGCTAAGAAGTGAAAAAGGAGTTCATAGGTTAGTCAGGCTTTCGCCATATGATTCAGATAATGCAAGGCATACTTCATTTGTTCTTGTTGAAATTTTACCTGAAATAGAATCCGATATTGAAATCGATATTAAATCAGATGATTTGCAAATAGAATCGTTTAAAGCGGGAGGAGCAGGAGGACAAAGTGTCCAAAAAAATTCTACAGCAATAAGAATTACTCATCTTCCGACAGGAATAAAAGTTTCATGTCAAAATGAACGATCTCAATCACAAAATAAAGAAATAGCCATGAAAATTTTAAAATCAAGGCTATTATCTTTAGAAATTAAGAAACGAGATGAAAATGAAAAAAAATTAAAAGGTCCTCATGTATCAGCAGAATGGGGAAATCAGATTAGAAGTTATGTACTTCATCCATATAAAATGGTCAAGGATCATAGAAGCAATTGGGAATCTTCGGATCCTGATAATGTTTTAGATGGGGAATTAAATATTTTTATTGATAAATTTTTAAGAATGGGGAAAAATTAAAATTTACTTAATATTTCAAGTATATTATATAATTTAAAATTAAATTAGGGACAAGTTATGAATTTGAACTATTATACAAAATTAAATAAACTAAAATTTGCTTTTACTTTGATGACTTTGTTTGTCATAATTGGTTGTTCTGGTGATTCTAATGAAGAAGAATTAAATGATATGCCCTTTAGATCTGATTCTGAAGTTAAAAATAAAACCCTCAATAATAGTTGTTCTAATTCTCAGCTTGCTGAAAATACACTTAATATTCTTTACTCCGATCCGCCTACCTTAGACCCCCATATAGCACAAGATTCAACTTCTGCCTCAATAATATTAGAATTGTATAGTGGATTGGTTTCCTTAGATACAGATTTGAAGATAACACCAGATTTAGCTGAATCTTGGGAAATAAGTGATGATGGGATGAAATATACATTTACTATTAGAGATAACATCAGATTTCATAACGGAAAAAAAATGACAGCTTCTGATATAGTATGGTCATTCAATCGCGCTGCAGATCCCAAAACTGCTTCTATTACAGCAAAAGATTATCTAGGTGATATTATAGGCGTTTCCGATGTTATCAATGGCAAGGCAACAACGATTAGTGGTATCAAACAAATAGATGAACGAACTATAGAAATTAATATAGACTCCCCGAAGGCTTATTTTCTTGCAAAACTTACTTACCCAGTAGCATTTATTCTAGACCAAGAAAGTCTGAGTGATCCTGATTGGATCCAAAAACCTAACGGATCTGGACCTTTCATTCTAGATAAATATTTAGTTGGTGAAAAACTCATATTAAAAAGAAATGATAATTGGCACAAATCTGTAGCGAAATTAGATTATGTTTCTATGAACTTGGCGGGAGGTTCTGCCATGGCTATGTATGAAAATTGTGAAATTGATATTACCGGTGTAGGAATGTCAGATTTAGAGCGTGTTCTCGATCCAAACAGTGAATTAAACAATGATGTAGTAGTTGCTCCACTGGATTTTTCTCAGTATTACATTGGTTTTAATCTTGAAGAACCTCCTTTTGACGATATTTATTTTAGACAAGCATTAGCATATTCAATTAATAAAGAATTAATAGCAACTGAAGTTTTATCAGATTTAGTAAAGCCTGCTTATAATATATTGCCTCCTGGGTTCCCTGGTTATAATGAAAATGTTCAAGGATTCAAATTTGATGAACAATTAGCTAAAGATGCTCTTTCTAGATCCAAGTATTCTGATATTGCCAAGCTACCGAGGTTAATTTTGTCTGTACCTGGAACAGGTGGAAGTGCAGGTCTTGATATTGAGGTCATACTTGAAATGTGGAAACAGACTTTAGGAATTGATGTAGAAATACAACAATTAGAATGGGCTACCTTTCTTCAAATGTTAAATAAAAAAGAGTTACAATTTTTCTCTGGACTAGGGTGGGTTGCTGATTACCCCGATCCAGAAAATTTTTTGGATATTAATTTTCACTCAAAAAAATCTACTAATCATAATAATTACTATAATCTAGAGGTTGATAATCTATTAGAATTAGCCAGAGTTGAGCAGAATGTTTCGACACGTTTAGATCTTTATAATCAAGCTGAAAAGATTATTGTAAATGATAGTCCTTGGATTCCATTATGGTTTCCGGGTGATCAATATGTACTTATAAATCAAAGAGTAAAAAATTACAAGCTTACTCCAATGAGTGTACCTAAGTTTGCATTGGTTGAAATTGTAGATTAAAATCACTAAAGTTAAATAATGTGGCAATATATTTTAGCTAGATTAATGTGGATTCCTGTCCTTTTGGTATCCGTTGCATTTATAACTTTCGTTCTAGGTCGGTTTGGACCAGGTGATCCTGTTGAAATTATGATGGGGACTAAATATGATCCTCAAGTTGCTGAACGTATAAGGTCAGAAATGGGCTTAGACAAACCAATTCTTTACCAGTTTGGTTCTTATATTTCTAAAGCAATCCAAGGAGACTTTGGTGAAAGCCTCAGATACAGAGGGAGGCCTGTCTCTACATTGATTTTGCCTAAATTAATAGTATCAGCAAAGTTAAGTTTCGTAGCCCTGTTGATTAGCGTATCAATTGGACTTCCTCTTGGATTTTTTATTGCACACAAACAAGGTACTTGGATTGATCCATTAATAGTAACAATATCTCTGTTTTTCATGTCTATCCCTATAATGATCACTATACCTGCATTGTTGTGGTTAGGATGTTTAAAAACTGATTTGGTCCCATGCTCAGGGTGGGGTGGAATTTTTGATAAGAGAATTATTATTCCATCTATAACGATGGGTATTCCAGGCATTGCTTTTATGATACGGATTATGCGTGCATCAACACTTGATGTTTTAGGTCAGGACTATATTAGAACAGCCAAATCTAAAGGTCTAAGTATTTTTACTATCAGCAATAGACATGTTTTTCGAAATGCTATGATCCCAATTATAACAATATTGTCTTTTTCATTTGCCGGAATTTTAGGCGGAGCATTTATCACTGAAACTATCTTGGGTATTCCAGGAATTGGTCGATTTAGCGTTGAAGCAATTTTTAATAGAGATTATCCTGTGATTATGGCCATAACTCTTGTTAGCGCCGTGGCATTTATATTTGCAAATTTATTAGCTGACATTTCTTATTCTATTATAGATCCGAGGATTAGATATAAATGAAAAAATCTAATGGTCATTTTCAAAATGCGATACAACGATTATTCAAAAAAAAGATTGCTGTTTTTTGCATATTAATGCTTTCACTGATTTATTTTGGTGGTATTTTTGCGTCGATTATTTCACCTTACGATTATACTTCCCAAGATTATACTAATATAAAAAAACCACCAAGCATTGAACATATTATGGGAACAGACAGGGCAGGTAGAGATGTATTTACTAGAGTATTATGGGGAATTCAAAATACAGCGATTATTACTTTTGTTGCTCTTATAACTGGAGGATTAGTTATTGGAGTTGGATTAGGATTATTAGCAGGTTATAAGGGAGGTAAATTTGATTCTTTAATTATGAGACTAGGAGAAATATCATCATCTTTCCCAGATATATTACTTGTTGTAATACTAGCTGCTACCTTAAGACCTAGAATATTAGATTTTGTCAGGCACATTGAGGATGCTTATAGTATCTCTGGATTAGTTAAAAGCGGTGTTGCTGATTATTTGGTTGTATCGTTAGCTTTAGTTAGTTTTGGCTGGCTTGGGACTGCAAGGCTCATTAGAGCTCAAGTTCTTAGCCTAAAGGAAAATCAATTTGTAGATTCAGCAATCTCTGTTGGTGCTAGTACAAAACGTATTTTGTTTGTACATTTATTACCCAATTCTATCAGTCCTTTAGTAGTTTCCGTAACAATGGGAATGGGCGCCATGGTGGGGACTGAAATTGTGTTGAGTTGGCTGGGATTAGGGATTCAACCACCTAGACCAAGTTTAGGAAGAATGCTATATGAGGGAGGTAGTATTAGTGTTATAAGAAATGAACCATGGCTTCTAATTGGACCAGGTTCTGTAGTCTTTTTATTAGTATTATGCTGGAATTTATTAGGTGATGCTTTAAATGATGTATTAAATCCAAGAACTAGATAAATTTATTTTCTGTTTTTCTTTTTATATAACATCACAACACTAAAAAAATAGACTAACATTAAGATTTCATTAGAGTCTGACAATCCACATGAATTTTTATTATTTAATCTTGTTTCTTTATCTTCAGAAATGTTTTCGGAATCATTTGCTTTAATCAGATTTATTTCAGTAGGCTTATTTACTTCTTTTGAATCATTTTTCATGCTATCTAATGTATATAATTGGACCGAACTTGTGGTTGATTTGGGTTTGGTATTTTTATTTGTTTCTTCAATTAAGCTTGCGCCAATTTCTTTTCGCCATTCATTTTCTATTTCAACTTTGTTCATTCCATATATTTTCTCTAAAGCGTTGTTTAAAGACATACCACTTTTCATGCTTTTAATGAAATCAGTAAATTCTTTTCGACCTAGTGTTTCTATCATATATTCTACAATTTTTTCTGCTTGACCATAAAACAATATAATATCTTCTGGTTTGCCAGGAGGAGAGGTATATTTTGTAATTGAGAGTAAAGTGTCAGTTTTTAAGTTATTTTCAAATGAATTTTGATATGAAAATCCTTTAATTGGATTAGCGTATTCTGCTAATCCTTCGTTTAACCATGAAGGAATAACTGTGTAGGGTGACCCTGCAGCTCTGTCAACAAGAATATGTGTTATCTCATGACTTGCAGTTCCTTTCGATTCCCTGCCATCTAGTAACAATACTACACCATGTTTTGGATATGCCTGTCCTTGTGTAATAAGCTTTTCAGATTGAGCATCACTTTTAGGAGCTAATGATTTTGACATATAAGAATAATCATTAAAAAGTACAATGTTTAAGGGTTCGTTTTTTGCTTCTAGTCCTAAAAGTGGGGAAATATATTCGACTGTTTGGAGAGTAGCTTCAAGCAAATCATTTGCTCTGCTTTGCACAACATTTTCAAAAACTTCAATGTAGTACATTGTAATTGATTTGTATTTAACACTATTCCATTTTTTATTGTTATCAAGATATACAAGTTTGTTAATTTTACTAGAAAATGTTTTTTTGCTAGTCGTTTTAATTTCATAGTAATATTCTATAGGGCTTCCAGGTGGTATGTATTTATTAGTTGTATTTGTATTCCATGTTAAATTTCCCTCAAAGTTATTTTGATTTTGATTAAAATTAATTGGTTGTATTATATTCGAATTACTATAACCTATTTTAAAAATCAAATTAACAGCTTCAATTTCATCATTTAATTCTCCTGATATTTTAAATTGGATATCTTTTGGGAAGTTTATTTCAATTGACGTTTCTGTTTTTGTTAATTTTGTTTCTGCTATTATTGGATTGAGATTTGTAATAAAAATAAATAAAAACCCTAGCAATGAGAGAAATATATGATTTAAGTTCATTTGTTTTTTGTTCCTGTTAAGCCGTGAATTAATCTTTGAATTAAACTTATAAAAGAAAGTAATATGGAGACATATAATAATAGGTAAAGAATAAATAAATTATAGGATCCTAAAATTAAAGCTAAAGATAAAACAATTACTCTTTCTGTTCTTGTAAATATTCCCACCTCTCCTTCTATTCCATATGATTCATACTTGGATTTCACGTAACTTACAAGTTGATTAATTAAGGCACTTAAAAATATTATAATGGCCGTATGGCTATCATTAACAAAATAAATAAGCAGCCCTAAATAAATAATTGATTCAGAAATTCTGTCAATTACAGCATCAAAAAAGCCACCTAATTTTGAAGCTGAATTTGTATATCTTGCCAAAGATCCGTCTATAAGATCAAAAAGGCTAGATATAATTATCATGACACCTGAGATTAATAAGTATCCCTCAGCTATTAAAATCATTGTAATTATAGATGACAACAATCCGACAACCGTTATTTTATTGGGAGTTAATTTTAATTTGATTAATAAAGGTATGATTGAGATATTTAGAATATTATTTATACCCGATTTTAGGTTTGTTCTTAAATTTTGATATTGATTCAATTAATTATTTTAAATTTTTGTATACTTCAATTATTTTATCAGAAATATTATTCCAATCGTAATTATTTAAGGTGTTTTGCCCATTTTTAATTATCAAATTTTTATGTTGTTTGTTTTTATAAATATAATTTATTGATTCATATATTGATTTTGGATTTTTAGGTTCAACTAACAAACCATTAACATCATGAGTTATTATCTCATTATACCCTTCAATGTTTGATGCTATTACTACTGTATTGCTTGACATTGCTTCAAGTAATATTATTCCAAAACTTTCGTATCCTAATGATGGAGCGCATAATATGTCTGAGTTAACTAATATTTGTTGTTTTAATTCTTCGCTTACTATTCCGGGGTTATAAATTTTTATTCCATCAATTTCATTACCTTTATACTCATGACCAATAATTGTTAGTTCAACAGGGAATTCAAATTTGTAATTCTTAAGAGCTTCAATTAAATACCTTAACCCTTTTCTTTTATCGTTTCTTCCAATGAATAGTAAATTTACAATTTTAGAATTTTTAGTATTAGTATAAGATTTGAAATTTTTTGTATTTATACCATTCGGAATTATGACGTAATTATTTTTAAAATGTTTGTTAATATAATTTTTTGCTGAGTTAGAAACTGCTATTTTATAATCAATTTTGTTATACAAAGATTTGAATAAAGTTGACATTTTGTATTTATATAACCATGTTCCCTTGTTTGAATGAAATGTGGCTACGATTTTACATTTTGCATATTTAATAAAAAACATTGGCAAGCTACCTGCAAAAGGTTCATGAATGTGTATTATGTCTGGTTTATATGAAGAAAGAAATTTTTTTACTTTATCTCCTATAAATGGGGAAATTGTAATATTGGCTATCGATCCGGCACTTCTGATTTTAAATGGCTTTCCAATTTGATAATAATTGTTGTTTTTCAAATTATAATTTGATGTAGGGAAAACAATTACGTAGTCGATTTTTTTGTTTTTAATTTCGTTGGAAAGATTTTGTATATGATTCCATACACCTCCCGGCGAAGATATACCATAAGGGCATACTATACAAACTTTCATTTAACAAAATTATTCTAGTGATGATTCTATAAATTCATCTAGAAGTTTTCGAGCTTCATTATCTGTGTGTTGAGAGGGTGGAGATTTGAAATAGTAACTAGATGGTGCTTCAATTGCTCCAGCCATACCTTTATCCATTGCTATTTTACAGCATCTAACAGCATCAATAACTACACCTGCAGAATTTGGACTGTCCCATACTTCTAATTTCAACTCTAAATTTAGTGGAACATCACCAAAACTATTACCTTCTAATCTGATATATGCCCATTTTCTATCTGTTAACCAAGGTACATGATCGCTTGGACCAATGTGTATATTTTTAGAATTCATTTCATAGTCTATTTGTGAAGTCACTGATTGTGTTTTTGATATTTTTTTGGAAGTTAACCTGTTTCTTTCTAGCATATTCAGGAAGTCAGTATTTCCTCCGAAGTTAAGTTGGTAAGTATTTTCAAGTTCAACCCCTCTATCCATAAATAACCGACTTAAAACTCTGTGTACTATAGTGGCACCAACTTGTGATTTGATATCATCACCAATTATGGGAACACCGGCGTCTTCAAATCTTTTTTGCCAGTAGCCATTTGGACTTGAAGCTATGAATACAGGAATACAGTTTATGAACCCGCATTCTGCTTTTAATACTTGTTCTACATACCATTTGGTTGCTTCTTCAGAACCTACAGGAAGGTAACTTACAACAACATCTGTTTTAGTTTCTTTTAAAATTGAAACTATATCATCAGTTGAGGAAGGATCTTTTTCTATTATTTCTCCAAGATATTGGCCTATGCCATCATGAGTCATTCCTCTGTGGACTGGAACATTTAATTTTGGAACATCTTGAAATTTGATTGTATTATTTGGTTCGGAAAATATGGCTTCTGAAAGGTCTTTTCCAACTTTGTTTTTATCAACATCAAAAGCAGCCGAAAATTCTATATCACCTATATGGTATTTACCTAAGACCGGATGCATTATTCCAGGTATTTTATCTTCTGGTTTGGCATTTTGGTATTTGATTACTCCTTGTACTAGAGAAGACGCACAATTACCTACACCAATGATAGCTACTCTTACTTTACTCAATATAAACCTTTTTGAACTGATACTAAACAAGACAAAAATTGTATCATTTCAGTGAAATGATTTCAATCATAATAGAAATTCATTTTCAAATTATATTTTCCGCATTTATAATGTCAGCATATAATTTTTCTGCACTAATTAATTTATCTAATTGAGCTTTATCCCCTACTACAACAGTTGAAAAATCGTTTAGATTACTAAAGTTGAGGTTTATATAATCGTAAATATCATTTTTTGTGATTGATTCAATTTTGTCAAAATATGAATCATGAAAGTCTAGACTTAAATTTTCTAAAATAATTTTGGTTGTTAAACTAAGAGATGACATCTGTGTTTCAAAATTTTTTAAGAATCCTAATTTAATAGAAAATATAGCATTGTTAATTTCAGAGTCTTTTAGCTTGTTGTTTGTAAAGATGCTATTTATCTCATGATTAATTTCGTCAATTGAATCTGAAGTGTTTGCAGAATTTACAGAACCTCCTGCAAAAATAGTAGGCTCAGAATTGCTTGCCCAACTAATACTAGATCCAAATCCATAAGAATATCCATTTTTTTCTCTTAAATTACTGTTTAGTCTCGACATAAAAGAACCACCAAATATTTCATTAAATATTTCTAGTGAAATTCTTTCGTTAAAATTTGGGATTGAAAGTCTCTTGGCAAATAAAATAACACTTTGGGGGCTAGGTATTTTTGTTGTAATTAATAAATTTTTATTAAGACCTTGATCGTTGCTGTGTTTGTATTCTTTTGTATCTAAACCTGGGTTGATGCTATCTAAAATTTTTATAAGATTAGGATCTTCATTATTGCTAATCAGTGCTATCTTAGTTTTTGTGTTTATTTCAAATATTTTTTTTGCAATATTTTTAATTGATTCTAGTTTCATTTGATTTATTTCAGATAGCCTTCCTATTGAATTATAAGATTTAATTGAATTACTGTTATAAATATTACTTAATAGCCCCGAACGTGCTAGAAACATAGGATTGCCTTCATTTTGCAATATTTCTCCTGATCTTAATTTTTTGATTCTCATAAATTCATCAGAATTTATATCAATATTTTTTATTGCATCTAGCATAATATTAAGTGAATTTTCCCAATTAGTTGATGTGGATTGAAAACCGATGATTATTTTTTCACTATCAGAAGAATAAATAGGATCAGATCCACTGTTTTCCAATTTTTGCTGTAATGACATGTTTGATTTATCATTCATTTGTTCAAATAATATTTTTAAACTTAAACTAATAGATCCACTTGGATAGGTACTAGTAGATTGTTCATCTATAGGCAAAATCAATACAAATGTAACGAGGTCCGAAGAAGGTTTTATCACATTATACAAATTGATATTATTTCTTAAAATTGAGTGGTTAATTTTAACTTTATTAAATGTTAATTTTTGTTTACTAGGTTTTGGTAGATTATTCATTTTTTAATTTTGTAATATAAATTTATATGCGGAGATGAAATTAAATACTGAGCAGATTCGTATATGTTTTTCTTGTTAACCAGTTTAAATGAATTCATATAAGTTAAAAATTCTGCAGGATTTTTGCCATAAATATTAAAATAATTAAGAATATCTGCTATCCCTCCGAATCCGCCTGATTTCTCAATCTGCCTATTTATACTTAATTGATATTTATTTTTAGCAATTAAAATTTCTTCGTCTGATATGGTATTTTCACTAATATTTTTGATTTCTTCAAGAATTTTTTTGTATACGATATCAAAGTTTTTTTCATTTTCTAGCGTTGCTGATATTTCAAATTCTCCAGCTAGTTCTTGAGCATAATGTCCTACATATACGTCTTGAGCTAATTGATTTGAAGTAACTAAAGATTTTTGTAAACGGCTGCCCAATCCATCTCCTAAAATTAATGATAATAAACTCATACTTTGTTCTGTTTTGCTAAAATTATGAGAATTTGTGGGCCATCTAATAATTAACTTTGGAAGAGTAGCAGGGCTCTTTCCGATAATTTCATGTGTAGTTGTATTTTTTAAAGAACTTTGTTTTAAAAATTTGGGATTTGGTTTTTTCTGTGAAGGGATATTATTAAAATATTTGGTTACCCATTTGACAGCTTTTTCTGATGAGAAATTTCCGGAAATCGTAAGACTGGCATTAGATGGAATGTAAAATTGTTTATGAAAATCTATTGTTTCGTTTAATTTTGCATTGTTAATATCTTTTTCCAGTCCAATAGTCTGCCAGTTATACGGATGAGGTTTTGGAAACAACAAGTTTTGTAAAAATTCTTCACTATCGCCATATGGTGAGTTTTCATAACTTTGTTTTCTTTCTTGTATTACGATTTTTTTCTCCTTAATTAGTTTGTCTTCATTGAGTGCTTCTGTCAGATAACCCATTCTATCGGCTTCCATAAATAAGACTCTTTCAAGATAATTAGGACTGATATTTTGCCAATAGTTAGTTCGATCGGTATTTGTTGACCCGTTTATTCCACCAGGTTTTATGCTAATTGGCTCAATGACTGAAAACCAATTTTTATCACAATTTTTTGATCCTTCAAACATTAAATGTTCAAATAAGTGCGCAAATCCTGTTTTACCATTTTTTTCATTTTTAGATCCAACATGGTACCAAATGTTAACTGCTACATATCCTTTTGATTTATCATCATTGAGTATGAAATCTAACCCGTTGTCTAAAGTCATTTTTATTATTGAAGATTTGTTTTTTGTCATTGATTACGTCCTTGATTATGATTTTATAGCAATAAAGTTTTGATTCCAAGGTACAAGAAATGATAAAATTTAAGTGTACAAATTTTTATATGTGTTAAAACTTAAAGAGGTAAAAATGAAAAAAAAGAAATCCAATTTACAAAAAAATGGATTTGTTTATCTTATAATAGCATCAACTTTATTTGCTCTTATACTATCTTCAATGTCTAATCCCTTTGGTACAGATTCAAACATTTCTGTTAGCGAGGCATTAGAAATGGTTGACAAAGGAAGCGTTAAAGAAATCATTGTTGAAGGAGAGAAATTATATATTACTAATCAGGATGGTAAGCAATACACATCATCAAAAGAAGTTGGTGTTAGCCTAATCGAATTGATGAAAGATTCTGGTATAGACCCAATTAAAAGTGATGTAAATATTATTGTTAAAGGAAGAAGTGGATGGAATACAGCTTTTAATGTATTGTTTAGCTTCTTGCCTATTATTTTTTTTGGAGGTCTTATTTTATTTATGATGAGACAAGCTCAAGGAGGAGCGAATCAAACGTTTGGTTTTGGGAAAAGTAAAGCGAGAAAATTTACTGAAAATAAAACCGGCGTAACATTTAAAGATGTCGCTGGTGTTGAAGAAGCAAAATTAGAATTAACAGAGATAGTAGAATTTTTAAAGGAACCAGGTAAATTTAAGAAACTTGGTGCCAAAGTTCCTAAAGGAGTTTTATTAGTGGGGCCTCCTGGAACAGGGAAAACATTGTTAGCTAAAGCAGTAGCAGGAGAAGCAAATGTTCCTTTTTTCTCTATCAGTGGAAGCGAATTTGTAGAAATGTTTGTAGGAGTGGGTGCTTCGAGAGTAAGGGATTTATTTACACAGGCAAAAACTAATTCTCCATGCATCATATTTATAGATGAAATAGATGCTGTAGGAAGGCATAGAGGCTCAGGATTGGGAGGTGGACACGATGAAAGAGAACAAACACTTAACCAAATATTAGTAGAAATGGACGGATTTGAGTCTAAAGGTTTCAATATTATAATAATTGCTGCAACAAATCGACCTGATATATTAGATCCGGCTTTATTAAGACCAGGTAGATTTGACAGGCGAGTTGTTCTTGATGTCCCAGATATGAAAAGTAGAACCGAAATTCTTAAAGTGCATTCACAGGGCAAACCTATGGAAGGTGGAGTTGATTTATCTCAATTGTCCGCTCAAACACCAGGTTTTAGTGGAGCCGATTTAGCTAATTTAATGAATGAATCTGCTATCCTTGCGGCCAGAAGAAAGAAAGATAAGATTGGACATGAAGACATTGCGGAATCTATAGACAGAGTTATAGCAGGTCCTGCTAAGAAAAACAAAGTTTTGAGTGATCACACAATTAAAGTTACTGCTTGTCACGAAGTAGGTCATGCATTATGTGGTCATTTACTTCCTGAAGCTGATCCTCCGGTGAAAGTTTCTATCATATCAAGAGGGCATATGGGAGGTTATACTAGATTTTTACCTGACGACGAAACTGCCTTACAAACAAAGAAACAATTAGAGGCAAGAATAGTTGTTGCACTAGGAGGAAGGGCTGCGGAAGAAGTTGTGCTTGGAGACATTACTACTGGTGCAAGTAATGACATGGAACAAGCTACCCATATTGCTAGAACTATGATTATGAAATATGGAATGAGTGATAAATTAGGACCTAGAACACTTGGTAAAAGAGAAGAGACTGTATTTTTAGGAAGAGAAGTTTCTGAACAAAAAGATTATAGTGAAAGTATTGCTAATCAAATCGACGAAGAAGTTAAAAATGTCATTACAACTGCATATGATAAATCTAAATTGTTAATCAAAGAAAATATTAAAACTCTTAATACTGTAGTAGACTATTTGATTGACAACGAAACCATCGAAGGTGAAAAATTGACTAATTTATTATCAACTCAATCTTGATAGGTTTGTATTGAATAAGAAATTAAGAAATGATCTTTGGGTTTGGATTGATCTTGAAATGACAGGATTAGATTCTTCAAAATGTGTGATTGTTGAGATTGCTTCAGTTATCACAGATAAAGAATTAAATATTCTTTATGAAGGTCCGGATATAGTTATTTCTAGATCTGATGAAGAAATGGAAACTTTAGAGGACTGGCCAAAAAAAATGCACGCCAAATCAGGTTTGTTGGATGATATAAAAAAATCTGATATCTTACTAGAAGAAGCAGAAAGAAAAACTCTAGATTTTATTTCAAACATTGCTTCAGAAAAAACTTCACCTTTATGCGGGAACAGTGTCTATCAAGATAGGATTTTTTTAAAAAAAGAAATGCCTGAATTGGAAAATTTTTTACATTATCGAAATGTTGATGTAAGTTCTTTTAAAGAATCTTTTCTTGCTTGGGGCGGTGATAAATCAAAATTACCTAAGAAACAATCTTCCCACCGAGCTTTGTCAGATATAATTGAAAGTATTAATGAATTAAAATGGTACAAGGAAAATTTTATTTCATTAATTTAAAAATAGGGATTTCATTCATTTTATGTAAATTAGGGGTGCGTATTTTTTTGTATACTTTTAACAATTCTAATTCTTTTTGATTGAATTCATTAGAGTCATTACTATGTTTTTCCAAATTCATTGCCTTCTCTAAATCTTCATAACTTAGTCCATTTAATTGGTCTTCATCGGTTCGACCATCATCCCACAATCCGTCTGTTGGTAAAGCGTTTATAATATTTTTGTTAATTTTTAACACTTTTGCCATTTCCCAAACATCTGATTTCATGCAATCTCCGATAGGAGATATATCCACTCCGCCATCTCCATACTTTGTGTAAAAACCTACTCCGAAATCTTCAATTTTATTACCAGTTCCAACAACTATACCATTGCTACTTCCTGCAATTTGGTAAAGAGCTAACATTCTTAATCTTGATCTTGTATTTGCAAATGAATGCAAACTACTATAGTTTAAATTTTCAAAAGTTTTTTCTAAATCTAAAAAAATCTTTGTTATATCAATGATTTCATGTTTTACATTATTATATTTTTCAGTTAACCATATACCGTGATTGATGCTTAAATCATTTTGAATTTTTAATTGCTTGATTGGAAGAGAAACTACTATAGTGCTTATTCCAGTTAAAGCACAAAGTGTAGAGACAACTGCAGAATCAACACCACCTGAAATACCTACAACTAAAGTCGAAATATTGTGTTTGCGTGAATATGTTTTTATCCAATCACTAATATTAGAAATTAAATTTTGGTAATTCATAATTTGTTAACAAATGCGTCTATTCTATTTAAAGCTTCAGAAATATTTTCTTTAGAGTTTGCAAATGATATTCTTATATAGCCTTTACCTTCCTTTCCAAATGATTCTCCTGAAAGGGTTGCTACACCACTTTCGTCAAGTAATCTACTTGCAAATAATTCGCTTGAAAGGTTTGTTGCAGTAATATTTGGAAATACATAAAACGCTCCAGACGGGGTAGGGCAACTTATGTTTTTGATGCTATTTAAGCCATCTACAATTAAATCTCTACGTGTTTTAAATTCTTTCACCATATTTTCTACACTTTTTTGACTACCTGATAGAGCCTCAATTGCAGCAATCTGAGTAAAACTTGCAGTACAAGAATTACTATTAGTTATTAATTTGGTTATTGGTTCTACTAATTCTTTTGGAAATATTCCATACCCAATTCTCCATCCAGTCATTGAATAAGATTTTGAAAATCCATCTAGAATTATAGTTTTAGAAGCCAAATCTTTGTGATTAGAAATACTTGTATGAGATCCTTCGTATAAGAATTGTGAGTATATTTCATCAGAAAGAATAGTTATATTTTTATCTTCCAGGATATCTGCAATTCTTTTCATCTCTACTGCATTAATTGCACTTCCACACGGATTGTTTGGGGAATTTAAAATAATTAATTTTGTTTTCTCATTAATAAGGGATTCGAGTTTGTTTATATCAAAATTGTACCCTAGTTTTTCTTCTAGTTTGAGAGGTACCGGTTTTCCTCCTACAAAGTTTATCATTGACTCGTAAATAGGAAAGCCCGGATTAGGATATAAAACTTCATCTCCTGGATTTATGAGCGCAAGCATAGTGTAAAACATAATTGGCTTTCCTCCAGAGGTTATCACTACTTGGTCTTTGTCAAATTCAAGAGACCTTATATTTTTTGAGTATTTTTTTATTTCATTTTTAAGCTCGTCATATCCAGCAGAAGGGTTGTAACCTGTATATCCATCATCTAATGCTTGTTTGCCGGCATTAATAATATTTTCAGGAGTATTAAAATCAGGTTCTCCGATTTGTAAGTGTATTATGTGTTTTCCTTGAGATTCTAATTTTTTTGCTTTTGCTAAAACCTCGAAAGCGGTTTCAGTTCCTAACCTTTGCATTCTTTCAGCTAAATTTATCATATTCCTATCCTGATTAATTTATATATACTTATAAATTATAGCATCACAAGATACAATATATTTATATTAGTATATTTATATTAGTAAAAGGTTTGTGTATGCATTTATATCTTGCTGTTCCGAGAGGATTTTGTGCCGGAGTTGTCAGGGCAATAGAAATAGTGAATAAAGCTTTAGAAATATACGGAAGCCCCGTATATATAAAACATCAAATCGTCCATAATAATTATGTGGTTTCTGATCTTGAAAATAAAGGTGCCATAACTGTAGACAATATTGAAGATGTTCCTAATGGATCAACAGTGATATTTTCTGCTCATGGTTCGCCTCCTAAAGATTATGAGTTAGCAAAATCAAAAAATGTAAAGATTATAGACGCAACATGTCCTCTGGTTACCAAGGTTCATAATGAAGCATTAAAGTATAGTAAAGAAGGGCGTAAGATTATTTTAATTGGCCACAGAGGTCACCAGGAAGTAATAGGTACCATGGGACAGGCTGATATGATTTTAATAGATGATAGGGAAAAAAATAATATTCCTAAATTGAATAACTCAGAATCTATAGCGATATTATCGCAAACTACCTTGTCGATTGATGATACAAAATCAATTTCAAATAAATTGAAGGAAAAATACAAAAATTCTATCATAAGAAATGATATATGTTACGCTGTTACTAATAGGCAAAATGCCGTTAAAAATTTGACTAAATTCGTTGAATTAATTATTGTAGTTGGATCCGAAACAAGTTCAAATTGTGTTAGATTAAAAGAGATGTCTGAAAGTCACGGAACTCCATCTTTTTTGATTAACTCTGTAGAAGAAATTAAAGATATCGATCTAAATAAATATACTAAAATTGGAATCACATCAGGTGCATCGACTCCTGAAGTACTCATCGATGAATTTATTTCGTATATTCAGCCTTCGAAAATTGATATTGTTGGAGAAAGTGAAAAAGATATAAATTTTGTATTACCAGACGAGGTTTGAAATTGAAAATTAATTTGCTTAGTTTATCTAACGGCGCAAAGAGTGCTAAAGGTGTAACAGTTATTATAGATGTATATCGTGCATTTACTACACAATCTTTCGCTTTTGATAGAGGTGTGAATTCTATATTAAATGTTGCTGAAATTTCAGATGCATTAAGTTTAAAAGAGCAGGGTAATGGGGATTACTGCATGGGAGAAATTGGAGGTAAGAGACCAAAAGATTTCGATTTTGGAAATTCTCCGTTTGATTTGAGAAATATCGATTTAAAAAATAAGACTTTGATACACTGTACGATGAATGGAACAACAGGAGCTGAGTTGGCAAAAAATGCAGATTTAATTTTAGGTGGAGCTTTGATAAATGCTAAATCTACTGCGAATTATATTAAGTCATTGGATCCAACTGAGGTTAGTTTGGTATCGATGGGATCTAGAGACACTGAAAATAATGAACGCAGAACAGAAGAGGATGAATTGTGTGCTATATATATCAAAAGCATTTTAGAGGAATCACATTTAGATGAACATAGTGTTGTAAAAATGATTGAAGATTGTAAGGAATCAAAAAAATTTGGAGATCCATTACAACCACATTACCCTGAATTTGATAAACGCGAAGCATTAAAGATAAATGAGTTCAAATCTCCAATAATTATAAAACAAACAAATGGAATTTTAGTTTCTAAGATTATCTAAAAATTTTTTTTTCAAATTTGGAATTAATGTTTTTATTGAATCAGACTTTGATTTGGAAAATAGATTGTTAATTTTTTCGTTAGTTATAAAATTTGCAAATGATTGAAAGTGATTATCAAATGATGAAGACTTTGATAATAAAATTTTTGAAATTAATTTATTAGATAAAGTAAATTTTGTTAAGTGATTTAACATGTTATCTTCAAACCCAAATAATGTATCTCTTAGTTTATTACCTCTATTTATTTCATCACCAATCTGTTTTTCCCATTCCTTTTGATAATTAGCCATTACTACACAATTGAAATTATTAATTTTCAAAGCATTCTTTATAGTTTTAACTGCAATCTCAGCAGAAATTTGAGAATAATAAATCCCTCCACCAGTTATTGGTTTTACTAATCCCGCTGCATCACCCACAATTAATAATCTATTATCATATGTTTTTTTTAATGGTTTGATAGGGATTCCCCAGGATTTTATATTTTTTTTGTCTGATTCATTGATAATAATATTGTATTTATTTGTAACTAAAGATATAAATTCTGTTATTATTTTTTTACTTTTATCCCTCGTTAAAACTCCTATTAGTAATTCATCATTAGATGTCGGGACTATCCATCCAAATCCCTGAAATCCATAATTTGATCCTATAAATACTTTTGTATTTGATATTACGTTTGGATATTTAGATTTGATTTTTAATTGCGATCCATTTAATATGTTTTCTTTTTTTAGTGGAGAGATATTAAACTCATTTATAAGTTTATTTTCCAATCCTGATGCTAAAATGATAGATTTTGAGTATATGACTTTTTCTTCTTCTTTATTGGAGAAAGATATTGCAACTTCGTCTTCTGTTTGATTTATGCCTGTTACTCTATATTTTTGAATTATTTTAGCATTATTAGTTTTTGCTTGATTGATTAGATTTTGAACATATTGAACTCTGTCAATGATATATGCCTTAGGCTTTTCTGATTTTAAATGAAATATGTCTTTTGCGGGATTAATTATATCTGCGGAATCCGCTTCTTGATAAATTATATTCTTATCAATACCGTATTTTTCAACGCATTCTATTCCTATAATTCCTGTGCATAATTTATCACCTAAAGTTTCTCTGTAATCAATTAAAGCTATATTTGGTGTGATTTTTGACAATTCATAAATTGCCCTTGCTCCAGCAGGACCGCCTCCTACTACAACACAATCTAATACTTGTTTTTTCATCATACAGCCTTGAATTTTAGTAATTTATTTAATATTAATGAAATACTATATTTTTGTTAATATTATGTATTGTTTATATTCTAAATTAAAATAAGATTATTTTAGTTTACTTATATGTAGTTTATTCTGCCGGTGAAAATGAAATCAATTACTAATTACAGGATGTTTGATTCCTTGAAATATAAAGATTTCAGAATGACTTGGATTTCAAATATGTTATCAGGTTGTAGTTATTGGACTTTTTCTGTTGGGTTATCATGGTTGATTTTAAAGGAAACAGATAATTCAGCTAACGTTGGAATAGTCATATTTGCTAGTATGTTGCCGTTTTTACTGGTTTCGCCTTTTGCAGGATATATTTCTGACAAATATGACAGAAAGTCTCTTGCTTTGTTAATGTATATATTTAATTCGATATTTTGTTTAGTTTTATTTTTATGTGCTTTATTTAATTTTTACCCTTTAATTCTAGTAACTTTAATTTCATTTATTTTAGGCACTATAAGAACATTTCAAGAACCAACAGTTTCATCATTAATACCGAATCAAGTTCCTAAATCAAATTTGTTAAATGCTATTACCCTTAATGCTGCATCAAGGCATGGAAGTAGATTTTTTGGTTTACTAATTGGATCTCCTTTTATCGGCTTGAACATTATGGATGGCGGACAATTTTTATTGTTATTTAGTTTTATTTTTCAATTTTCAAGTACTTATTTTATTTATAAAATACAAACTGTGTCTTCAGGAGAATCCGCAACTGATTCAGATATATTAAGTAGTATATTTAAGGGCATTAAATATATTTATACAAATGGATTGAT
The DNA here is from genome assembly GCA_913045935.1 of uncultured Chloroflexota bacterium. Taxonomy (GTDB): domain Bacteria; phylum Chloroflexota; class Dehalococcoidia; order Lucifugimonadales. Next base: position 10,142 of record CAJWSY010000014.1, on the reverse strand, counting down.
CTTTGTAATTATATTGACTGTGGCTGTCCATTGCGCTTTAGTAATGTCATATGAATCTATCTTACCTATATTTGCACAAAACGCCTTAAACGACAATTCAGGTGAATATTTAGGATACTTAGTTATGTTTTTTGGGGCGGGGTCTTTGGTTGGAAACTTAATTTTATCTAATGCTAAGACATCAAAAATAAAAGCTTCTTTGTTCTTGATGTCTTCCTTGGGAAGTGGAATATTTCCAGTTTTACTAGGTTATGTTGTATATTTTTCTGACATCTCATCCTTTTATATCAGTATGATTTGTATCTTTTTTGTTGGCGCATCTCAAGCTTCATTTATGTCTGTAACCACTACCATGGTACAAAAAATTGTTCCAGATGGTATTAGAGGGAGAATTATGAGTTTGTATTTACTCCATGCAGGAGGAATAATGGCATTTGGAAATTTGATTTTTGGCGCTCTGGCAGATTACATTGATTACAATTTGTTATTTAGACTTTCCGGATTAGCATTTTTAGTATATTTTATATTTTTGATTACGACACAGAAAAAATTTAGAACTGATATTATATCATTAGTTTAATTTAAATTAAGTAGTTCAAAATATGTCACACACTGTAGTTATTCCTTGTGCAGGTAAAGGCACTAGATTATATCCAATGACTAAAAATACAAGTAAATCAATGCTCGATTTAGGTGATTTTAAAATAATTGATTATGCTATATCCGAATCATTGATGTCAGGAGCAACAAAAATAATTTTGATTATATCTCCTGATGATTTGAAGTTAAAAAAACATATAGATAATATCTGCAATTCTAACAAATTACCTTTTGTACAAGATATTAATAAATTCACAATAGATTTTACCATGGTTGAGCAGGCCACTCCCAAAGGTTTAGGTGATGCTATAAATCTTGCAAAAATTCATATTTCAGAAAATTATTTTGGAATAATATTACCAGATGATTTTATATTTTCATCCAAACCTATTTTGAAAAATATGCGAGAAGTTTCATTGAATTTAAAATCAAATGTTCTGTTAGGAAAAAAAATCCCAAAAGATTTGGTTAGTAGTTTTGGAATAATAGAGTTATCTGATTGTGAAAATTCCAGTTATAGAAAAGTTGCTTGTTTAAAAGAAAAACCACATCCAAATAACACAAAATCTAATATTTCAATTTTAGGAAGATATTATTTGAGTACAAAAATTTTTGATTATCTTGATATTGTTAAACCTGGTCATGGTGGTGAAATTCAATTAACTGATGCGCTTGTAGAATTATTAAAATCGGAAAATTTTCATGTTATTGATAGCGAAAGTATTCACTTTGATGTTGGGAGTAAGGAAGGGTATAATGATGCTAATAATTACTTGAGTCAATTGTAATACTAATCTTCTTTCTCAAGAGATTCCTCTAATAATTCTGCAATATCTTTTACTTCTTTTTTTGATTCTGTTTTTGCTGAAAGGCCTTCTTCGAACATTTGCAAACAGAACGGGCATGCTACTGCTAATGTTTCAGAATCTGTTTCTAGAAAATCATCTGTTCTTAGATGGCTTACTCGTTTTTCGTTACTTTCTTCTATCCACATATGTCCACCGCCTGCTCCGCAACATAAAGCTTTATCTTTGTTTCTGCACATTTCCATTCTTTTTAATCCTGGAATTGAATCAACAATATCTCTTGGTTGTTCGTAAATACTATTGTGCCTACCTAGAAAACAAGGATCGTGGTAAGCAACAGATTTAGTATTTTCTTTAATTGGGATAATAGATTCAGAATTGATGAGTTCATTAATGATCTCAGTATAACTTATAACTTCTGCATTAAATCCCAAAGATGGGTATTCATTTTTAATGGTATTTAAACAATGAGGACAATGAGTGATGATTTTTTTAATATCATATTTAATAAAATTTTGAATATTTTGATTAGCAAGTATCTGAAATAAGTATTCGTTTCCTATCCTTTTTGCTGGGTCTCCAGTGCATGTTTCCTCATTACTTAGTATTGCATAATCTATTTTCGCAGAATTTAAAATTTTAATTATAGACTGACTTACATTTTGATTTCTTTCTACCAATGCTCCTGTACACCCAATCCATAATAAATATTCAGCGTTTGGATTTTCAGATATAGTTTTTACATCTAAATTCTGATGCCAATCAGATCTAGTAAACGTAGTTCCTCGCCAAGGATGTCCGCGTTGTTCTAAGCTGAGAAGTGTAGATTCAGCAGTTTCTGGCATTTCTGATTTTTCCATTACCAAGTGCCTTCTCATGTCTATTATAGGGCTAATATGGTCAATTCCCACAGGGCATTCATTTACACAAGCTCCGCAATTTAAGCAATCCCATATCTCTGTTCTCGAAACATTTTCGTCAATTACACCAACATTTTTGTCTTTGTAATTTGTAGTAGTACTATTCATTAGGTTGTTTATTAGATACATAGGTGACAATTTTTTTTCTGTCAAATTAGTTGGGCATACTTCTGAGCATCTGCCACATACAGCGCATGCGAAAAAATCCATAACTTGTTTTGGTTTAAAGGATTGAATATTATTTGCCCCAAATACCTCCATTTCTTCAAGATTATTAGGAGTGTCAATTATTCCTCCACTACTATTAGATTGTGTTCCAAAAAAGAAAGACAATGGACTAACTAATAAATGCAAATGTTTTGATAAAGGTATATATACCGCAAAAGATAGAATAATCATTAAATGAATCCACCAAAACAAGTCGTGAATAAAAATATAGCTATTTGGATTAATATCGAAATTTACAAATAATTTGCTTAAATTTGTTGAAACAACATAAAATCCATCTCTTACATTCATAGCTTGATTCATTGTTTCAGATAGAAGATGAGTAGACATTAAAGCTAAAATGAAAAAAAGAATTATGGCTGATTCTGGTTTTTTAGTTAGTGTAAATTTAAGTCTTGTGGGAGTTAATATCCATCTTCTGATTAAAGCTGAAGTAATTACAATAAAAACAAGAACTGCTAATATTTCGAGGTAATTTAAGTATACTTTTTTAGCAAAAGATCCTAATAAAATATTAGAAAAATTTTCATTTATTGAATCGCCATAAATGAAAATCAAATATGAGAGGCTGTATGATAAGAATGATATGAAAATAACAACATGTCCAATTCCGGATCTATCTTTAGTGATACTTGTTCTTTTTAATACTTTTTTTTGACCAAGCCCGTTTACAATAACATTTTTTATTCTTTGTTTTATATTTGAATAATCTAATTTGTGATTTGAGCTTAATATATGATAAATAACTCTCTTATAAAACAATAAAGCTGAAATTATGAACATTATGGACGTTAACCCATATACTCCTAACCATGTAGGAAAAAAATCAAAAAATGTATTTGGAAGTGTCATGTTTGTATGTTATTTTGTTTGTTTTAATTATATTAATTCAGATGAAATTCAATAATGAAGTCTTGCAATTAGTATTTACTCACGATACCATACTATTTCTTTTAAATTAAAGTAATATAGTTATATTTTATGGTTGAAAATCAATTTGAAGCTAGAAGGCCAATTTTAGTTGGTGATGTAGGGGATATTAGACATCAAAGAAATGCTGCAGTGTTAAGAAATAACTCTCTTAACCCTAATGTGGCTATAGAGTTTTACGCTTCAACAGATGGAGTTGTAGCCGGACTAAACGAAGTTAAATCCTTACTAGATAAAGTTTTGCCTGATACAGGATGTGAATTGTGGGCACTAGATGAAGGTGAAGAAATTGTAGCTAATGAAGTTGTGTTGAGAATAATTGGGCCATATGGCGGATTTGGATTATATGAACCTTCTATAAACGGAATACTTAGTTCGTGCTCAGGTTGGGCAACAGCAGCTAGGGATTGTGTGACAAATTCAGGAGAAATACCAATCCTCGCAAGAATTTCTAAATATGTTCATCCAAATGTTGCTGAATTGGCAGATTATTCTGCCGTAGTAGGCGGAGCGGTCCAATGTAGTACTAATCTTGGAGCTCGAATTAGCAATACAACTACTTTTGATACTATGTCAGTATCATTGTCAATGCTATTTGGAGATGCAGTGTCAGCTGCAAAAGCATATGATTCTACATTACAACCTGATATTCAAAGAATATTTTCTGTAGGTGCAATTGAATCAATTAATCATGAAGCCCTGAAAATCTCTGAAGCCCTTAAAGAAAAAACTAGAGGTGTTGAGTTTGTTATAAATAATCATACTCCTAATGACTTTGACGCTGTAAAAGAATTAAAAATAAGATTAGACAATGCGGGTTATAATTATGTTGAATTATATTTGTCTGGTAACGCTATAAAACCTGATTTTATTTCAAAAATTAATGCCCACAAAGTCCCTGTGCAAGGAATTATAGTCGAAAAGTATATTGGTTCTGCGAATCCTCTTGTCTTTTCGTCAGAAATTAAACAGATTGACGGATCAGATGTAGCTAGAAATGGCCAAATCCCTGGCTTGATTGATAATCCTAAATTAAATAAACTTGCATAATTAGATTTTTATATTAATCTTTTTCTCAAAACGAGCTATATTATATTCTTTCGTGAATTTATATCCATCCGGCAAATCATAGTGTTTGTTTCCATAAGAGCATAATAACTTATCTATTTTACGAATATGCTCCATACTAAATTGTTTTTTTACGGACTTATTACTCATTATCCTTCTTATTAATTCTGATCTTATAGAATCAGGTAATATTCTAAAAACAATTAAGTCATTAATAGTTGTACTTAAACCTTTTTTAGATATTAATTTACAGAAGAAATGATCAATATATTCTTGATTTGATTTGTTATTATTTTTTACAATCCCACTTAATTTATTTATAGCATCAATAGTTTTTGGATTGATTTTATTTAATTCAGGAATGATTTTATTTCTTATCCTATTTCGAGTGAATCTTAGATCTTTATTTGAACTATCTGTCATAGGAACTATATTGTTTTCAGAACAAATATTCTCTGTTGTTATTCTTTGAATACCTAATAATGGCCTTAATATTTGCATATTTTTTGAATCAGTTTTTTTTATTAGTTTTTTATTTATCCCTTCTATTCCCTTTAATCCTGTACCTCTTACTATATTGAATAATATAGTTTCAGCATTGTCAGTCGCTGTGTGTCCAGTTAGTATTACGTTTGAACTGAACTTTTGTGCATTAATTGTCAATTTGTCATATCTTAATACCCTCAAAGTATTTTCTATTGAGCCCTTGTGAATAGTATTAAATTCATTTCGTTTTATGTCTGAAAATGAATAATCAAAATTCAGTAATGAAGCCAAATTACTTACATAAGTTTTTTCTTTATTAATGATTTCTTCATCTCTAATATTATGGTTAATATAGATTAATTTTATGTTCAAAGGATATTCGTGAACAATTTTTGACATAATTATCGATAACGCAGTCGAGTCAGCGCCACCTGAACATGCAATAATAACATTAGATTTACTTTTGACATTTCTGGCAATGAAAGGCAATAACTCGGTAGCTATTCTTTGACTTAAAATCATAACTTATAATGTGTTTTCAGTATTTGAAAAAGGAATTGTATTAGTTTTTTTTCTAACTTGTAGAAGATCTATTTTTAATCCTTTGATTTCTTTAACTTCAAAGATTAAATTTGAAAATTCTATTTGATCACCAACTTGTGGTATTCTTCCTAGTTTCTGCATCACGAAACCTGCAGCAGTTTCGTAATCTCCATCTGGTATAGGTACTTCTATATTTGAATCTTCTAGCTCTTCGTTTAAATCCTGAATACTTATTCCGCCATCAATATTAAAAGTATTTATATCTATTTCTACTAATTCTTCTTCTGGCTCTGTTCCTTCTTCACCAAAATCACCTACCACTTCTTCTAATAATTTTCTTAAAGTTAAAACTCCAGAAAGCCCTCCATATTCATCTATAATGATAGCTATCTTATCTCCAGAGCGTCTCATTTCATTAAATATTTCAAAATTTCGTTTTGTTTCAGGCACAAAATAAGGTTCTCTAATTAGTTTTTTTAATTCGGTATTATCATCGGCAGCTTTTTTAGATAAACTCATTAATATATCTTTAGATGAAATTATTCCTACTACATTATCTTCAGTTCCTTCATATATAGGGAATCTTGAATGACTGTGTTCAGAATATATATCTTTAAAATTTTTCACTGTTGAATTAATAGAAAGTGAAATGATTTCAATCCTAGGTGTCATGATTTCTTGCGCCTGAGAGTCCCCAAAACGAAATACATTTTCAATCATTTCGGCTTCTTCTGGTTCAAGTGACCCCTCTTCTTCTCCAATATCTATTAAAGTTAAAAGTTCTTCTTCTGTTATTGAATTTGAATCTGCACTGCTATTCATATTTGATGTACTATCAATACCTTTTAATATCAATGTAAGCATAAATACAATAGGTGCAAAAATTATTTCAAGTGCCCTTAATGGCCTGGCATATATTCTTGTTACAGATTCTGATAGTCTTACAGCTATTGCTTTTGGCAAAACATCTCCAAAAATAACCAATATTACAGTTCCTACTAAAGTGGTTAAAAAGGCAGTTTGAATTTCATCTTCAGTAATCTTAAAGAAAACTGCACTGAGTAAAGCAGCGAAAGCTATGTTAACTATTGCATTACCCACAACTATCGTTGATATAAGTTTGTCTTTATTTTCTAATAATTTTGCGACAAGTGCTGCTCCTTTCATTTTATTATTAACCATATTAAAAAGTTTGGTTTTTTGTATTGAGAGGAACGCTGCTTCGGAGCTTGAAAAAAACGCTGATAATACAATAGAAATTATTATTAATATTATTTCTAGTACCATATTTTAGTTTTGATTATCCTCGTGGTTAATAATACTAATAACTTTGGATTCAATTTCCTTAGACATTTTATCGTTGTCTTTTAGAAATTGTTTAACAGCTTCTTTTCCTTGGCCTAGACGTGTTTCTCCGTAGGAATAGAAAGATCCACTTTTAGTGATTATTTCGTTTTCTACACCTAGTTGAATAATGTCTGCTTCTCTTGAAATTCCATGATTATACACTATTTCAAATTCAGCAGTTTTAAAAGGAGGAGCTACTTTGTTTTTAACTATCCTAGCTCTAACTTTATTACCAACAGCTTCTGTCCCAATTTTTATTGTTTCAATTCTCCTTAAATCAATTCTAAGCGAGCTATAAAACTTCAATGCTCTTCCACCTGGAGTTGTTTCAGGATTCCCAAACATAACACCGATTTTTTCACGAAGCTGGTTTATAAAAATGACAGCACAGTTAGAAGAACTTATCACTGGAGTTAATTTTCTAAGAGCTTGCGACATAAGCCTGGCTTGGAGGCCTACATGCGAGTCTCCCATATCACCTTCTAATTCTGCTTTTGGTACTAAAGCTGCAACACTGTCAACCACAACTAGATCAACTGCTCCACTGCGAACTAAATATTCACATATTTCTAATGCTTCTTCTCCGCCATTTGGCTGAGATACTAGCAAGTCATTTAAATTAACACCACATCTTTTGGCATACCCAGGGTCCAATGCATGCTCTGTGTCAATATAAGCAGCAACACCTGACGATTTTTGGCAACTAGCAATCACGTGGTATGAAAGAGTAGATTTACCGGAGGATTCAGCCCCAAAAATTTCAGTAATTCTACCTTTTGGTACACCTTGAACACCAAGAGCTAAATCAAGATTAATTGATCCTGTAGAAATAGCTTCTACTTTTAGATTACTATTTTCTGAGCCAAGCCTAACAATTGATCCTTGACCAAATTGTTTGTCTATCTGACCAATCGCTTGGTCTAGGGCTTTTGTTTTATTGGGGTCCATTTTTTAGTTAGTAATATAATTATTAAATTCTAACATTTTGTAGCTGATCTAACAAGGGAGCTAGATTTTTAATTTATTTTTGGGAGTTTTATATTTCCTGTCTTTCCAAGTTGAATTAAATAACAAATTATCAGAAAAAGATCTTGCGGCTAGTAAAATAACCAACGAAATTAATAAAGGAAAAGAGAGTGGAGTAGATAAAGAATAATGAAATCTATAAGTCACAATTGACCATGATAAAACCAATAGTGTAAATAAAGTAATGCTTAAAATTATAAATTCATTATTTTGTTCCATTCCAATAAGGAACAAAATAATTGGGAGGGTGGAAAAAAGTACAAATGATAGCAAAATTGTAAAAATACTTAAAAAGATAGATATACTGTAACCTACAGCAGGAAAAATGTTTTTAGAATACCCACTTACAAAGTCTTTATTATTGTTATAAGTTCTTGTTGATATTCTGTTTTCGCCATCATATAAATTCCATTTCAATTTTTTTCTTTTGATATTTCTTCCTAACTGAAAGTCGTCAACCGGATTATCTTTAATACTTTCAAAACCTCCTATACTTATAAATGATTGTTTTTTGAAAAGCATAAATTGTCCGAATGTTGCAGATAAAAAAGGCATATTTAAAGTTAATGCTAACTTCATTGGAAGCCAGCAAACAATAAACCATGAAATTATTTTTTTCATTGCATTATCAGCTATTAATATTGTTTCTCTGTTGGGGACTAAAGATAGTAAATCAGATTTATCTTTGTGTAATACATTTAACGTATCTGCTAATATTCTTTTGTCAATTTTTGTATCCGCATCCATAAAAAGCAAATAATCTCCTTTTGCTTTTTTTGACAATTGATGGCAAGCCCAATTTTTACCTAGCCATCCTTTTGGAAGCTTGTCACCTTCGATAAGATGTACGTTAGAATATTTTTTTTCATATTTTGTAATAATGTTTTTTGTGTTATCAGTAGAATTGTCATTTAAAATTAGAAGTTCAAAATTTAAGTATTCTTGATTTAATATAGATTCTATTGTAGTTTCCAGTATATCTTCTTCATTTCTTGCTGGTATCAATACAGAAAGTAATGAATAATTTCTATTAATTTTATTCTTAGGTAATTTTTTTAGCCAAAAAAAATTGGTTAGTCCAGTTATAACATTAAAAAGAGCTATAATAATTAGTCCTATATACCAATATATGAAATTATCTTTTGTAAATATTTGGTCAAAAAATATTTCTGTCATTTTAATTTGAACCTAAATGCCATTTTCTTTTTATATTCCTTTCTATGTTTAAAAATTATAAACAATAAATTAAATAAAATCCCAATTAATAAAGAATTTGTACTAAAATTTGAAGGATTTCTAAATAATAAATAAATCCCTAATGAAGAAAAAGCTACAGTAACAGTTATTGCATCGTTTTTTTGTATTAATTTCATAATTGCCAAGCAAGGTGTAATAATATAAAAAGCTTCAAATTTTGTGATTGCAAGCCAAGTTCCCGCTGTTACAGCAAGAGATTTTCCACCTTTAAATTTTAGAAATGGTGAAAAGCCATGTCCAAACAAAGAAGCAATTACAAAGATTATCATCGTAAATTGATCAATTGAATAGTTAGATAAGAAAAAGTAAATAGGAAGGCCAGATTTGGTTATTTCAAAAAAACTTGCAATAAACCCCCAAGTAATGCTGCCAGCTCTAAAAACGTTAACTGTTCCAGGGTTTTTATCACCATAGTTTCTTATATCAGAATTGAGTCTTAATTTCCCAATATAATAAGCCCATGGTATAGCCGAGGATACATACACAATTAATATGTAAACAATATCTGCATTCCCTATATTAAAGCCTGTCATGAAATGATTATATCTAAGTTTGTGATTAATTTCTTAAGATGTTATAAAATTAATTATAGTTAATTATTTAAGTAAATCTAAGTTAATGAAAAATTACAAGAAAATCAGAATTGGATTTATTGGAGCAGGTGCTCTTGGAGGATCCATAGCAATAGCACTAGATTCTTTGGGTTACAATATATACAAAATATATAGTAGATCCACCACTTCTTCGGAATATTTAGCTTCCAAGATTACTAATTCCAAAATAGCAAATAATTATCAAGATTTGTCTGATGAATGTGATGCTGTTTTTATCACAACACCTGATAAAAATATTAAAGAAATTTCTGAATTATTAGTATGGCGAGAAAATCAAATCGTAATTCATTGTTCTGGAGTTACTGATTTAAGCGTTT
>CAJWSY010000013.1 GCA_913045935.1 uncultured Chloroflexota bacterium | reverse complement strand
GCATCAGGATATCCTAAAAATACAATATCTTTTAGCCCTAGAATTTTACCAGCATTTTCTTGTTCCTGTTTTCTGATACTTGCAAGTTCTTCAGGACTCATATTTTTGTCTTCAGTACCTTTGCTGCCGTCTGTGCATAGTACATATACCATTTCTGATCCATTGTTAGTAAATTTAGCTACAGTTCCTGAACATCCGTATTCCGCATCGTCTGGATGAGCAGTTACTACCATTCCTGATTTTAGATTTTTTATTGTGTTTGTGATATTTTCCATTATTAATTACCAAAATTTTAATATATTTATTTTAGATTATTAGTTATTTTTTGTTACATAAAAAATCAAAAAAAGGACACGGATTATATGTTATTTTATGCTTATGAATGATTTAATAACAAAAAAATAATAACAAAATGAATATTAGAATTTCAGGTGGCTATTTAAAAGGCAGAAGATTTTTTGTTGAAAAATCACCTGCTCTGAGACCGACTATGGAGTCAACTAGATTAACAATTTTTTCAATTTTAAATTCAAGTTCCAAAAATATAACTGAAGAATCCGTATTTATCGATTTATATTCGGGGACAGGTATTATGGGATTTGAAGCTTTAAGCAGAGGTGCCAAGAAAGTGATTTTTGTAGAAAAAAATAAAAATTTATGTACAAAAATTTCTGATAATTTAGAAAAATTTGATTTGAGTGAAAAATCCGAAATCATTTGCATGCCAGTTTATTCTTTTTTAAATTTCAAAAATATTAAAGCTTCACACATATTTGCTGATCCACCCTATCGTTTCAAAGAATATAATAAAATATTACAACAAATTGAATTAAATCAATTTTTAAATAATAATGGAGTTATAATGTTAGAAATGGATAATAATTCTAAAGAATTTATATATCAAAAAGAATTATATGACGTTGATGATAGATCCAAGGGAGGAACAAAGATAATGTTTATAAAAAGGAAATCTGATTAATGAAAGGGATATATCCGGGCAGTTTTGATCCTATACATAATGGCCATTTAGACCTCATTCAAAGAGCGTCGAAATTATTTGATCATTTGACAGTAGCGGTATATTCAGAACCGGAAAAAAATATTTTATTTTCTGCTGAAGAAAGAGTTAAGTTAATTGAAAATTCTATTGATAGTAATATAAATAATGTTGATATAGTTGTATTTTCGGGTTTAGCTGTAGAATTTGCTAAAAACTTAAAAGCTGAATTTATTCTTAGAGGATTAAGAGCAGGATTTGATTTTGAATTAGAATTTGAAATGGCTTTAATGTGGAAAAAATTACAACCTGATATAGATGTTGTTTGTTTGATGAGTTCTTTAGAATATCAATTTGTATATTCAAGTAGAATTAAAGAAGTATCAAGACTTGGTGGCAATGTTACTGATCTTGTTCCATCAAATGTTGTTGATGCATTAAAAGTAAAATTCGAGTAATATAAAGTTTAAGGAGTATAAAATGCTTAATGATGACATGTTACAAAAAATTAATGATTTGATTAATACAGGGGTAAAAGTTCCTGGATTTGGAAACAAAGTAATGTTAGACAAATCAAAATTAGATGGATTTGTTAAAGAAATTTCTGAATTGATGCCTCAAGATATTCAAGAAGCTAAAGAAATTATTAATCAAAAAAACAGTATATTGGCTCAGGCTAATATGGAATCACAAAGAATTATAGAATCTGCAAACCGAGAATCTTCTGATATCACAAACAAAAGCAAACAAGAATATGAACAATTAATAGATGATTCTTCAGTAATTGAAGAGGCAAACAAAAAATCAGAATCAATAATACAAAAAAGTAAAAATGAAGCTGAAGACATTGTTAAAAGAGCAGAGCAAAAGGCAGAAAATATTATTGATTCTGCCGATCAACAAATAATGTCAAAAAAAGAAGGTGCAGATAATTATTCTAAAGAAGTATTGTTTGATTTAGAGGAAAGATTATCAGAAATTTTAGGTCAAGTAAGAAGAGGAATTGATTCTTTGAATATTGTTTCAGAACAACCTAATGTTAGCGACGAAAACAATTAAAAAATAGCATTTATTCAACTCTTATTAGGCTTTTAAGTTGATCTACCACATCTAATTTGGCAATTTTTTGTATGGCTTTATCAATTGATGATTGGCTTGATTTATATGTCATAAATACTAAGTCGGCGTATTTTTCTTCCAAGTTTGTGTTTTCTTTTTGAATAACAGACGCAATTGAAATACTTTCCTCTCCAAGGATATTTGACATTTTTGAAAGTACTCCTGCCTTGTCATGCACAATGAATCTCAAATAAAAACGAGATTCTAAAGTTTTAATATCATTAATTTGCAGATTATTAATCAAATTCGGTACAGATTGAGAATTATGTTTTGTTTTCAAAACATGTATTAAATCACTGAGTATTCCTGATGATGTTGGGGAAGGGCCAGCACCAGGTCCTTGAATAATTACAGTTCCAAGTAGCTTTTCCTGGATTTCTATGGCATTCATCGCACCTGAAATTTTTGCTAAAGGATTATTTACATCAATCATTGCTGGGTGCACTCTTGCTAAAATTCCAGATTTAATTTTCTCAGCAATTGCAAGTAATTTAATTGAATATCCTAATTCTTTAGCATATTGAAAATCAATAGAATCTATTTTTGAAATACCTTCTACATGTAGCTTTGGGTATTCTACTTCTGTTTTGAAAGCTAATGAGGATAATATTGATAGTTTATATCTTGCATCGAATCCTTCAATATCATTTGTAGGATCTGGTTCAGCGTACCCAAGCTTTTGAGCTAATTTTAGGGCTTCCATAAATTCGGTGTTTTTTTCCTCCATTTCTGAAAGAATAAAATTACTTGTTCCATTTATGATTGCTCTAATTGAATTAATATTTGAATAGGATAAATCTCGTATAAGTGTAGAAATTATCGGTGTTCCAGAAGCAACAGCAGCTTCAAATAAAATGGAAACATTATTCTTTTTGGCTTTTTGAAATAAAATTTTACCGTGAGTAGCAATTAGATCTTTGTTAGCGGTTATAACTGATTTGCTGGATTCAAGGCACTTTGAAACATATTCAAAGGCAGGATCTACTCCTCCCATAATTTCAATTACAATAGAAATATTTTTGTTGTTGAATATTTCATCGGGGTTAGTAGTGATAATATTTTGTTTTATTTGAACATTTCTTTCTTTGTTAAGATCTGTTACGAGTATTTTTGAGATTTTGATTTTTTGATTTGTTATGTCTTCTATTTCAGATAGCTGATGCTGCAGGATTTCTACAAATTCAGTTCCTATATTTCCCATTCCCAATATTGCTATTTCTGTAATATCTTCCATCAATCTTCCTTGCCCTGCAAGACACCTAATTCTTGCAATCTAGATTTTTTCTCTTTTGGTTTTTCTAAAGAAGAAACTTGCAATTGTTTCGACAGCCAATCGTGTACTTCTGAGTTAAAAGTAGCCTGAACGTTAAATTCTTTTCTTTTGGTATTTAGCCAATCATTTAAAGCTTTAGTCTTTAGTTGTTCAAGTTCTTCTTGAGCAACTTTTCTTGCAGGATCTTTTTCAGTTATCATAAAGAAAAATAAGAGTGGAGGATTTTTTATACTTTGGGCTTCTACACTTAGTAAATTTGGCTCAAGGTCGAATATTATGTAGTCATATTCAGGGAATATGCCTTTTGGTATCCATCCTATTTCACCTCCTCTTCTAATTACTTCTTCATTATCTTTAGAAAATTCTCTAACAATATATTCGAAAGGAACACCATCATTGAATTTTTTTTTCATTATATCTATTTCATCATCTGGCATTACCATTAGCCTGTGTAAATAAACTTGTTCCGAAACTTTAGGAACAGATTCTCCAACATATTGTCGCATTTGCTCTCTAAGCATGCTCCATCTAGTGAATTTTTTGTATTCACTTTCTTCTAGCCCGACACTATTGAGATAATTATTAAATATTTCTCTAAACTCTCTTTCGATTTGCACAGGGTCAGGTGATTCATCAGAATTGTATTTGGGCATAAAAACATCCCTTATGTAAATATCAAGTTGTTCTTGGCTTACCGAAATTCCCAGGCTTGGAGCGACTTGGTCAATGATCTCGTTTTCAATCATGTTTTGTAATGATTTGAATATTTCTTCACTACTTTTGATTGTAGATCCTGCCATTTCTGCATTCTTTTGCTTAACTCTAAGCATTTTTAACATATCTGATCTTTTGAATTTTGATTCCCCTACTTGGACAATAGTTTTTTCTTGTGGAATAACATACCTAATGATATATCCTGTTGATAGAATAATAGTAAAAATTACAGAAAATATTAGAACTCCAATTAATAAGAATTTATTTCTTTTTCTTATTTTTGGGTCTTGGGCGGCTTTGTGCCGCTTGTCAGTAAATTGGTTTTTATTTTTATTGGAACTTGACATCGAACATTGAAATTTGATTAGTTAATATAAATATTAAGTAAATCTAATTAACCATCCAATTACCGTCTAATCCTTTATGATTAACAGTGTATGGCAGAAGTCCTAAATATCTTGCTCTTTTAACTGCTGTACTTAATAGGCGTTGATTTTTAGCAGTTGTTCCTGTTTTTCTAGCACTAATAATTTGTTTGGTTGGAGATAAAAATTTACTAATAACATTAGTGTCTCTATAATCTGGAATAATTCCTTGATCGGTGAAGAAACAAATCCGATTCCTTCTAGGGTTGAATTTGAAATTTTTAAGTGCCATATTTGGTTTAGGGATATTAGGTTTTGGCTCAGTATTATTAGTTGTTGTTACTTTTTTTTCTTCTGTCAAATTATTACCTCATAGATTTTTGATTAGATAATTTATAAATTACCACGGAAGAGAATCATCTTCATTGGAAGATTGTTCATTTGTGGGCTCGGAAATCGGATTGTTTTGCTGAGCTTCATTTGATGATGAAGCGCCATCAGCGTTAGTAGGTGGAGTTAGATTGCTTGCCTGATTTTGTGGGTTCATATTTGTGGTTTGAGTAGTGGAAGGCATTGGGTTGTTAGAATTTTGTTGTGGATCTTGAACAATTTGCACATCATATGCGTTAACTTCAAGAGATACTTTAGTTTCTCCAGAATTGTCAGTATACAAATTTGATTTAATGCGGCCTTCAGCGTAAACTTGCATTCCTTTTTTTATATAATTACCAACAAATTCAGATCTTCTTCCCCATACGGAAATTCTGAACCATTGAGTTTGATCAACTTGCTGACCTTCTCTATTAGTATAATTTTCATTTACTGCTAAGTTGAATGAGGCAACTGAATCTCCAGAAGGAGTATACCTTAGTTCAGCATCATTTCCAGCATTCCCTATTAACATAATTTTATTTAATCTACCCATATTTAATTACTTGCCACTTGGTTTAATATATTGTCTTCTCTAAATTTTAATTCTGCTGGTGTTAATTTGATTACTAGCGATCTGAGTACCGAAGGGTCGTCTGATGTCCATTTGTTTAAAACATTGATAGACTTTGGGTTAGATTCGAATATTACATATACATAAGTTGCTTCCACAAAATTATTGATAGGATATGAAAGTTTTTTAACTTTTGTTTTGTCAGTATGTATATGTTTTGAATTGTTTTTATTCAGCAAATCAGTTAACTGATTACATAAAGAGTCAATCTCTTCTGGTCTTAGTTCAGGTGAAATGACCATTGCTAATTCATATGTATGGTTATTCATTATTTTAAATAATCCTTGATTTTATTTTAGACGAAGGAAAATTATAACATGATTTGCAATTCGCACAAATAAAAATATAGTGCAATTATATTTTATTTAACCTCTTTTTAGTATTTTTAAAATAAACTTGACTATAATCTTTTGGAATAATACTATGGATGTATTAAAAAAATACTTATTATAGGTAAGAATATGGATAATTTATATATTTTCATATCTCTTATAGTAGGTTTGTTATTTGGAGTTATAGGGTTTCTATTTCTTGTTTATATCAATAATAAAAGATCAGAAGATGCAAGATCAGAAGCTAATTTAATAATTGAAAATGCTTTAAAGAGGGAAACTGAGATATTGGTTGAGGCTAAAGAAAAGGCTTTGAATACTTTATCAAAAGCAGAGAAGGAGATGAGTTCTAGAAAATTTGAATTAGAAAAATCCGAGAAAAAAATATCTGATAAAAATAGTGAGATTAAAGAAAAGATTGACTCTTTATCTCATAAAGAAAAAAAATTATTCAAATTAGAAGAAAAAATTCGAAATAAAGAATCTGAATTAAACGACATCACTGATCAAAAAGTTTCTGAACTGGAAAAAATAACTAACTTATCTATAGAAGATGCAAAAAACCAACTTATATCTGAAGCAGAAATACAAAGTAAAGAAGAAATTGAAAAAAGATATATGCATCAAGTTGAAGAAATAAAACTTGAGAGTAATGATATTGCTAGGAAAATAATTGTTGATTCTATACAAAGATTCGCTTCAGATGTTGTTTCAGAGAAAAGCGTAAGTTCAGTTGCTTTGCCTGACGAAGATATGAAAGGAAGATTGATAGGGCGTGAAGGTAGAAATATAAGATCTATAGAAACTGCTACGGGTGTTGATGTTCTAATTGATGATACCCCTGGCATGGTTGTGTTATCTTCTTTTGATCCTGTTAGAAGGGAAGTTGCTAGGATGTCTGTTGAAAAATTGATAAAAGACGGCAGAATTCAACCTTCAAAAATTGAAGATATTGTTTCTAGGTCAAATACAGAAGTTCAAGAAAACATAATGAAAGCAGGGAAAAATGCAGTACTAGAATTAGGTATATCTGGATTGCCAAATGAAATAATTAAAACTTTGGGAGAATTGAAATATAGATATAGTTATGGCGAAAATGTATTACAACACTCAATTGAGACTGGATGGTTGGCTTCTCTGATAGCATCTGAGGTTGGAGCTGATATCAACAAAGCCAAAATGGGAGGATTTTTGCATGATATTGGCAAAGCTTTAACCCATAAAGTCCAAGGACCTCATGCTGAAGTCGGAGCAGAATTATGCAAAAAACAAGGCATTGATAAAGATGTTTGTGACATGATAGCTGAACATCACGATGATGTACATTCTTCTGTTGAAGGATTCATAGTTTCTGCCGCTGATGCGATAAGTGCAGCAAGACCTGGGGCTAGGCATAACTCATTAGAAAATTATGTTAAAAGATTATCAGATATAGAAAATATTGCAAATAATTTTGATGGTGTTGAAAAATCATACGCGATTCAAGCTGGACGAGAACTTAGGGTTTTTGTTAACCCCGAAACTATTGATGATGTCAAGGCTCAAAGCCTATCGAGAGAAATTGTTGCAGAATTAGAAAAATCTTTAACTTATCCGGGGCAAATTAAAGTTATGGTTATTAGAGAACTTAGATCTATTGAGATTGCAAATTAATTTAAATATATGCAATTGATTGAATTATTAATTATTCTCATTATTTATCTTTTTAGTTCTGTGCATTCAGGGTATTTAATAACTAAATACATTTTTAATAAGAATATCTATGATATTGGTTTTGAAAGCTCTGGTTTTTCTAATGTTTACAGGCAATTTGGATTGAAATTTGGAATTTTTGTAGGATTATATGATTGTTTAATCAAGGGATTTTTACCTATTTATCTATTAGATTTATACAGTGCGTCTGATTTGCTTATTTCGTTTTCTTCACTTTCCATCATATTAGGCCATTTATTTAGTCCGTACCATAGATTTAAAGGTGGCAGAGGTATTTTAAGTTGTATAGGGATAGGATTTGCATTAGGTTGGTTTCTGGAAATTATGATAGTCATAGTTATTTTCAAATTTTTTGAAGTATTTTTATGGAGAAATAATGCCCTATCAACATTTTTAGGAATTACTACTTTTATGTTTGTGATTCCAATTGCTTTTGAAAATAATATATTTATAATTTGTTTTGAGCTAATATTCTTGTTATTGTTGTTTAAACGAATTATTACTAATAATATTAATATGAATGTAAATTTAGATATTATTCTTAAAAGAATTTTATATGATACGAATTAAAATAAAAGAAATCATAGAGGTGCAATTTGTATAGAGATTACTATTGTAATGAACCAAACGAAAAATTGATTGGTCAGGATGTTAAGTTATCAGGGTGGATAAATAAACGACGAGATCATGGAGGTTTGTTATTTATAGATTTGAGAGATAGATCAGGGTTGATTCAGGTAGTTTTTGATCCTGATAATCTTAAAGAAAATGAGTTTCATTGGAATCAATTTAGATCGGAATGGGTAATACAAGTACAAGGTGTAATTCAAAAAAGACCTGAGGGTACGGAAAATTTAAATTTACCAACAGGTAAAATTGAATTAATTGCTAAAAACTACAAGGTTTTGAATGTCTCAAAAACTTTACCATTTGAATTGACTGATTTTAAGGAAGAAACTGATGAAATTATCAGATTAAAATATAGATATTTAGATTTGAGAAGATCTCAAAAATATGAAATATTAAATTTACGTCACAAGGTCGTTAAGTTTATTAGAGATTATTTAGATACTAACGGATTTCTCGAAATTGAAACTCCAATTTTGATTAAAAGTACTCCAGAAGGAGCGAGAGATTTTGTAGTGCCAAGTCGAAATAACCAGGGACAATTTTATGCTCTACCTCAATCTCCGCAACAATTAAAGCAATTACTCATGGTTTCAGGAATTGATAAATATTTTCAAATAGTTAAATGTTTTAGAGATGAAGATCCTAGGTCTGATAGACAACCTGAATTTACCCAATTAGATTTAGAAATGAGCTTTGTGACGCAAGAGGATGTTTTAAATTTGACAGAGGAAATGTTTACAGGTTTAATCAAATCTCTTGATATAGACAAAAAATTTAATTCACCTTTTCAAAGAATGACATACGATTCTGCTATGGAATTATATGGTACAGACAAGCCTGATTTAAGATTTGATATGCAAATTAAGGATTTTAGTTCTCTAAGTAAGGACAATCCATTCAAAGTTCTATCCAACACAATTAAGAACAAAGGCGTAGTTAAAGGATTGGTAGTTCCCGGTGGCAGTGCTTTTTCAAGAAAAAAAATTGATTCTTTAGTTGAATATACTAGAGAATTAGGGGGATCAGGATTAATTTGGATTGTTTTGGAAGAAAATCCTGGGTCTGATGATTTTGAATTCAAAAGCGTTGTTAGAAAATATTTGGATTTAGACTATGTAAAAAATATATCAACAACTCATAATGCAAAAAAAGGAGATATGATTTTATTAGTTGCTGGAGAAAACAAACATACTCTTGAAATATTAGGCCAACTTAGAAACAAACTTGGAAGGGATCTGGATTTATTTGATAAAAATGAGTTAAATTTTTGTTTTATTACAGATTTTCCTTTATTTGAGTGGGATGAAGAAAATAAAAAATGGACGTCATCTCATCATCCGTTTACAATGCCACACGAAGAGCACCAGAATAATATTACAATTGATAATGCCTCTGATATAAGAGCTTATTGCTATGATTTGGTTGCTAATGGTTCAGAAATAGCAAGCGGAAGTATAAGAATTCATAAGAAAGAAATGCAGGAAGAAGTTTTTTCTATATTAGGATATTCTAAAAATGAAACAAATGAGCTTTTTTCACAGTTACTGGATGCATTTGAATATGGAGCTCCTCCTCATGGGGGAATTGCACCCGGAATAGATAGAATTATTATGCTTTTGAGTGGCACTGAAAATATCAGAGATGTAATTGCTTTTCCCAAAACGCAAAGTGGATTCGATCCATTATTTGAGTCACCTAGTCAGTTAACAGCTGAACAGCTGAACGAATTGGGTATAAGCATAAAAAATCCAGAAAATAATTCAAATTAACAACTTTAATAATAGTTTCTTTTATAAATAGTTTAAATATACTGTTTTTATATATTTTGAATTTTTTGATAAAATATTTAATTGATCAGTAACTACTTGTATTGGAGAGATGTCCGAGTGGTTTAAGGAGCTGGTCTCGAAAACCGGTATCTGATTTATTCAGATCGTGGGTTCGAATCCCACTCTCTCCGATAAAATAAATACTATATTAAATTTATGGAGAGGTGCTAGAGAGGCCGATTAGGCGCGCTTGGAAAGCGCGTGAACTGGCAACAGTTCCATGGGTTCGAATCCCATCCTCTCCGAATTTTATAAATAAAAAAATGAGAAAAAATTGTCTGACAAAAAAAAATTAGTAATAGTTGAATCACCCACTAAAGCTAAAACTATATCAAAATTACTTGGTAACGAATATAAATCCATAGCAACTGTTGGTCATTTCAGAGATTTGTCTAAAAAGAGTTTTGGTATTGAGATTAATGAAATCAATGACAGCAAAGTTGTTGAAAAGGGTATGAAATATGAATTTGTTCCGAATTACGAACTTTCTAGATCCAAAGAAGTTCAAAAAGTGAAAAAAGAATTGAATGAAGGTAAGAAAAATGCGTCTGAAATATATATTGCTACAGATCCTGATCGAGAAGGAGAAGCTATAGGCTGGCACATTGCTGATTATCTTAAATTAGATCAAGACAAAACAAACAGAATTGTTTTCAATGAATTTACAAAGAAAGCAGTATTAGATTCTTTAGATAATCCTAGAAAACTAGATGCAAATTTATTTAACTCCCAACAGGCTCGTAGATTATTAGACCGTCTGTATGGTTTTCAAGTAAGCCCTGTTTTGTGGAAAAAAGTAAAAGGAAAAACTTCTGCAGGGAGAGTACAATCTCCGGTATTGCAATTTGTAATTGAAAGAGAAGAGGAAATCGAACAATTTAATCCTGAAGATTTTTGGAATATATCATCAAACTTAAAATATAAAGATAATTCTTTATTGTCATTTTTAAATGATCCAAAATCAACAAAACTTTCTAGATATAGAATTTTTGATAAAAATAAAACTGACGAAATTGTTAAGATACTTAATTCTAGTTCAGGTATTGTAAAAGATATAAATACAACAGAAAGTTACAGATCACCTAGACCTCCATTTATTACAAGTTCTCTACAACAAGAAGCAAGCCAAAGATTAGGTATGTCACCTGATATAACCATGAGTAATGCTCAACAATTATTTGAAGGAATTGAGTTGGAAGGACTAGGCTCTGTAGGGCTTATTACTTATATGAGAACAGATTCTTTTACTATTACCGAAACTGCTATGAATAATGTTAGATCTTATATTAAAAATACATATGGTGATGAATATTTACCTGATAAGTCCAATCAATATAAAAATAAAAACAGATCACAAGAAGCTCATGAATGTATCAGGCCAACTGATGTAGATATGTCTCCTCAAAAATTAAAAAAATTAGTTTCATCTAAGTTAGATAGAAAAGATAGTTTAATAAAGTTATATGAGATTATTTGGAAAAGATTTGTTTCTTCTCAGATGACAAAAGCTAAATATGATGTAAATAAAGTTATTATTAAATGTGATAAGAATTATTTAGATGAAGAACTTCAATTTAGAATTGAGAATTGGCAAGTGAAATTCCAAGGATATTCTATTTTGTATGGAGATGACAGAGAAAAATCTGATGATGAAAGTACGGGGTCTTTTGAATTTGAAAAAGGAGCAAAAATTATTTTTGATAATGTAGATGCAAAATATGATCAAACAAAACCGCCTCCAAGATATAGTGAAGCTATGTTGGTTAGAAAAATGGAACAAGAAGGAATAGGGAGACCTAGTACGTATGCTAATACTATTAAGACAAATTTAAAATTATATCTTGAAAAAAAAGAATCTAGATTATGGCCAACAAAACTAGGCAGAGCTATTTCTAAGTTTTTGAAAAATAACTTTTCTACTGAAGTTAGTCCAAGTTATACAACTGAAATGGAAGAGAAATTAGATCAAATTGCAACAGGAGATATGGATTGGCAACTTTTGTTAAATGATCTGTATATAAAACTTGATAGTAGTATAAAAAATGCTCTAGAACAAGAAAGACTACCTAGAGAAGAAGTAGAAGATTATTCTGATGAACATTGTGAATTATGCGAAAGCCCAATGATTATCAGAACATCGCGTTCAAATGGGACAAAATTTCTAGGTTGTTCAGCATTCCCTAAATGCAAAAACATGAAACCAATTATTAATGAAACTTCAAGTAAGTGTCCAGAATGTAATAAAGGTAATTTAAGGCAGTTACAGGGTTCCAAAGGTAGTGTTTACTATGGGTGTTCTGAATATCCAAATTGTAAATTTAATTCTAGATATGAGCCAATTAATGAAACATGCAAAAACCCTGATTGTAAGGATAATCCATCGACACAATTTATTGTTAGAGGTAAAAATTTACATTGTATTTCCTGCAAAACTTACACTGATCTTCCTGAAATAGTTAAATCAAAATAATTAAATATTATGGAATCACAAAGCTACTCAAATGAATTAGAATTAGCAGTAAATAATTTTTTAGATTATTGTGCAAATTATAGAAATTTATCTAATTATACTTTAAGAAATTACGATTCAGATCTTAATCACTTTGTAGAATATCTCAAATCTGAATCGCAAGTTAATATTAATGATTTAGATCGATCTAGTGTTAGAAAGTACGTTAATTTATTAAATGATTTAGATTATAAAAGATCAAGTATAAATCGAAAAATAAGCGTTATTAGAATTTTTTGTAGATATCTTTCAACGAATAAAGATTTTGGAACAAAAAATTTAGTTTTCACAACTAAAAGTAAAACAGATAGAAGACTTCCTAAGATATTGAGTGTTAATCATGTAAGAGATTTATTAAATTCTGTTGATATATCTAGTTTTAATGGATTAAGAAATAAAACAATAATTGATTTGATGTATACAACCGGGCTAAGAGTATCAGAAATATCTGATATAAATATTTCCGATTTAGTAAATTTAGATCAAATAAAAATAATAGGAAAAGGATCGAAATCAAGAGTAGTTTATATTAGCAAGAATTCAAAAGTAGTTTTGGAGAATTATTTAATTGCTAGAGAAAAACAACCTAAAAATTCTAATGCTTTATTTATAAATAAATATGGTGGCAGATTATCAGTGAGATCTATTCAAAAAATAGTTAAAAAATGTGGATTAAATGCAGGTTTAGATATAACTATTCACCCTCATATGGTGCGTCATACTTTTGCTACACAAATGATATCTAATGGAGCTGATTTAAGAACTGTTCAAACCTTGTTAGGACATTCAAGAATTGCAACAACTCAGATATACACACATGTTGCTAATAAAGATATGGAAAATTCATATTTTAATTCACATCCTAGGGCGGTATCAAAATGAAGCTATTAGTAATAAATGGACCTAATTTAAATATGCTTGGCAAAAGGCAGCCAGATATCTATGGCAAAAAAAGTTTAGATGATATCAATAAGGATTTGGAATCATATGCCAAATTAAAAAATATAGCAATTGATTTTTTCCAATCAAATCATGAAGGAAAAATCGTAGACAAGATACAAGAAGTAGATTCTTATTTTGATGGGTTGATTATTAATCCTGGAGCGCTAAGTCATTATAGTATATCAATAAGAGATGCTATTTCCTCGATTAACACTGAAACGATAGAAGTACATATTTCGAATATTTTTAAAAGAGAAATATTCAGGCATCATTCAGTAATATCTGAAGTTTGCAAATCATCTATTGTTGGATTAGGACTAAATGGATACAAAATGGCGATAAACAAATTTATTTATCAAAGGAGTTAGTGATGTCTTTAGCATATAACGAACTTAAAAAAGGTATGGCATTAGATATAGAAAACAAACCATGTATATTATTGGAATACTCAAGATCTAAAAAAGACAGAGGTGCTCCTGTGATTAAAATGAGGTATAAAGAAATAATTTCAGGAAAAGTTCTAACTAAATCTTTTTCAGGTTATGATATAAAAATCGAATCAGCTGAAATTGAAAGAGTGGCAGCAACATTTATGTATTCTGACCAAGATAATTATTACTTTATGAATCAAACAAGCTATGAACAAATTACTCTTAATGCGGAAATATTATCTGATAATATTAAATTTCTCGTTGATCAATTAAAAATAGATTTGTTATATTACGAGAATAATCCCATATCTATCGAATTACCTAATTCCGTAGAAATGAAAGTTGTATCCACTGATCACGCAGTCAAAGGAGACACAACTCAGGGGGCAACTAAAAAAGCAGTATTAGAAACTGGGTTGGAAATAAATGTTCCTTTATTTATTGTTAATGAAGACACAGTAAAAATTGATACAAGGAATTCTGAGTATTTAGGCAGATTATAATATGAATAACGTTTTTGAAGTTTCTAGCTTATTAGAAAGTATCAATAATATATTTAAAAATACTTTGTTCTTAAAAGACTTGTGGATACGAGGCGAAATCACCGATCTCAGACAAGTAGCCTCTTCAGGACATAAATATTTTCAAATTAAAGATGATAAAAGTTTAATAAGATGTGTTTATTTTAGATTTTTACAGAATTCTTCAGATGTTTTTGAAGATGGTGATTTTGTATTGATTAATGGAGAGGTGGAAATATATCAACCGAGAGGAGATTTAACTCTCAAAGTAAAATCTGTTAAGAAAGAAGGTTTGGGAGATATATCAAAGGAAATTCAAGTTCTCCGTAAAAGATTAGAATCAGAAGGATTATTTGAAGAATCTAGAAAAAGATCAATCCCTAATTTTCCTAAATCCATTTCTGTGGTCACTTCTCCTAATTCTTCGGCTTGGGAAGATATTAAGAAAACTATAACAGATAGATACAAATTAGTTAGTTTGAATTTGTTACCAACACTTATGCAAGGAGATAATTGTGCTGATGATGTTGTTAATGCAATAAAATATTCTAATGAATTAGGAATTGATGACATTATTATACTTTCAAGAGGAGGAGGATCTGAGCAAGATTTGATGCCTTTTAATTTAGAAAAAATATCAAGAGCTATTTTTTCTTCAACTATTCCTGTAATCACAGGGATTGGGCATGAAGATGACATTACAACGGCTGATTTAGTGGCTGATATTAGGGGCCTTACTCCTACTTCAGCTGCTCAGATTGCAGTTCCAGACATGATGAGCATAAAAGATTATATTAGCAGGTTGAATACAAATTTAAGTAGAATATTGGATTTGTATATTAACAACAAAACTCCTGATTTAAAAAATTACAAATCTGAAATTACAAATAATTATGAAAATAAATTAACGCATCTGTTCCAAAAAATAGATATTTTTGAAACAGATTTAATAAGTAAATATAACAATAATATTGCTTCAAAAATATCCAAATTAGAGTTAATTAAAAATTCAATAGAGATTTATAATATAAAAAAAATGGCGACCAAAGGTTTTTCATTAATTGAGAATAAGGATAATAAAATAATTAAGTCAATGTCTGATGTGCAAATACAAGAAGAGATAAAAATATTGATATCAGATGGTATTATACATTCAACTGTTCATAAAAAGGAGAAGAATTAAATCATGAATGAGGAAAATAAATATGCTAATTTTGAATCAGATATAAAAACCTTAGAAACAATTATTTCAGAATTAGAAAAAGAAGAATTATCTCTTTCTCAAACAATGGAATTATATGAAAAAGGGAAATTATTAATTGAAAAATGCAATAAAGTATTGGATGAGGCGAGGTTGGTAATTAAAGAACATGAAAATTAAAATTACATTTATTTTAAACTAAATTGAGAATAATTAATAAATATAGACCTGTATATATTTATATATTATTTATAAATATCGCACTTTGGATTTTTACGGAAATTATTTTGGGCGGGACTACACGTACTTTAGTTAGCTTTGGCGCAAACTATGGCCCCTATGTTAAGGACGGAGATACATGGAGATTAATTACTTCTATTTTTTTACATGGAGGCATATCACATTTGATATTTAATTCAATTGCACTTTTAGCATTTGGAAATTTAGTTGAACAAATTTTTGGAAAAAGAAATTTTTTAATAATTTATTTCTGTTCGGGAATTTCTGGTAGTGCTTTAAGTGTAACTTTCAATTCAAATGTGGTTTCTGTTGGCTCTAGTGGAGCTATTTTTGGAATGTTAGGTGGCCTGGTTGTTTATTATTTTTATGTAAGAAAAATTAACTCTATATACGCTAAAGGTAATCTGTATGGATTAGGATTTATGCTTCTTTTAAATTTATTTTGGGGATTATCCTCCCCTAGGATAGATAATTGGGCACATTTGGGAGGCCTAATAGGAGGAGGTTTCTCATCTTATATTTTAATAAATTTCAATTTATCAACCATATTTTCTAGTAATAGTTTTTTATCTAATTTGAATAATTTTAATAAAAGAATTTTTGCTTTCTTATGTTTTTTTATTTGGAGTTGTATAATTATTTTATTAATAAATTCTTAATTGTAATGTCAATGTTGAAATTAGGATGGTTTTCTACTGGTAACGGACAAGGATCACTAGGATTTGTAAAATATTTTATTGAATTTGTTAAGAAATATTCATTAAATATTTCATTGGAATATGTATTTATAAATCGAGATTACGGAGAAAAAAAAGGCAGCGATGAATTTATTGATTATTTAAAGAAAAACAAAATCAATGTTGTAAATTTGTCTTCAAAAAAATTTCGTGATAAAAATAATTACAAATCATTTTCGAAATGGCGGACTGCATACGACGAAGAAGTTAAAAAAATAATTTCTAATTATGATACAGATTTGATTGTAATGGCAGGTTATATGCTTATACTAAGTGATTTTTTATGCAAAGATTTTCGTTTCATTAATCTACATCCAGCTTTACCAAATGGCCCAAAAGGAACATGGATCGACGTTGTAAAGAATTTAATAATATCTAATTCAAACGAAAGCGGATTAAATGTTCATTATGTAACAAATAAATTGGACTCAGGAAAAAGTTTAGGATTTTGCAAATTTGATATTAGCCAATTTAAAGATGATTGGGAAGAGTATTATTTTGAATTAAGCAAGGGAACTGAAATTGATTATACAAATTTAAAACTTTTCTTTTCAATTAGGAATGAAATTTTAGACAGAGAAAAAATTCTCTTAATGTGTGTAGTTGAAGATCTTTTAAAGGATAAAAATAACTTAGACGGTATATTTACTGTTGATAATCTAAATCTAATTAATAATTATGAGACAATTGACTATTCTGTTAAAATTGAACGGATATTAAGCGGATTTTGATAATATATCATTGTACTTAACTTCATGATTGTCTTTGTCATAAATTACAAAGTTGTTTTTTTCGTTTATTGAGTTTTCAGTAACAATTATTTTTGATAATAGTTTTTTACCTGGCAATTCGAACATTGCATCAACCAGTGTCTCTTCTAATATTGATTTTAATCCTCTTGCCCCTGTCCCTCTTTCAATCGCTAATTTAGCGATTTTTTTTAGAGCTTGGTCTTCAAATTCTAATTTTAAGTTATCCATTTCAAATAATGATTTATATTGACGGACAAGAGAATTTTTTGGTTTTGTAAGAATTTCTAACAAATGCTCTTCGGTTAATTCGTGCAATTGTGCTATAACCGGCAATCTTCCTATGAATTCAGGAATAAATCCAAATTCTAGTAAATCTTCATTGGTTGCAAAGTGTTCTGGTTGATTTTGATTTACACGTTTTTGTGTTTTTTCAGAATGAAATCCAATAGATTGGAAATTTGATTCGACTCGTTTGCTTACAATGTCTTGCATACCCTCGAATGCGCCTCCAACTATAAATAGGATATTATGTGTATTTATTTGAAGAAATTCTTGATGAGGATGTTTTCTTCCTCCTTGTGGAGGAACATTTGAAGTTGTACCTTCTATTATTTTTAGTAAGGCTTGTTGCACTCCTTCTCCTGACACATCTCTTGTTAGAGATGGATTTGCTGATTTTCTAGTTATTTTATCAATTTCATCTATATAAATTATTCCTCGTTCTGCTTTTTCTATATCAAAGTCAGCTGCTTGAATTAGCCTCAATAAAATATTTTCAACATCTTCTCCAACATACCCTGCCTCAGTAAGTGAGGTTGCGTCGACTATTGCAAACGGGACATCTAAGATTTTAGCTAATGATTGAGCTAATAGTGTTTTTCCCGAACCTGCAGGGCCAACTAAAGCAATATTAGATTTTTCAATCGCAATATCAGATTCAGAATTAGTATTTATTCTCTTGTAGTGATTGTAAACAGAAACACTCAATATTTTTTTTGCAATGTCTTGTCCAATTATAGATTTATCTAATTCTGATTTAATTGATATTGGGTAGCTGATTTCATTAAGCAAATCATCTTTAGAATATTTACTTAATTCTTTAGATTTAGAATTAGATAACATATCTGAACATAGCTTTACACATTGATCGCATATAAAAACTTTTTCAGGTCCTGCGATGAGTCGGTTTACTTGTGTTTGGGATTTTTTACAAAAAGAACATGTATATTTATTTGAGTTACTATCCAATTTACCCTCTCATTATTTAGTGTCATCTAAAACTTCGTCAATTAATCCGTAATCCTTAGCTTGTTCGGCAGTTAAGTAATAATCTCTGTCTGTATCTTTTGCAACTTTTTCATATGGTTGTCCTGTTGAATCAGAAATCATTTGTCTAACTTTGTCATTTAGACGTAACATTTCTCTAGCAGCAATTTCTACATCAGAAGCTTGGCCTTGTGCTCCACCTAAGGCTTGATGCATGTGTATTGTAGAATTTGGTAAAGCATAGCGTTTACCTTTAGTGCCTGCACATAAAAGTACTGTAGCCATGCTAGCAGCCAATCCTACACATATTGTAGAAACTGGTGGCCTAATTAAATTCATTGTATCTAAAATTGCGAAGCCTGAATTTATAACTCCGCCAGGTGAATTAATATATATACTAATATCTCTTTCTGGATCTTCACGATCTAAATAAAGTAATTGAGCTACTAGTAAGTTTGCTACTTGATCATTAATAGGAGTACCTAGGAATATAATTCTTTCTTTTAATAAAAGTGAATATATGTCAAAAGCTCTTTCTCCTCTTGATCCACTTTCAATAACCATAGGTATAATATTTTTAGGATCTTGTATCATTTTAACTCCTTATTTTTAAGATAGGTTTGTAATTTTCTGATAAATCTTAAATTTATGCAATGTTTTTTGAGGTTTGTTCGTACAAATATTTTGAAGCTTTTTCTAGTTTTAATCTATACTCTGATTCAGCGATTAGTTCTTCTTCTGATAAGTTCCTACCAGAACTATTGGTCATCTTTTGATTAACTAATAATTGTTTTGTTTCGTTTATTTCTTTTTCAGTTGGCTGTATGTCATTATTTTTGCAGATTTCTAGAAGAAGAAAAGTCCTATTTAATTTTGTAATTGTATCTTGGTTAATAGATTTTTTTGTGTCTTCTAAATTTTGATTGTTTTTACTTAAATATTCTTCAAGAGACATTTTAAACTGTTTAGATAAATTTTCTAAATTTTGTAGTTCTGAATCTGTTTCTCTTTCTATAATTATTGGAGGAATTTCTATTTTTGATAATTCGATCAGTTTATCAATGGAATTATTTGTGTATTCCGATTCAGCTTGTTGTTTGTGAGTTTCAGTTATACTTGTTTCTATTTTTTTTCTTAATGTTGCCATTGTTTTAATTTCGTTATTTGAAACCATTTTTGCAAATTCTCCGTTTAATTTCGGAGTAATTGGTTCTTTGACAGAATTTATTTTTATTTCAAACAAACCTTTTTTGCCTGCCAACTCTGATGAAGGGTGAGATTTTGATATCTTGAGTTTAAATGAATCAGTTTCTAAGCTTTTTTTACCAATTAAATTTTTAATTAAGCCTGGTGCAAATTCGTCATTTTGCTCTTCAAGAACGATATCAGTATTTTCTTGGTTAAGGACTTCCTTGTCATCAATTGTAATTTTAATATTGATGTTTATCAAATCACTAGCTTTAGATTTGCTTTCTCTAGGAGCCCAAGTTGTAAATTGTTTTTGCATATTATTTATTTGTTCATCAATGAGAGTGTTAAAATCAGGATTTTCAATTTTTTCAAGTTTAATTTTATTTATGTCACCCACCACAACTGATGGTTCTAAAGGTACTATAATTTTGAATTTAATTGGATTGAAATTTGTAAGTTCAATTTTAGGAGTCATATAAAATTCTAATTCTGATTCCTTGATTACCTCAGCTGTCTTTTCAGATATTATGTCATCGATCGCTTCTGATAGTAATGATTCTTTTCCATATTGAGATTCTATGATTCTATAAGGAGCTTTACCTTTTCGGAATCCTGGAATACTAACTTTTTTTACAAGTTTTTTATATCCAACTTTGTAATACGGGTCAACATCTGATTCATTCAAATCAACATCAATTGTTATTTGTCTTTCTTTTTCTTTGCTTTGTTTAAATTTCATTATTCTTAATATTATAAATCAAAAATCTTTTATTTCTAAGGTGTATAAACCAATCGATTGTTATAAAATTAACATTAATAACCTTCTTCTTAATTAATTATGATTTCTTTAAATGATTATATAAATCAAAATTCTGATAATTCAGATCAAGATAAATCTATATTTAAGATTATCTCTCAAATATCTGATGGAATAATTCAGATTTCAAAAATTCTTTACGCACCTAAGAACATCAATATGTTTGGCAAAGAAGGAAGCAAAAATATTCACGGAGAAAAAGTAGAAAAATTAGATTTGATTGCAACAAATATTTTTCTTGATTATTTTATAAAATCACAACTGATATCTGATGTGATATGTGAAGAGTTGGATGCAATAAAAACAATAGACACACATAGTTCCAATAAATATATTATTATGATGGATCCATTAGATGGATCTTCTAATATTGATGTTTCTGTGAGTATAGGATCCATATTTGGAGTTTGGGAAAAAGAATCTGATGATTTTGTTTTGCGAAGTTATACAGGAGATAAACAAGTTATGTCAATGTATGCGGTTTATGGACCAAATACTGTTATAGTATTTGCATTTAAAAATCGAGTATGTTCTTTTATATTAGACGAAAACACTCAATTTGTATTATTAAATGAAAATATCGAATTACCTACAAATCCAATGTATTATAGTACTAACGAAAGCAACTATGATAATTGGACAGATTCAATTAAAAGTTATGTAGATGTTTTGAAACAAGATAAAAATTTGACACAAAGATACGTTGGGTCTCTTGTTGCTGATTTTCATAGAAATTTAATAAAAGGTGGGGTTTTTTTAAATCCAAAACACAAGGTTTCAAATCGTGCTAAATTAAGATTGATGTATGAGGCAAATCCTCTTGCTAATATAATTGAAACTGCAGGAGGTAAATCTTTTTCAAATGGTCAAGAAACAATGAAATTAATTCCTGAAAATATACATCAGTCTGTCTCATTAATTATGGGCAACAGTGATATTGTAAAAAATTTAGAATAAAGGACAAATAATGGATAAACAAAAATTGTCAGATCTGGCAAAACAATTGGTTGCTCCCGGTAAAGGAGTTTTAGCAGCAGATGAAAGTAACCCAACTATCAAAAAAAGATTTGATTCAATAGGAATAGTTTCGAACGAGGAATATAGAAGAGATTACAGAAATATGCTTTTTTCAACCAATAAGTTAGAAAATTATATTAGCGGAGTTATATTATATGAAGAAACTTTGTATCAAAAAAATTCTGAAGGCGTATCTTTATCGAAAATTTTAAAAAATAAAGGAATAGTACCAGGTATCAAAGTGGACACGGGAGCTAAAGACATGATTGGTTTTCCAAATGAAAAAAGCACAGAAGGACTAGATAATTTATATGATAGAGTACATAAATATCATGATGATGGTGCAGGATTCAGTAAGTGGAGAGCTGTGATCACAATTGGAAATCAAATTCCAACACCTCAATGTATAGAATTAAATGCGTTATCCCTTGCTAGATATGCAAGGATTTGCCAAGAGGCAGGGTTGGTCCCAATTGTAGAACCTGAAGTATTAATGGATGGCAGTCATGGAATAGATGATTGTTTTGATGTGACATCAAATACTTTAAATGTAGTTTTTGATTATTTAGATAAACATGATGTTTATTTGGAAGGCATATTATTAAAACCAAATATGGTTATAAGTGGGAAAAATTCAAATAATAGAGCAGACAAATATCAAGTTGCAGAACTGTCATTAAAATGTTTTCAAAATTCAGTTCCAAGTGAAGTGCCAGGTATTATATTTTTATCAGGTGGACAAGAAGATGTTGAATCAATAGAAAATTTAGATGAAATTAATAAAATTGCTAAACAAAATCAAATGCCATGGGAATTAAGTTTTTCATACGGAAGAGGCTTGCAGTCTTCAACTTTAAAAAAATGGGCAGGTAAAATGGAAAATATTGAAGCTGCTCAGAGCGAACTGATATCTAGATGTGAACAAGTTTCTTTAGCCCGACAAGGATTAGTAAATTAAGTAGATGGACATATTAATTGCTTCAGGAAATAAAGGGAAAATTAACGAAATATCTCACTATTTTGAAAATAAAGATATTAATATTCATGATTTGAATTCTGTTAAAATTAATTCTATACCAGATGAGCCTTATGATTCCTTTATTATGAATTCTTTTCATAAAGCAAGTTTTTATTCACAGTTTTCAGATATGATTATTTTAAGTGATGATTCAGGGTTAGAAGTAGAATGTTTAGACAATCAACCAGGTGTATTGAGTGCAAGATATGGAGGAACAGAACTTTCAGATTACGAAAGAAATGATTATTTAATTTCCAATTTACCAAATACGATAACAAAACCAAAAGCAAAATTTAAATGTGTTCTTACTTTGTTTTATAAAAATAAATGGGTGTCTTTTTTTGATGGGATATGTGAAGGGTATTTGATTCGTAACCAAAAAGGAGAAAAGGGACATGGTTATGACCCAATATTTTATATTGAAAGATATGCAAAAACATTTGGAGAATTAGAATTGTCAATAAAAAATAGAATTAGCCATAGAGCGATTGCTTTAAAAAAATTATCTGAATTTATTGATGCGAATTTGATTGTATAGATTTAATTCGTTTAATATATCATATTAAAATTCATTGAATTTATTATTTAAAATGTATATTGTTTTGCTATGAATGTAAGAGATAAATTTAAAAGGCCAATAAAAGATCTAAGAATTTCGGTAATTGACAAGTGTAACTTTAGGTGCCCCTATTGTATGCCAAAAGAAATTTTTGGCGAAAGGTATCAATTTTTAAAAAATAATGAGTTACTCACATTTGAAGAGATTTATGAAATAACAAAAATTTTTTCTAAAATGGGAGTTGAAAAATTAAGAATTACAGGTGGCGAACCTTTACTAAGAAAAGATTTAGCTAAATTGATTTCAAAATTAAAATCTATTAATGAAATAAAAGAAATAGCTTTAACGACTAATGGTTTTTTATTGAAAAAATTTGCACAACCTCTTAAAGATTCTGGTTTAGATAGATTAACAGTTAGTTTAGATTCATTGAATTCTGAATCATATAAAGAATTAAATGGCCAAAATTTAGACTTAAACAAAACTTTAGAATCCATAGAATTTGCCAAATATTTAGGATTTGAGAACATTAAGATTAATACTGTTGTTATGAAAGGAATAAATGAGGATCAAATAATTAATTTAGCTGAATTTGGCAGAAAAAATAATTTGATTGTTAGGTACATAGAATACATGGATGTTGGAAATATTAATGGATGGAAACCTGAGGATGTAGTTAATGCTGAAGAAATTATAAGAATTATTGAAAAAAAATATAAATTAAATCCAATTGGATCAAACTATTATGGTGAAGTTGCTAGTCGGTATTCTTTTGAAGACGGGAAAGGCGAAATAGGGATTATTTCGTCTGTTTCTAAACCTTTCTGTGCAGATTGTACTAGATCGCGAATTACTGCTGACGGAATGATGTATACATGCTTATTCACAAATAAAGGACATGATCTTAGATCCTCAATCCGCAATAGCAATATAGAAGATGTGGAGCAATTTATAAAAGGAATATGGGAAAATAGATCTGACCAATATTCAGTTTTGAGATCATTAGGAAAACTAGACTCCGAGAAAGTTGAAATGTTTAAAATAGGTGGTTAAGAATGGATGAGAAACAATTTACAATTGAAGATTTTGTTAATGATGAAGAGATTAATGAATTAAGGTACATCATATATACCGATGGTTCTTGTATCCCTAATCCTGGCCCAGGAGGGTGGGCTTATGAAATAAGAAAAGCAGATAATCAAACTAAAGTTAGTGATTGTAGCGGATCTGATCCAAGCACAACTAATAATAAAATGGAATTAACTGCAGTTATCAAAGCTTTAAATGATGATAAGATTGAAAAAAAATCCATTGTAAATATCAAATCTGACAGTCAATTGATCATAAATACAATGACAAAAAATTGGAAGAAGAAAGAAAACAAAGAATTATGGAATGAATTAGATGAAATTATATTTAATAAGCAACTTAAAATAAAATGGGAATGGGTTAAAGCTCATGCAGGAAATGAAGGAAACGAAATAGTTGATAAACAAGCTAATCAAAAAGCAAGAATGACACATATATCAGATGATAATGAATTAAACATGGTGGATGTTTCAGATAAAAACGAGACTGCACGGATTGCTAAAGCTGCTGCAGAAGTTCTGATGACAAAAGATGCATTTATTTTAGTGAAAAATAATAATTCTGATAAAGGTAATGTTATTGATATTGCAAAAATAGCTGGTATTCAGGCTGCAAAAAAAACACATGATTTAATTCCTTTGTGTCACCAAATTAATTTAACAAAAGTAGATGTTGATTTTGAATTAAATGATAACGAATATCTTATTAAAATAGTTTCCACAGTCAAATGCAAAGGTTCAACAGGTGTAGAAATGGAAGCTTTAACGGCTGTTTCTATTGCTGCGTTAACAATTTATGACATGTTAAAAGCAGTGGACAAAAAAATATTGGTAAATAATATACATTTGTTATCTAAATCAGGAGGAAAGAGTGGAGATTTTAAATATTAATTTAGTATCTTGTAATGCTTAAATTGCTGGTTGGGATTGGAAATCCCGGAAGAAAGTATAGTTATACTCGCCATAATATAGGATGGGAGTTTATTGATAAATTTAATTCAAATTTTGATTTTCAAGTTGTTAAAAATACAGCCGAATATGAATTGTGGAGAGGAGATTATAATAATACGGAATTATACACAATGAAACCATTAACTTTTGTAAATAATTCTGGTTTCCCATTAAAAAAAGTTTTAAAAAAATTAAACATAACATCTGACAAAATTTTAATTTTTGTCGATGATATCAATTTACAATTAGGAGAGATTAGATTAAAAAAACACGGTAGTTCGGGAGGTCATAATGGATTGAAATCCATTTTTAATCAATTACAAACTCAAAATATACCTAGATTAAGACTAGGGATAGGTGTCAAAGACATATATAATCATGATCTGATTTCTTTTGTTTTAGGTAAATTTAAACATAACGAATTGATTTATGTTGATCAAATGATAGAAGAATCTATTATTGCGTTAGATGATATTTTTAATAAAGGATTTGAAAAAACCATGGAATTTGCAAACAGGAAAAAAAAATAAATATATGGGTAGTATAGATGAAAATTTAATAAACCAATTATCAGGATTAGTTAAACTAAATTTAACTAAAAATGAAATAGATACCTTGTTGTCAGATTTGAATGATATATTAAATAGTTTTAGTAAGCTGAATAGTATTAACACAAATGAATTTGATGAATTTGATAATACTTTAAAAGATAATAATCAAACTAGAGAAGATAAATACAATGCATCATGGGATAAGCAAATTATTTTAGAAAATGCTCCAAATCATAATGGTGATGAATTGTATATAGAACAAGTTTTAGGTGATGAATAAATGTCAGATGATTTCCACCTAAAAAAAATTACAGAATTAAATCAATTATTGATCAGTAAACAAATTAGTTCAGTTGAACTATTGCAGTATTTTTTAAAAAGAATAGAAAAATACGATTCAAAAATTAATTCATTTATATCTATTGATCAAGATCGTGCTTTAAAAATCGCGAAAAATGCAGATAAAAGAATTCATAATAATGATTTAAATCTATTAACTGGAATACCTTACATGGTTAAGGATAATATTTCCACGAAACATTTTCCAACTACAGCAGGATCTAAAATTTTAGATGGTTTCAAATCCAATTATGATGCTACAGTAGTGCAAAAATTAAACCAAGAAGGAGCTGTTTTAATTGGAAAAGGAAATCTTGATGAATTTGCTATGGGTTCATCTACAGAAAATTCAGCCTTTGGTCCTACCAAAAATCCTTGGAATTTAAATTATGTCCCGGGAGGTAGTAGCGGAGGCCCTGCCGCAGCGGTTTCGGCTGGATTTTGTGTTTTTTCATTGGGTTCAGATACAGGAGGAAGTATTCGGCAACCAGCATCACTTTGCGGCATTACAGGATTTAAACCTTCATATGGATCTGTTAGTCGTTATGGATTAATAGCATTTGGAAGTTCTCTTGATCAAATTGGGCCATTCACTAGATTTTCTGAAGATTCGGAGATAATTTATGATGTAATAGCAGGTAAAGATAGATTGGATTCTACAACCAAGGAAATTAGCAAAAATAAATCTAAAGTTAATTTAAAAAATTTGACCATCGGATTACCTAAGGAATATTTTTCTGATTATTTAGATGATCATGTTAAATCAAATATAATGGAATTGGTAGAATTTTTATCCAAGCAAGGAACTAATGTTCAGGAAGTTTCATTGCCTTATACAGATTATGCACTTGCAGTTTATTACATATTAGCACCTTCAGAAGCTTCTTCAAACCTGTCAAGATATGATGGTGTGAAATATGGATTTTCAGATCATAATGTTGATAGTATGTGGGAGAGGATAGAAAGTTCTAGATCTAACGGATTTGGATTAGAAGTGAAAAGAAGAATTATGCTCGGCACATATTCTCTATCTTCGGGTTATTATGATGAATATTATGGTAAAGCTGAAATGACAAGGCAGTTGATTAAAAAGGAATTAAATTCTGTTTTTGATAAAGTAGATATATTAGTTACTCCTACATCACCTACAACAGCATTTAAAATAGGAGAAAAAATTAGTGATCCAATGGCTATGTATTCAAGTGATATTATGACCATACCCGCTAATATAGCCGGAATACCGGGTATTTCTATCCCGGTAAAAAATTCAAATGGACTTCCAGTTGGAGCTCAGTTAGTTGGTCCTTATTTTAAAGATAACAACCTATTAAATATTGCTAACGAAATACAGAAATTAACTGATTGGCATTTAAATGCCGTTGAATTTGATTAAACTTTGTATTTTTCAGGAACTTGATTAGGCCACTTTAAAATTGATTCAAAGTATTGGCTAATTTTAATTAATTCTTTTTCTTGTTCCCATGGAGCTATTATTTGTAATCCGATAGGCATATTTTCTTTATCAAAACCTACTGGAATATTTACTGCTGGAGTTCCTGCTAGATTTACAGGGTAGCTGTATAAACAAAAACCCCAAGAAGGATGAACTTTTTCGCCATTAATTGTTTGAGGATGTTGTCCAACTTTGAAAGCAGTTGTTGGCATAGTAGGTGAGGCTATAAAGTCGTATTGTTCAAACAAGTTAGAAAATTTTAACTGAACTTCTTTTAATTTTAAAATAGATTCCGCATATTCAGTAGCAGAAAGATTCATAGCGTTATCAAAAGCATCTTGTGTATACCAAGCAAATTTATTTTTGTGATTTTTATAATCTTCTGCATGTCCAGCCATGTAAGTGGAAACAGAAAATATGTTAAACCATGCATTGAATATATCATGAAGATCGAATTTTATTGGATGAATTTTGTGCCCTTCTTTTTCTAAAAGTTTTATGGCATTGAGACATTCAGTACGAATATCATCATTAGGCGTAGCATAACCGAAGTTATCTATCCACGCTATATTCAGATGTTTTTTCTTTTTGATATTATGGAAATAATCATTTAAGCTATATTTCCAAAAATCATTTTCAAATTTTATAGGAGGTCTATTTATACAAGAAGGGTCCTCGGGACTAAATCCTGAAATTATTTCTAATATAAGAGCAGAATCTTCCACATATCTTGTCATTGGCCCATCTTGAGAAATTAGGTTGTGAGCAGGGAATCCTCTTCTGGGAATTCTTCCCTGAGTAGGTTTTATCCCAAAAATACCATTGTAGCTTGAAGGTATTCTTATAGATCCTCCTGCATCACCACCCATGGCTATAGAACAAAAACCGGCGGCAACTGCACTTCCTGCTCCGCCACTTGAACCACCTGAAGTCTTATCATTATCCCAAGGATTTCTACAATGGTCTTTTAATAAATTTTCAGTATGCCCCATTAGACCAAATTCTGGAGTGTTTGTTTTTCCTAAAATCACAGGTCCATGCTTTTTGATTCTCTCATATAACAAGTTATCAGAGTCTGCAATGTGGTTTTTTTCAAGTAAAGAACCAGATGTGGTAGGCATTCCATTTATTGGAGTTAAATCTTTTATTGCTATTGGTAATCCAAATAATTTACCATAGAATTTATTTTCTGAAATTAATTTATCTTTGATATTGGCTTGAGATAGGGCATCTTCCTTATTTATATATAAAAATGAATTTAGTTCATGATCAAATTGTTCAATTCTATCTAGATATAATTTGGTTAATTCATAAGAAGATAATTTTTTATTATGAATTAGATCAATTTGTTTTTTAGCTGATGAAAAAATCACATTCATTATATATATCCCCTGAGATTCGCTGTATGAATTACCCTGTCTAATCCTATAGATAATGCACTTAATCTGTAATTAATATTTTCTTTTTCAGATTTGTCAAATACCTCGTGAAATGCTTTTGTTATTATTTTTTGCAATTCTGAATTAACTCTTTCAATTTCCCAGTGGTGTTGATATAAATTTTGTATCCACTCGAAATAGGATACTATCACTCCACCTGAATTGACTAGTGTATCTGGTAATACTGATATATTCTTTGACTCGAGTATTTTTTCTGCATCAGGAGTTACGGGATGATTTGCAGCTTCAATTACAAATTTGGAATTTATATTATCAGCATTAGTGTTGTTGATAACTCGTTCAATTGCTGCAGGAATTAAAAAGTCACACTTAGTCGTTAATAATTCATTATTAGTAATGAATTCAACATTTTTGAAATTTTGAAATGTTTTTTCTATTTCATAATGTTTTATGAGTTCAGTGATATCAATTCCATTTTTATTATATATTCCTCCTTTAACATCACTTACTGCAACTATGTTATACTTTTTTTGGTATGCAATATTAGCAATCCATTTACCTACCTGACCAAAACCTTGAATAGCAAAATCCTGTTTATGTGGATCTAAACTTAATTTTTTACATATTTCATCGATAATAAACACAACCCCTCTACCGGTGGCAGAATCTCTTCCTTCAGAACCTCCTAATTCTACTGGTTTTCCGGTTACTATAGCAGGAGTGTACCCATGTATTGATCCATACGAGTCCATCATCCATGCCATTGTTTGTGAGTTTGTTCCCAAATCAGGTGCAGGGATATCAGTATTTGGTCCTAGAAATTTATCAATGCTAAGTGTATATCTTCTTGTGAGATTTCGAAGTTCAGATTTTGATAATTCTGAAGCAGATACTTGTATGCCACCCTTTGCTCCTCCAAAAGGAATGTTGACTAAAGCATTCTTCCAAGTCATCAGTGAAGATAAAGCTTTTACTTCATTTTGATCGGCATCTGGATGATACCTTACGCCACCTTTATAGGGACCTCTTACGGCATTATGTTGTATTCTATAACCTGTGAAAACTTTTGTATTCCCATCATCCATCTTAATTGGGCAGCTAACAACTATCTCTCTCCAAGGTTTTGTGAGCATTTCAAGTGTACCGTCAGATACTTTGTTGCTAATATGGCTTGAAGCCTCCAATAACTTTATATTAATTTCATCGTAAGGGTTCATTTTTAATCACGTTTTTTTCATATTAGAAGTTCATGTTATGTCTTGATAAATTTTTTTACAAGTACTAGAATATATATAAATATTTAAACTGAATTAAAAGTGGGTTTTGCCCACTTTTGTTTTTTTAGGTTATATTT
The DNA here is from genome assembly GCA_913045935.1 of uncultured Chloroflexota bacterium. Classification (GTDB taxonomy): domain Bacteria; phylum Chloroflexota; class Dehalococcoidia; order Lucifugimonadales. The sequence continues at coordinate 1,250 of CAJWSY010000013.1, read as the reverse complement.
GATTTTATAATTTTAAATTAAAAATAATTATGAAAAGTAATTTTTTAATAGCTTTAACTCAATTAGCTGCTGAAAGAAATTTGGATAGAGATACTATTTTGTCTGCTGTTGAAGAAGCACTTTCTTCAACATTTAAAAAAGAAAGCTTGAAATCTGGCCAAAATATAACTGTCAAACTAGATACAGAATCGGGTGAATTTAATGTTTGGGTTGTAAAAACAGTGGTGAAATCAGTAGAAGATTCTGTAAATGAAATTTCTTTATCCGATGCTAAAAAAATAAAGAACTTAGATGTAGTTCCTGAAATAGGAAGTAATATTTTAACAGGCAAACTTAATGGAGCAGGTAGTAGAATAGAGGCTCAAACTGCAAAACAGGTCATTTTGCAAAGATTAAGAGAAGCTGAAAAAGATTTGATATTTAATGAATATCAAGGCAGAGAAGGTGAGATTTTTTCTGTCACTGTTGTAAGAATAGATCAAAAAAAGGTTTATGTTGAAATGGGACGAGCTGAAGGCCTTCTTCCTATTCAGGAACAGATGTACTCAGAACGTTACAGAGTTGGACAAAAATTTAGAGTTTTATTAAAAGAAATATCAGATACGCCTAGAGGTCCTGAGCTTATAGTATCAAGAGCAGATACAATATTGTTACAAAAATTATTTGAACATGAAGTCCCTGAAATTTCAAATGGTTCTGTTGATATTATGACTATTGCAAGAGAAGCAGGAAATAGAAGCAAGGTATCAGTTGTAGCTAAACAAGAAGGAATTGATGCAGTGGGTTCATGTGTCGGTCTTAGAGGTATAAGGATTCAAAGTATAGTAAGTGAATTGCAAGGTGAAAAAATTGATGTAGTGGAGTGGAGTAATGATCCGAAAGTACTGATAACAAGTGCTTTAAATCCTGCTCAAGTAACAAAAGTTGAATTAGATGAAAATGATAATGTTGCAGTAGTTTGGGTACCTAATCAGCATTTATCCTTAGCTATTGGTAAAGAAGGACAAAATGCAAGATTAGCAGCAAAAATGACTGATTGGAAAATTGATATACGAAGTGTTGAGCCTGAAGAAAATCTAGACGAACAGCATGAAAATACTGATAAAATATTTGATCCCGGGTTAGGTGAAAATGTATTTAGAAAAACAATTGAAGAAGAATTAGAAGATGAAATAATTCTTACTGAAGAAGAAGTTTCAGCAGCTGAAGAAGAAGTTGCAGCAGTTGAAGAAGAAGTTTCAGCAGCTGAA
>CAJWSY010000012.1 GCA_913045935.1 uncultured Chloroflexota bacterium | reverse complement strand
CATTAGGTGGAGCTAAACTTGCAGACATGACCAAAAACATGGATGCAAATAACTTCCAGGCATTAGGTGGAGCTAAACTTGCAGACATGACAAAGAATATGGATGTAAATAACTTCCAGGCTCTTGGAGGAAATAAAATTAAAGATATGGCAGCAACAATGGATGTTACTCATTTTCAAAAAATGGGAGGACAAGCATTGGGAGGCATGGTTAAGAATTTAGATACTGATAATATGAAAGCTTTGGGTAATAATAAGCTACTCGACATGACTAAGACAATGGATGTAAATGCGTTTTCAGTTATGGGTGGAGGAGCAGTTGCAAATTTGGCACAGACTTTGGACCAGCAAGCTTTGATAGGTCTAGGCGGAGGTAAATTGGCGGATATGACGAAACACATGGACGTTAATAACTTTAAAGCTCTTGATCAAACTCGAGTCTTAGATATGGCTAAGACCATGGATGGAAATAACTTCCAGGCTATGGGAGGTCAAGCTATAGCAGGTATGACTGCAACCCTGGACAACTCAACTTTAATTGGATTAGGAGCAACAAAATTAGTAGACATGACTAAGAATATGGATGCTAACAACTTTGCAATATTGGGTGCTGGTAAAATTAAAGACATGGCAGCAACAATGGATGCTACTCATTTCCAAGCTATGGGTGGACAAGCATTGGGTGGCATGGTTAAGAATATGGACGCAAACAATATGGCTGCTTTAGGCGATGCGAAATTAGTAGACATGACTAAGACAATGGATGCAGGAGCATTCCAAATTATGGGTGGAGGAGCAGTTGCAAATTTGGCAAAAACAATGGATCCAGCAAGCTTAATTGGTCTAGGCGGAGGTAAATTGGCAGATATGACGAAGAACATGGACGTTAATAACTTTAAAGCTCTTGATCAAACACGAGTCTTAGATATGGCGAAAGCTATGGATCCTGCAAACTTTGCTACGATGGGAGGAAGTGCATTAGCTGGGATGACAGCAACGCTAGATACAGCTGCATTAACAGGACTAGGAGCAACAAAATTAGTAGACATGACTAAAAATATGGATGCAAATAACTTTGCTGTACTAGGTGGAACTAAACTTAAAGACATGGCAGCAACAATGGATGCTACTCATTTCCAAGCTATGGGTGGACAAGCATTGGGTGGCATGGTTAAGAATATGGACGCAAACAATATGGCTGCTTTAGGCGATGCGAAATTAGTAGACATGACTAAGACAATGGATGCAGGAGCATTCCAAATTATGGGTGGAGGAGCAGTTGCAAATTTGGCAAAAACAATGGATCCAGCAAGCTTAATTGGTCTAGGCGGAGGTAAATTGGCAGATATGACGAAGAACATGGACGTTAATAACTTTAAAGCTCTTGATCAAACACGAGTCTTAGATATGGCGAAAGCTATGGATCCTGCAAACTTTGCTACGATGGGAGGAAGTGCATTAGCTGGGATGACAGCAACGCTAGATACAGCTGCATTAACAGGACTAGGAGCAACAAAATTAGTAGACATGACTAAAAATATGGATGCAAATAACTTTGCTGTATTGGGTGCTGGTAAAATTAAAGATATTGCATTGACCTTAGACCCGGCTAATATGCAAGCTATGGGCGGAAAAGCTTTAGCAGGTATGGCTAAAAATTTAGATGCTAATAATATGGCTGCATTGGGTGCAGGAAAACTTGTAGATATAGCAACCACTTTAGATGCAGGTTCTTTTTCTATAATGGGAGGAGCTGCAATCGCTGACATGACTAAAAACCTAGATCCCACTAATATGGCTGCTCTAGGTGGAGCAAAACTAGCTGATATGACTAAAAATATGGATGCTAATAATATGGCTGCATTAGGTGGTGCAAAACTAGTGGATATAACTAAGACTATGGATCCTGCTAATATAGCGGCTTTGGGTGGAGGTAAATTAGTAGATATAACAAAGAACTTAGATCCAACTAATATGCAGGCACTAGGGGCTGCTAAGCTAGTGGATATAACAAAGAACTTAGATCCAACTAACATGCAAAACTTAGGAGGAGGTAAGTTGGTAGATATTGCTAAGACTTTACCGCCAGATGCAATGAAAGATTTGGGTGGTGCTAAATTAGTGGATATTACTAAGAATTTAGATCCAACTAATATGCAGGCTTTGGGCGCAAATAAGCTAGTAGATATTACTAAGAATTTAGATCCAGCTAATATGCAGAATTTAGGTGGTGGTAAATTAGTAGATATTGCTAAGACTTTACCGCCAGATGCAATGAAAGATTTAGGTGGTGCTAAGTTAGTAGATATGACAAAGACAATGGATCCTACAAACATAGCAGCTTTAGGATCAGATAAAGCGGCTGATATTGCTAAAAATTTAAATGACGATAACTTTAAAGACCTTGGTGGAAACAAAGTAGCGACCATGGCTAAAGTTATGGGTGGTGATACACTAAAAGAAATTGGTAGTGATAAGGCAAAGGGTATGGCTAAAGCAATGGAAAAAGATGACATTCAAACATTAGCTAGTGATCAAATTGTTGGACTAGCATCTGGTATAGATCCTAAGCAAATAACAGACCTTGGATCTGACAAGCTAGTTACTATGGTAGATAAAATTGATGTCAATGACGTCAAATCTTTAGGAACTGATTCATTATCTTCAATGATGAGTGGCGTACAAGGTACGCAAATTGCAGATTTGAAAGATGACAAGAAAGTTTCCATTGTTGATAATTTAGGTGCGAATTTTTTCAATGCTGACAAAGCATCTTTAGATGCAATTAAAGATGCAAAATCCGATGTGTCAATACAAATTCAAAAACCAACAGTAAGTAAAATCCCAACCAGTATTTTTGGTAACTTTAAACTTAAATTAAAATAAAATTATTAGATTGAGCGAAGTTGTAGTTTTATAATTTACAGCTTTGCTCAATAATCTTTTTTAATTTTTGTCTCTGCTGTAAAGAAAATTACCAAGCTAGAACATACTGCTAATATTATTCCGTCGGTAAGTAATGCAGAACTATAATTCCATTTTTGAATTATAAATCCTAAAATAGGCGGGCCGATCATAAAACCTAGATCTCCAAAAGTTCTTAAAAGGCCCATCGTAAGCCCTTCGTATCCTTTTGGTGCTTTGTCAGCAAAAAGAGTATTTGTAGATGCATTTAACGCACCTTCTCCAATTCCAAATAGTATTGCAACGTATAATATCATTTGATAATTATCAGATTTGTTAAACATAAACAATGAAATCAATATAATTAAAACACCTGGAATTATTAATTTTTTTCTGCCTAATTTATCTACTAAATAACCCGATAATGAAGAAGATGTTAGTTGAGAAAGAGATGTGACACTAAAAAATGTACCTATATTGGATGTTGAAAAACCTTTATTTTTTATTAGCAGTGGTGCAACAGTAAATCGTCCTCCTGATCTGTGAAAAAATGTAGACACAGTCATTAATCCTATAGGAATTAATCCTGATTTGATAAATATCAAAATAACATTTAGAATATTTTCATTTTTTGTACTGTCTTTTTTAGTTTTATTTTTTTCTGATAATTTTGACTGTGGTTCAATTACTGTTGTTAATATAAGAAAAATTGCAAATATTAACGCTACTGAAGCAAAAACAAAAGGGCTGTTTAATCCATAAATTTCACCAATATATCCTCCTACTATCGGGCCTACGGTTTGGCCAACTAATATTGATATAGTTTGCAGGCTCAATATTCTTCCTCTATTATCTAATGTGGAAATTTCTCTTAAATATATTCCTGCACCAACGAAATGTATTCCTCCTCCCAATCCTGTAATTAATCTAGATATTAATATAAGCCCAGTTGAATCAAAATATCCAGTTAAATAATATCCTATTGATGCTATTGCAGGTCCGATAATTAATATTGGTTTTTTACCAAATTTTTGAGCAAAAAATCCAGCGGGTAAATTTGTTAAAAATCGCCCCGCCCCAAATATCCCTACAACAAAACCAGTCATTGATGTTGTGGCTCCTAAGTTTTGTACTAGAATAGGAAGTATAGGGTTAGTAGCGCCTTGTCCAATTGTAAACAGAAAAACTGAAAAACAAACACTAAAAGTACTGATTAATAATCTTGTATTTGGAACGGTATTAATTACTTTCAAAGTTCACACTTAGTTGGGGAGGTATTTACAATTTCCTCCACCAGACACAAACTTTTGTCTAGATGGAGGTGTTAAACATGAAATAGATTCATTGAGTTGTTCAGAAGATATTGCGTAACCAGTACCTTCAACATCTGTTCCATTAGCTTTTCTTAGTACAGTCACTGTCATTCCAATTACATCTCCAGACAATGTAATTACCGGACCTCCAGAATTACCAGAATTAATTGCAGCATCTGTTTGTATAGTACCTCTTTCTGAATATCTTATTCCATCAGCAATTCCTGATTTATATATTTTTGCTGACACTACACCCTTTGTTGTTCTTAGAACATTTACTCCTAGCGGGTAACCAAGAACATTAATTTCTGTACCGATTTTCACTTTTTCATATTCTTCGTCAGACAAAATGTTCAAAAGATCTAAGTTTTTCGAAGATTGAAATTTCAAGATAGCTATATCTAAGTTTGCGTATTTATTAATCAAGGTTGCATTGTAAATTACTTCTTTTTCATCAACCGTAATTTTAATATTATTGTATATTCTTGATCCTGAAGCAGTTTTTGGGAAGCAATGATTGTTAGTTAAAACATAATATGTATCAGGTTCTACTATATGATTTAAGTTTGAAATATCGAATATAAATCCAGAACATTTTCCATTAGACGAATTTTGAATACGAACCACTGATGTTTTTGCAGATGATATAACAGATGGCCAAGTTCTAGTTGAAGTAATGGACTCTAAATTATTTATTCTTTTTGTATTTTCTACGATGTCTGAATTTGGAGTTTGAATATTATTAATAATTTTATTTTGACTTTCAATTTTAGAAGATAAGTCATCGTATTTATCTGCTGATGTTTTAAGATATTCGGTTTTTTCTTTTTCAGATTTTAATTCTGACTCAAGTCTTTTTGCTCTTTCTTTTTCAGAACTTAATTCAGCTTCAAGTCTTTTTGCTTTTTCTTTTTCAGAACTTAATTCAAAATTTGATTTTAACAATTTATTTTCTTCATCTTTTAATTTAGATTTTGCTTCAAGTAACTCGGCAAGTGTTTCGTAATTTGTTTTCTCTAGAGTTGTTTTTTCTTCATTTAATTTTTTGATTGCTGAATTAGAATTTTCTATTGTTTCGTTTGCCGTTTTAATATATTGGTCAGATTTACTTAACGATTCATTTACTGAAAATACTGTGTCATTTATTTTTGTATTTATAGTTTCTGAATAATTATTCAAGTTAATTTCCTGGTTAATCTGTATAAAATAAAAACCAGAAGAAATTATTAATATGTTTATAATTAATATTGCTGAATAATATATTTTGTTTTTCATTTAATTTGAATTGTTCAATGTAGTAAAGTTAATTATAAATATATTTTAACAATCATCACAATTATAAATAAGTTATATGTTAAAGAAATTAGAGGTATATCTAGAAAAGAATCTTTTAAAACTACCAACGGGACTTAGTGCTCATTTAAATAGAACTTCAGATCTTGCAATTGAATTAGCAAAAACTCATAAAGTAAGTACTTTTAGATGTAAATTAGCAGCACTTGCACACGATTTTGCAAAAACATATTCTAATAACGAATTAATTAAAATAGTGAAAATTAATGAAATAGATTGTAGTGAGTTTGAACTTTCTAATCCAGAAGTACTACACGGGCCAGTGGCAGCATTTCAATTAGATAAATATATAAGTGATGATTTTTCAATGTTTAATTCTATAAGATGGCATACGTCGGGTCATAAAACCTTTGATAAAGAAAATCAAATAGTTTTTTTAGCTGACAAATTAGAGCCCTATAAAATCAATAAACGACCAGAACTTCAATATGTTCATGATCTTGCATTTCAAGATTTAGAAAATGCTGTATTAGCATTTTTTGAAATACAATTTGAATTTTTAAAAACCCAAAATATAGACATTCATCCTGAGTCAATAATTTATTATGATAAATTAAGGTGAGATTTTATTTATACTAATTGAAATTTTTGATTTTTTTATTTCTATTAAACAAAAACTCATAGGTACAACAAATTCTGAATAACCTTGTCCAGGATTTATAAAAGTTATTCCTTTGTATTCTTCTATATGAGCGTCATGAGTATGGCCAAATAATACAAAATCTAGTTTGTATTCTTCAAATTCTTCAAGCATTAAATCAAAATCTAACGGAGGAGGTCCTCCCCAATACGGGTGAATTATTCCAAAAACATAGTTCTCTATTTTAAATACAATTTTACCAGGTATATTTTTACGTATATTTGGAGGGTCTGAGTTTCCGTGAACAATTAAAGTATTTTTTGCATTTTCTTTTATTCCATTTATCACATCATTCGATATAATATCTCCGCAATGAATTACTAAGTCAGCAATCAATATTTGTTTTTTTATTTCATTGTCAATATCTGTGTAATAATTTTGGTGCGTATCAGAAATAACAAGTATTTTATTTATCTTAGAATTAAATGTTTCCAAACTGATTTCTTTAGCGTACATCAGCAATTAAATCATCATCAAAACCCAGATCTTTAAGTACTTCCTCTGTATGCTCACCAAGTTCTGGTGCAGGAGAATTTACAGATAAAGGAGTTTCAGACATATTCAACATAGGCCCAACCATCTTAATATTTCCTAATACAGAATGTTGGATTTCTGTTACTAAATTGTTTTCAATGACTTGTCTGTCATCTGTAAGTTCTTCCACAAATTTAACTTCTCCGGACGGAACTCCTGCTTTGTCAAAAATTTCTAACCACTGATTTACAGTTTTTTTCATCATTTTAGATTCAAATTTAGGTATAAGACTTTCATTAAATTTCAATGCTCTTTCAGAGTACGGGTCATATCCATCCTCAAATCTTATATCATATATATCCAAAGTATCAGCCATTTTTTTTCTTAAAGGATCACTGAGGCACCCAACTGCAAGTATTCCATTTTTCACCTGATAAGTTCTGTAATAATGATTATGTGCTGTTTTGTGTATCATTTTTTGATATTCATTTTGAATTTCAGAATATGTATTGCCGCTATTTTTCATTGTATTGATATTATGTTTGAATTCTTTTCTAATTTCTTTATCAAATATGTCTGATTCAAAAAATTTACCGTTCTGTAAACTTAGAGCAGAACCAAGCAAAGTAGTTTCAATCTTTTGTCCTAAGCCTGTTTTTTCTCTGTGAAATAATGCAGCACATATGCTCCATGCCATTCCTAATCCTGTTGTATAATCAGCCACTGCTGATGATTGTATAGGCTGAGGTACACCTTCTATAGTTTTGTTTTCTCCAGACATAAGTCCGCTGATTGCTTGTGCAATCAGATCATACCCAGGTCTATGACTATCGGGTCCAGATCTGCCAAATGCTGTGTTAGAGCAATAAATAATTTTGGGATTATAAGATTTAATATTTTCGTAATCTAAGTTTAATTTTTTTGGTACGTCTGGTCTTGAATTGATAATCATAACATCAGATTCTTCTACCAATTTTTTTACAACTATTGTGGATTTTGGATTTTTCAAATCAAGAGTAATGCCTTTTTTTCCTCTATTAAGAGCGAAAAATGAGCGCCCAAATCCAGGAACTCCAGGAATTATCTCTAGTGCATACCTCCATGGATCCCCAGTAGGAGGCTCTATTTTAATTATCTCGGCCCCCATATCACTTAGCATAGATCCTGCAAAAGGAGCAGCAATTATTTGACTGAATTCTATTATTTTTATCCCTGATAAAGGTCCACTCATTAATCTAGCCTTGTTATTACTGTGTATACATTTTAATATGAGATGATATTAAGGTTTTACAGACAAAATTTCAAGTTATAAAACATATGAGGGAAAAAATGAAAGATAATAAAACTGTAATAATTACAGGAGGAGGAACGGGAATAGGAAAAGGAATTGCATTAAAACTTGCCAAAAATGATTATAATCTCATTCTTGCAAGTAGAAATGTTTCTAATCTAGAAAAAGTTAAGAATGAATGCCTTAAATTTATTAATGCTGATCAAATTTTGACTGTAAAAACTGATGTGACGGATATTGAAAGTGTAAAAAATTTATTTAATATGACTATTAAAAAATTTGGACGATTAGACGTGTTAGTAAACAATGCAGGGGTATTTGATGGTGGTCCACTAGATGAATTGGATATATCTACATGGGACAAGGTATTAAACATCAATCTTAGAGGAGCATTTCTGTGTTTAAAAGAAGCATTTATAATTATGAAGCCTAAGAAATCAGGTAAAATAATAAACATAGGAAGTATTTCTGGCCAGGTTCCCAGAATGCATTCCACTCCGTATACTACATCTAAATTTGCTTTGTCAGGATTAACAAGAGCGGCAGCTCTCGAGGGGCGAGAACATAATATAACTGTGTCAATTATTCATCCTGGAAATGTTTTAACTGAATTAAGACAAATAAGAAAAGAAGATAAAGACTCTGAGCCTATGATGGATTCCGAAAATATAGCGGAATTAGTTTACCTATCTATTAAATTACCTGACAATGTGAATTTATTAGAAAGTGTTATGTTACCAATTGAACAATTATATGTTGGAAGAGGGTAGTGTTATTTCGTTGATAGCCTGACTCCCGACTCAAATAGCTGAGATTGTATTTTTTTTGCAGATGGGTCATCAAATTTGGAAAAGCTCACTATTATACATTTACCATTTTGTAGCCATAAGAAAATAGTAGAATGCTCTTTAAGCCTAAAAATACTTTTTGGCACTAAGTATGCTCCGTATATTAGTGGAACAATACCAATTAAGAAAAAGATACTTTGTAATGTTTGATGGTTATTGAGAAAAGGGATTAATGATATTAATACTAGTATAACTAATCCGGCAAATATATATTTCAAACCTTCTTTGATACGACTTTTTTCACCATTATTCATTATTGTTTCGTAACTGTTTATATCATCAAAATAAGCAGATTTTTTTTGTTTAAAAGTATTATTTTTTGTTGTTTTACCTGTAATAACTCTCAAATTTGTTATTTTACATATTTCTGTGTCTACAATAATATTTTCGTTGTCTAATAATTTCATTATAAAATTTATAAATTTTTATTAATGTCTTAATTGTAATATAAACTTTAATGCTCTGTAATATATAATCGAACAATAATGAATGATAAATTACATATCACAATTGATGGTCCAGCTGCTTCCGGCAAAAGTGCAACGGCCAAAAAATTATCTCAAGATATTTCTATTCCATATATTGATACTGGAATAATGTATAGAGGTTTGACTTATTTTATGATTAGATATGTGGAAAATTTTGAAAATCGTGATGTTATTGAAAACTTTGATTTTGCATCTAATATAAGAATGGATTTAGATGATTCCAATATTTTGTATATTAATGATGAAAACATTTCTGGTAATTTATACTCAAAAGAAGTCACTGATATTGTGTCATTTTTTTCTAGTATTAATTCTGTTAGAAAATATTTGGTTAACGAACAAAAAAACATTGCTTTTGATAAAGATTTAATTATGATAGGTAGAGATATCGGGACAGTTGTTTTGCCAAAAGCTAAATACAAGTTTTTTTTAGATTCAAATATTGAAACTAGAACTAAAAGAAGAATGGATCAAAAAAAAATAAATATTAATGATCAAGATGAAATTGATAAAAATTTTGATAGCATTAAAAACCGAGATTTAATCGATAAATCAAGAGATTTATCTCCCTTAAAACCTGCTCAAGATGCTATTATCATATACAATGATCACATAGATCTGAATGCAACAGTTGATTTAATGAAGAATATAATTTTGGATTAAATATGAATTTAAATAAGATATGTAATTATTTTCAATTAAAATTACTAGAAAATTTATCTGAATTTAAAATCGAAGGGCAAGGTAATATTCCTTTAAATGGACCATTAATTTATATTGCAAATCATCAAGCATTTATTGATCCAAGTATAATTAGCGTGATTTCACCTAGAAAAGTTAATTTTTTAGCAAAAAAAGAAGCTTTTAAATTTTATCCTATTGCAGCTTTACTTAAAATGTATGGAGCTCATCCAATTAATAGATTTGGTTTGGACCTGACTTTTTTTCGATGGGCATTAAAAATTTTAGGAAATGATGAAGCATTATGCTTGTTTCCCGAAGGTACTAGAACAAATGGAGTTATGAAAAAAGGATTACCTGGTATTGTGCACTTAGCTATAAGATCAGGAGCAAATATCATACCTATTGGCATTCAAGGAACAAATCAAAGTAGAGGCATTAAAGGTGTACTGGCACCAAGTGGTGAAATCAGTATAAAGATTGGGAAACCATTTAAATTTGAAAAATCTAATTCAGCACTTAATCGTGATGAAATTGATGAAATATTAGATAAGATAATGAAAAAAATCGCTGAATTATTACCTTCAGACATGAGAGGTATTTATAAATGATTAATAATTATTTAACAATTCATTATTAAAATAGTCGAATGTGTGGAATAGTAGGAAATATAAATAAATCTCTAGTAAAAAACAATTTGATCGAAGGATTGAAAAAATTAGAATATCGTGGATATGACAGTGTAGGAATTGCTTTAGTTAATAATAATAAAGCAATTGATATTCTTAAAAGTGAAGGTAAAATTGACGATTTTTTGTCTAAATATAAAGATAATAAATCTGATGGTCAAATAGGAATAGGTCACACAAGATGGGCTACTCATGGAATACCTTCTGATAATAATGCTCACCCCATATTTGACTATTACAAAACTCTTGCGGTAGTTCACAATGGAATAATTGAAAATTATTTGGAGATAAAAACTTATCTTCAGTCTAAAGGTTATGAATTTGTAACTGATACTGACACCGAATGCATAGCAAATTTAATATCGAGTTATATAAAAGATGGTTATTCTATTACCAAGGCTATTGATTTTACTATAGAAAAAATAACTGGTCATGCAGCAGTTTTAATATTATCAGAAGATCACCCTTCTACAATTTATGGATTTAAAAAAGGTTTTGCAGGATCATTGCTTATTGGAAAAAGTGATGAGCAAATTGCTATAGCAAGTGATTTCCAAACTTTAATTTCAAATTCGAAAGAATATATGGTTTTAGAAGATGGCGAAAGAGTTGTAGCTACAAAAGATGGTATATTGATTTCAAATGGAAAATCTAATGTTAGAAAAAAATGGTTACCAATTAACGAAGATGAAGAAATAGTATCAAAGAATAATTATCAATTTTTTATGGAAAAAGAAATTCATGAACAATCTGATGTATTTTTAAAAAATTTTCAGGGTCGTGTCGATTTCAATAAAAAAACTGTAAATTTTGCTAATGAATTTAATAATCTCGATCTAGCAACCATCAAACGAATACATTTGATTGGCATGGGATCAAGCTATTATGCATGTATGCTAGCTTCTTATTGGTTAGAAAAAATTTCAAAAATCCCTGTACAGTGTAGTAATTCGTCTGAATTTAGATATCGCAACCCTGTAATTGAAAATAATACCCTAATAGTGCCTGTTTCTCAGTCAGGAGAAACTGCTGATACATTGTCAGCATCAAACTTAGCAAGAGAACTAAAAGTAGACCAAATTTGTATCACTAACACAACTAATTCTGAATTAGAAAGAATAACCAAAAATTCTATCATGATGAGAGCAAGTTCTGAAATTGGAGTAGCATCAACTAAAACTTTTATGGCAACTATTGAGATATTTTTCATTATTGCATTGTACTTATCTCAGATAAATCATGTTAATGAAGATCTTTCTGATATATTTGATGAACTAAAAATTATTCCTTCTTACATTGATAATATTTTAAAAAACTCTGACAAGATAATTAAATTATCAAATAAATATTCTTCTAATAATAATTTTTTATTTTTAGGAAGAGGACAAAATTATCCTATTGCTATGGAAGGCGCTCTTAAATTAAAAGAATTGAGCTATGTCCACGCTGAAGGATATCCGGCAGGAGAAATGAAACATGGTCCCATATCCTTAATAGATTCAAATATGCCTGTCATAAACATAGTCACTGACGGTCCTTATTTGAATAAAATGATATCAAATATAAGAGAAATCCAATCACGTAAGGGTAAAATTATAGTGTTAACGAATTGCCCTGAAAAACTAGATTCCTCTTGGTACGACGATATTATTACTTTTGATAAAACAGATGATATCTTGTCACCTTTCTTATCTACTGTGTGTGTTCAATTGTTTGCAATGTATCTTGCAATTTCTAGGAATTTAGATATTGATCGTCCAAGAAATTTAGCTAAATCAGTCACTGTGGAATAATTGGTTGACGAATTAAATGGGATAGTATTAAGAAAAACCTACATAGTCCTACATATTGTTAACAGTAGGTGATTTTTTTTGAAATTTTTATAATAAAAACCAGATTGTATTTTACTTGTACACTTTTTGTTATTAATGTAGAATCCATTCAGTTAATTTGTCATAGGATTTTAAATATTAATAAGAATAATCAAGAAAAAAATCGACAATCAATTCTTCCAAAAGCTTTTGAATCAAAAAATTATTTTTTATATTTTTTAGGTAGCCTTGCTTCTGTAAATGGTTTTCAGATATTTATGTTTACAGAAAGTTGGATCACCCATGAATTAAATGAATCTCCAGAAGCTTTGGGTTTACTTGGTTTGTTTACAGCATTGCCAACTATAATTTTAAATCTATTTGGAGGTGCGTTGGCTGATAGGTTCAATAAGAAATTATTGATCACTGTTTGTCAAATATTTACATTTTTTGGCGTAGGATTATTTGCATTCTTATATCAGATAGATTTTATGAAATATTGGCATATTTACATTTTTGCAGCAGCAGGTGGGGCAATTAATGCTTTTGAGTTACCTGCAAGAATGTCTTACTATCCACTTTTGATTAACAAAGATGCAATGCCTAGCGCTGTCGCTATGAATTCAATGACTTGGCAGGGAACTAGAGTTATTGCACCAGCTATTGCAGGTTTATTAATAGCTTTATTTGGAGGAACAACCACACTTCTCATTTGTTGTGTTTGTTTCTTATTAATGATTTTTTTCTTAAATTTGACGCACGTAGATATTTCTAAATTACAACAGAAAGGCAACCCTCTACAAGATATAATTGATGGTTTGTTATTTATATATAAAAACAAACTTTTTCTTACTATTATTGGTTATTCATTTTTTATAGGTTTTTTTGGATGGGTTTATTTAACCATGATGCCTTATATGGCAGTACAAGTTTTGAAAGTTGACTCGTCTGGAACAGGTATATTAATGACATCTGCTGGAATGGGAGCAGTTATTCCAACTGTCATATTTGCTAGAGCTGGTATTAATGATAGAAGAATGGGAATTAGTGCTGGATCATTTTTTTCTGGTATTTCAATTTTACTGTTTGCATTTACAGCATATCAATTTCAAAGCTTTTATATAACTATGTTCTTTGTTTTTTTAATTGGTCTTTTTAGTTCTGTTTATATGTTGTCTGCTATTAGTACAATCCAACTAAATGTTCCTGATCAATTAAGGGGAAGAATAATGGGAATTTATACTATTACATATAGCATAATTTCTTTGGGAGGATTATATTCTGGTCTTGTAGGAGGTTTTTTAGACAGATTATTAGCAACAGATCATATCGGTGTCCCTATATCTATTGGATTAGGAGGGATTATTGTAATTATAGGTTCAATTTGTATATACCTATTTAATGAGTCATTAAAGAAAGAAATTTAAATTTTATTTTTTATATTTAATTCTTTATTTATTTTATCAAACCATTCAATGACTTCTAAATGAACTGGTATACCTTTTTCAATTCTTTCAGATTGTGTACTGTATTCTGTTAATCCCGGATAAATAACTTTTTTATTTTTTAGTGCTTTACTATTTTCAAACATGTCTAACCATTCATCCATAGTAGTAATGTAATCATCATAATCCATGAAAGCTTTAATATTGTAGGCTGTAACCATATGCCCAAAATTTGGTCTACCAGGATTGACTCCGTATCCTCCGCCAGTTAGTATTCCTCCTAGAATATCTACCATACCTGCAAGTCCATATCCCTTGTGAGATCCCATTTCTCTTGTGCTTCCTAATGGTAAAAGATAATTTTCTCCATTTTTTTTATAATCATCAGGGTCTAATTCTTCCATTAAGGGTGAGCCATCATTGTTTGTGATCCATCCAGGTAATAATTTTTTACCTAATCTTTTAGCTATGCTAATCTTATTAGCAGCCACACTACTCATTGCTGCATCAAAAACATAAGGTGGTTTGTTTTTTGTTGGCGCGGCTATTGCAATAGGATTTGTTCCCAACAATGGTTCTGTCCCAAATGTCGGGACAACTTGAGGAGGGCAAGAACTTACGCATACTCCAATCATGTCATGTTCTAAAGCTTTTAGAGCATGATATGAAGCCATGCCCAAATGTCTTGAATTGTTAATTGTAACTACCCCAATTCCTGAAGTTTTTGCTTTATTTATTGCTATATCCATTGCCTTTGGAGTAGTGATAATTCCCAACCCTCTGTCACCATCTAATGAACTAGAAGCAAGGTTATCTTTAATAATTGATAATTTAGCCTTTGGTTTTATTTCTTTATTTTTATATTGATCTACGTAAACTCTTAGCATGTTTGATATTCCATGGCTTTCAACTCCACGTAAATCTGCTAATATCAATGTGTCTGCTGCCAATTCTGAATCAGAGTCATTTTCGCCCATGGCTATGAAAATTTCTTTTACATTTTGCTTTAATAGCTTGTGATTGATTTTTTTTGATTCGTTTTCGTTTCCAATAAAGCTTTCTAACATAACTAAATTTATATATTTCTAATTACTTTAGTATACCATTACAAAAAACAATAAATTAATGATCAAAGTTTATTTTTTAAATGTTTTTACTTTAGACACGAATATGGTTC
Organism: uncultured Chloroflexota bacterium; assembly: GCA_913045935.1. Classification (GTDB taxonomy): domain Bacteria; phylum Chloroflexota; class Dehalococcoidia; order Lucifugimonadales. The sequence continues at coordinate 19,625 of CAJWSY010000012.1, read as the reverse complement.
CAGTAATCAAAATTATAAAAACTATTATCCTTACATAAATTAGAGACTTAGGAATGGCGTAAAAAACTGCAATTGATCCAAATATCCACATTAACAAAAGAGCAACAATTTTTGCTCTCATTGGCATTCCATTTCCTGCCAAGTAATTTTTTATATAAATTCCAAGTATTTTATTATTTATAAGCCAGTTATAAAGCTTTTCTGAACTACGAATATAAAAGTATGCTGCAACTATCAGAAAAGGAGTGGTTGGCAACCCAGGAATAAATATGCCTATTACAGCTAATCCTACGAAAATACTTCCAGTAAATACAAATAGTAGTCTTATGAGTTTATTTTTGTTTACCTTTGAATTGTCATGTTTGTTCTGAGAGTTCATATTCTTTTTGTTTCAGATAATCAGCAAAAGCTTCGACCCAGTAGTCATTGTCGTTAAGGCTTGGAATTAATTTCACATACTCACCGCCATTTTTTTCAAAATCTTCATGATTTTCTACAGCTATTTCCTCTAGAGTTTCAAGGCAATCTGCAGTAAATGACGGACAGGCTACTGATACTTTTTTCACCCCATCTTCTGCTAGCTCTTCAAGAACATCGATAATATTTGGTTGAATCCATTCTTCAGGACCAAATGTACTTTGGTAGCAAATTTTAAAAGGAATGTCGGGATCTATCATTTCTGCAATTTTCATTATTTGTTTTACAGAGTGAGATTTGTAACAATATGCATTAAATTCACTGATTTTCTCGCAACAATTTTCTACCTTTTGACAATGCATTCCTGAAGGATCTGCTTTTTTTAACTGTCTTACTGGTAACCCATGGAAACTGAAAAGTAAATATTCAGAGTTTTTATACTCTTCAGATTCTTTAATACTTTTTGCAAAAGAATTTAGGTAAAATTCTTCGGTTGCATAATGATCTATTTTTATAATTTCAGGATGATAGTTTTCTTCTTTAAGTATTCTTTCAACTTCCCTAAAAGTTGATCCCGAAGTTGCTTCTGCATATTGTGGAAACATAGATACTAAAAAAAGTTTTTCTGTATTTGCCTGTTTTAGTTTTTTTATCGCACTTTCAATAGAAGGATTTCCGTACCTCATTCCAATTTCAATATTACCATTTGTTAATTTTTTAAGTTTTTTGGTAAATTTTTCAGTGTTAACTAATAATGGAGAACCTTCTTCAGTCCATATACTAGAATAACCTTCTCTTATTCTGGCAGGTCTAAATGGGACAACAATTAGATTTACAATGAGCCATCTTATTACTGATGCAAGTTTGTTTTTTAATACATCTAAACCTTTGGAACTTTCTTCAGGTCTAATCGAAGGATAATCAAGCATATCGGGATCTGATAGAAATTGTTTTAAATATCTTCTTAATGCAGGGATAGTAGGTGCATCTGGAGTTCCGGTGTTTAGAATTAAGTATCCATTTTTCATAATATTAATACCTCACATTTATATTTATGATTATTTTAATCTGTAAACGATTATTCCCTTTATCATCCAGAGCACCGCTAGAGCAGTTAATATTATTCCACCTAATGCGTAACCAGGTTCGGAACTAACAGGATATATCAATAAAATTACAAACCCAATAACTCCAACAATCAAAAGTAGCTTAGATACAATATTGTTTAAGGGTTTAGTTTGAATCATTCCTAGTCCCAATAAGGCGTTTGCTAGAAGAAATATAACAGTGGCGATCTGGTGAGATGCAAGACCAATTGCATTTATTGTACCAGCGGTTATTGTAAGTGACATCATTGCCATTTGCAATCCAGTTATTGCTCCTGTCATTTGACCAACTAAAGCCATATTTTTAGATGCTGTTGCACCTGCTAGAGCAGATTGTGCTGCATTTAATTCATTTGTTGCACTTACCATTCCTGAAATAACACCGGCAAAGGCCAAATTTGCACCTGAAGTTATAGCCCAAAGTGTTACAGATATTATCGCTAGAACGAATCCCCATGTAGTTAATTTCTTTTTATCGTCTTTTTCCGAAAGCCTTAGTATTCCAATTAATCCAAGCGGAATTAACAAAGTACTTATTGTTAATAACATACTGAATATTCTCAGATTAACTTGATTTCCCATAGTAGCGTCGACTACTTTACTAGTTTCTGAGGGGTCAAATGAGAAATCAAACGGATTTGCAGCATTAACTGGTATCAGTGAATTGAATATTATAATAAGAGTAGATCCTAATATTAGAGAGATGGCAGTTGTAGTTAAACCCATAGATTTCATTTTTGATTCCTAAAAGAATAAGTTTATTTTAAAAAAATACCTCACGATTTAAAATTTTATCAGCGTGTAATTATTTAATTCAACATCAATTTCTATAGTATTAGATTTTTAGTGAGAATTTTCACAACTTTAAATAGTTTACTTGCACAATAAATTCAAATGATTAATAGTTAATATCGTATAATTTACAAAATTATGTTGACTTAAGCTATTAAGTTAATATATATTAACCAATGTTATTAACATATATTAATTTAAGGTGTTTATAAATGAATAAAATTTTCAGATTATCTACTTTAGTAGCTCTTACATCCTTAATGGCTTTTGCTATAGCTTGTACTGAAACAGAAACAGTCGAAGTTGTAAAAGAAGTTCCAGTTGAAGTTGTAAAAGAAGTTGAAGTTGTAAAAGAAGTTGAAGTTGTAAAAGAAGTTGATCGTGATAAAGGCAGCTTGGTAATTTACTCAGGCCGAAAAGAAAGTCTTGTTGGGCCAATTATAGAACAATTTCAAGCTATCAGCGGTATTGATGTAGAAGTAAAATATGGAAGCAGCGGAGAAATGGCTTCTTTAATTATGTCAGAAGGTGATAAAACTCCAGCTGACGTATTCTATGCACAAGATCCGGGTGCGGTTGGAAGTGTAATTGGTATGCTTCAAAATGTATCAGCAGATTCATTAGCATTAGTTCCTGATTGGGCAAAATCCAACCAAGGTAAATGGATTGGAGTTTCTGGCCGAGCTAGAACAATTGTTTACAATACTGATAATGTTAACCCTGCAGATATTACAGATCTTAATAGCTTATGCGATCCAAAATTCAAAGGTAAAATGGGATGGGCGCCAACTAACTCCTCATTCCAAACAATGCTTACTGCTATGAGAACTATGTGGGGAGAAGATAAAGCTATGGCGTGGGTCAAGTGTATGATGGATAACGATGTAAAAGTTTATCCTAAAAATACTCCACAAGTAGAAGCTGCTGGTAAAGCAGAAATCGATATAGGATTAGTTAACCATTACTACCTGTATAAATTCGTATTAGATGCGGGTGAAGGTGATGCGTTTAAAGCAAGAAACATTCACTTGGCTTCTGGTGGACCAGGATCTTTAGTTATGGTTTCTCCAATAGGAATAATGAGCACAGCAAAAAATAAAGATAATGCTCAACAATTTGTTGATTTTATGTTATCTAAAGTCGCTCAGAATTACTTTGTTAATTCAACCAGGGAATATCCTTTAATAGAAGGTGTTAAACAACATCCTCTGTTGACTCCATTGGCTGATATAACAAAAGCAAATATAAGTTTATCTGATCTTGCTGACATCCAAGGATCAGTTAAGTTACTTCAAGAAGCTGGGGCACTTCCAAAATAAAACCATCACTTAGTTTAGTTAGTTTAATCTACTGACTGTGTATTATTAAAATTAAGTGGTTCAGCTTTTTTAGGGAAGAGCTTGTAAATGTCGCCTCACATTAGCATTTACAAGCTCTTCTTTTCTTTTTCTAAATTAATATTTATAATGAATTAATTAATTGGAGATCTAATGAGAAGAGTAATTGGGTTAATTATTTGTCTTCTAATATTGTTGTTTAGCATACCTTTAGTATATTTATTTACATATGGATTGGTAGATTTATTTAATTCCTTTCAGAATATATTCTCACTAAATTATCTCAAATTGATAATAAATACAGCTTCTCTTGTTTTTGCAGTCACACTATCTACTTTGATATTAGGCTTATATCTGTCATGGGCTACAGAGATTGCTAAAATAAAATATGCGAAAATGTGGAGAGTTTTACTTGTTATTCCACTTGTTATTCCAAGTTATTTTGCAGGTTATTTGTTCATTTTATTTTATGGGCCTAAAGGCAAACTATATGATTTTTTTAATATTTTTTTGAATATTGAAAGATTTCCAGATATGTATGGATTTATTGGTGCTTGGTTGTGTTTAACTTTTATATGTTTCCCATATGTATACATAAATATTTGCACAGGATTAAAATTAGTAGATAGAAAACTTGAAAGCGCATCTAGAGTTCTCGGTAAAAATCATTATCAAACATATTTGAAAATCATATTACCGAACATCAAAGGATCAATTTATTCTGGCTGCGTACTAGTAGCTCTATATACTTTAAGTGATTTTGGCGCTGTGCAAGCTATGCAATACCAAACTTTTACTTTGGCTATTTATACAAAGTATAGATCTTTTGATTTGGAAGGTGCAGCATCATATGCATTAATCTTAATATTATTATCTTTGCCCATTATATTTTATGCAATTAATATGTCTATTTTAAATTCTCGTAAAATTTCTAAGAAACCATCTGAACTAATAAATCAAAATTTGTATGATGTCAAAAACAAACATTCTTTGGTGCAGCTAACTCTTATAATTATTGCCATAATTAGTGTTCTGATTCCTTTTATAATGATTTTTGAATTAATATTCAGAACAAACTTAAGTATTGTTGAATTAATGGGAACAATTAAAATAGATGCTATTTACAATACATTTACTGGTTCTGCTGTTACTGCAATTATATGTATGATCTTGGCTTTCTTAATTATTGATGTTTTATCAAAAAATAATAATCGTTTAAGAATAGCATTTGAAAATTTGATATATTTTGGATACACTCTTCCTGGATTAGTAATTGCCCTTTCTTTTGTATATTTCTCTGTCAATTACTTTTTTTCTATATATCAGACTTGGATAATTTTGATTATGGGATATATAGTTTTATTTTTTTCTACAGGTTATGGTCCAATTAGAACTTCATCAGAACTTATAGGTGAAAGATATTCAATAGCTTCAAAATCATTAGGAAAAAGTTATTTTGAAACTTTTTATAAAATTTCATTACCTTTATATGCTCCCGGTATTAAAAAAGGATTATTAAACGTTTTTATATTAACTGCAAAAGAATTACCTGTAACTTTGGTTTTAGCACCTCTTAATTTTCATACGTTATCAACAGTAATTTGGGATGGATTGGAGGAAGCTAATTTCTCTTCTGCGGGCTTAGCAGGTTTACTTTTAATAATTATAATTGCTATACCAACATATCTATCTATACATACAGAAGATATAAAGGTAAAATTTAGTAAAAATAAATAATTTTTAAATGAATAAAGAACAAAAATCGTTAATTGTTGAAAATTTGTCACTTAATTATGATGATAATAAGGTACTAAGAGATATTAATTTTGAAATTAAAGATTCAGAAATTTTAGCTTTAGTAGGGCCAAGTGGGTCAGGGAAAACTTCATTAATCAGATGTATTACAGGATTGCAAAATCCTAATGAAGCAACTATAAAAATTTCTGAAAAAATTATGTTTTCAAGTACAATAGATATACCTATAGAAAAAAGAGATATAGGTATTGTCTTTCAAGATTTTGCATTGTTTCCTCATATGACAGTAGAAAATAATATTCAATATGGGATGGATGTTAATAACACAAAACATAAATCTCTTTCACAATTATCATCTTTAACTGATTTAATGTTAATGACAGGTATTTATCACTTACGTGACAGGTATCCTGATGAATTATCAGGAGGGGAACAACAAAGAGTGGCTTTGGCACGTTCATTAGCTCCACGTCCTAAAATTTTATTGATGGATGAACCTTTTTCTAATTTAGATCCAAATTTAAGAATACAATTAAGGATGGAAGTTAGAAGAATTCTTAAATATTTAAAGATCTCTTGTTTATTTGTCACTCATGATCAACAAGAAGCTTTGTACATGGGAGATCGTATAATAGTATTGAACGAAGGTGAAATACAGCAAATAGATGAAAATAAAAAAGTGTTTCAAAATCCGTCCAATCAATTTGTTGCTGAATTTATTGGATTAGCTGATTTTATTGATGGAGAAATTAAAGATAAATATGCCAATACTGAATTAGGAAAAATAGAAGTTCAATCTAATGCTTCAAATGGTGAGACTGTAAATATTATGCTGAGACCTGACGATATTACCATAACAAAAAATAACGCAGGAAATGGATTTGTTGTTCAAAGAGAATATAGAGGAATGTATTACATTTATTACATAAAACTGAACTCAGGCAAAATTGTAAAAAGCCTTTCATCTCATACAAATGATTTTAATGTGGGAACAAAAGTTGATGTAGAGTTAACTCCCGGACATCCCTTGATATGTTACAAAAACCAAAAGATAATTTAATTTTTTTCTTCCATCGGTTTAATAAGAAGCATTCCAGGAACGCTTACGCTCGACACTAATGCTAGTATTAAAAATGGCTGTCTATAATTTCCAAATACATCATAACCCCATCCAACAGCAACCGGAGCAAGAACGCTATAAATTGCACTGACTGTCATTATTAAGGATAGTATAGTTCCATAATTTTTTCGCCCAAAGTAATCACCTGTAATGGCTAATCTTGTTGGTACAGAGAGTCCAAAACCTAATCCCCAAAAAAACATAAAAAATATTAATTGAAAAATTGTTCTACTAAAAGAAAAAATAATTAAACCAACGGATTGGCAAAAGAATGCAAAAGTAAGTATGTATTTTTTATTTAATTTATCTCCATATATCCCTGATAAGATTCTTCCGCCAAAATTTGTAATATTAACTCCTATTCCTATAATTAACCCTGCAACTTCACGACTAAATCCAAAGCTACTTAGAGCTGGAATTAAATGAACATTTGAGGACATCATCATTTGAGATATTCCCACAACAGTCGCAAAAGTCCAAAATGTAGGTGATTTCAAAGCTTCTTTGGTACCATAGTCCACTTCTTTTTTTATATTTTTTTCTTTTTGAATTTTAGGGTTTATATTATCTGGGTACATACCATAATCCTCAGGTTTACTTCTCATTACCAGTGAACATGGAATTCCTATTATAAAAAAAGATATTCCTATATACTCTAATGATTCTCGCCATCCATATGTACTTATAAGCAAGACTACAAGTGGTACAAGAAATCCTCCAAATCCAGATCCTGTTGATGCCGCAGATAAAGCTAATGCTCTTTTTTGAACAAACCAATTAGCGACTGCAGTGCTAACGACTAGAAAAGTCCCAAAAGTTAAACCTAGTGTTAAAATACTACTTGCTACAAAAAACCACAATAATGAGTTTGTATGAGCTAGCGCGATAAACCCAAGCCCACATAATATGATTCCAAAAAGCATTACATTTCTTGGACCGAATTTATCTATAGCAATACCTACAAATGGACCAAATGCAGCACCTTCTGATCTTTGAAGTGCAGGTGCAATGGAAGTTAATGCACGGCTCCATTTGAATTCATCAACAATTGGATCAAAAAATGCACCAAAACCATGCCAATATGTACCAGTAGCCAATGCATTTACAATTGTACCCGAAATAACAATCCACCAACCGTAAAATATATTTGTTGGTTTTTTGTTTTCTTGGTTCATTTCATTAAAAAATTGATAGCTAGTTTTGTAAATTCTATGGGATTATCCCCAGGCACAAGATGCCCGGCATCCTCAACAGTTTTGGCAATAGCATTATCCATAACATCTGTCATTTTATCTAAAGTTTCAGAAGATAAAATATCACTTTTCCCGCCTTTTACAATCATTGTGGGTGTATATATTTTTTTTAATACTTCCCAAGCTTCATTTGGGTTATCATTTCTTTGCCTAACATTAAATCCGGTTCTTAGGAAAGAATCGTATTTCCATGTCCATTTCCCGCTCTCAAGTTGTTTGATATTATTTAAAATATTACCCCTTATATGCTCTTCCGTCCTATGTGGGTTATATTTTTTTATACGTTTTACGAAATCTTCTATTGAATCTAGTTGATCATCCATTTGAACAAAATTTCGAATAGATGATTTCCCTTTTTTAATAGTTTCCGGGCCAGTGTCTACTATGATTAATTTATTAATTTTATCTTGATTTTCTGAAGCATAGTAATAGCTGTTTTTACCTCCCATAGAAAGTCCAATAAGGTCAAATTTGTCAATATTTAAATATTTAATTAGATTTTTTATATCTTTGACAAAGTAGGGAGTAGAATAATTTTTATTATTATCCCAATCACTGTCTCCATGTCCTCTTTGGTCTAAAGCAATTACTCGATAATTACTTGATAACCCTAAAGATATGAAATCCCAAGAATGTGCAGTCTGAGCAAATCCATGTAATAAAATGCATACGGGTTTAGATTTATCACCCCAATCAAGAAAATGTAATTTTAAATCATCAGATTTAAACCAACCATCTTCTGGAGGTATTTTATTTTCAAAATTTATACCTGCTTTTTCTGCATTTATTAATAGCTGGTTGTGAGCTTCGTTTCTATTCATTATTTCCATGGTTTAGGCATTGGCCCTACAGGAACTTCAATAAATGAAGGTTCGTTTATGCCAAAGGATTCTTTTGTATATTCGTTAAGTTGCTCGGGAGAATCTGCTCTGTAGTAATTGATTCCATATGCCTCTGCAAGTTTTTTAAAGTCCGGATTTTGTAATTCTGATCCATATACTCTGCCATCAAATGAAAGTTTTTGGTCTCTCATAACATTGCCATAAGCGTTGTCATTAAACACTACTACAGTAGCATTTATATTGAATTGCTTAGCTGTAGCCATTTCTTGTGAGTTGAACAAAAATCCACCATCTCCAGAAACTGCTAATACAGGAAGGTCAGGTCTACCAACTTTTGCGCCTAGAGCAGTAGGGTATGCATAACCTAAATTACCATAATATGACGAAGTTATGTGAGTTCTTGGAAGATTAACTGGATAACCTGTTCTGCTATAGTATCCAATTTGAGTCATCCCTGATACAAATACGCTTTCTTCAGGCATTGCATCTCTAAGTGCATTAGTTAATGAAGCCTGAGGTTCAATTACAGTTAGAGCTTTTTTTCTAAATTTTAATAATTCTTTCAATTTAACATTGGGTTCTCTAGGGCTAGTTTTTGATTTTAAAGCAATTAATAAATTTTTAAGAGAAACTTTTGCATCGCCAACCATTGGAATTGCACTAGGATGATTTATTCCAATTTCTTTATCATCAATATCGATTTGATACAATTTGTGGTTTATATCAGTAGTGGCTGCAATTCCCATTCTTGTTCCTATTGCCAAACTCAAGTCATGTTCTTTCATTTTATCCATGTAAGGCTCATTTCTATGAAGAGATCCAAGGCATAATTCATGGTTTTCTGGAAAAGCACCTTTTCCTTGATTTGTTAATATAACGGGACATTGTAAAAATTCTACAAGTTCTAATAATTCTTCGTTAGCACCAGAAGATATTGCTCCACCACCTACCCACAATAATGGATTTTTACTTTTCATTAACTCGCTTGCTAATTGATTTATTTCTTCTTCAGTAATTGAAATTGGAGAATTTATTTCTGGTTCTAGTAAATCTATGGATGATACATCAGCTAAAGTTTCAGGTGGTATTTCAATTTCTACAGGCCTTGGTCTACCAGTTTGTAATTGATTAAATGCTTCATTAACTGCAGAAGGTATTTCTTGTGGATCTGTTATTCTTTTTCTCCATTTTGTAACAGGAGCTATAGTGTCCATTTGATCATTAACTTCATGCAATTTACCTTGATCCATTCCTATAGATTCTCTTTCGATTTGCCCAGATATCACTAATATCGGTGAGGATGCAGAGTAAGCAGTTCCTATTCCTGCACTTGCATTTTGTAGCCCAGGACCCGGAACAACCATTGCTACTCCTATTTTTCCTGAAGCTCTACTATAACCGTCAGCCATATAAGTTGTTGCTTGTTCGTGTCTAGTGGTAATAAATTTGATTTGCTTTTCTTTAGACAGACCATCAAGCGCATGATAAAGCTGAACACCTGGGAGCCCAAAAATAACTTCTACTTTATTTAATGTAAGGGATTTAGCTAGTGCTTCTCCTCCTGTCATTTTACTCATTTTCCACCTCGATATTATGCTCAATTAACTTATTCTATGTTTTTATTATATTTTTATCTAGCACTTAATTAATTCTTCTTGACTCTAATAATTTAAACCGAGATAATTTTATTAACTAAATTTATTGGAGAATTAATGAAATATAGAATAGAAAAAGATTCTTTAGGAGAAATGAAAGTTCCTCAAGATGCTTATTATGGAGCTCAAACACAAAGAGCAGTTGAAAATTTTCAAATTAGTAATTTGAAATTTTCTGAACAATTTATTAAATCCTTAGCTTTAATAAAAAAAAATGCAGCTATTGTAAATCTTGATTTAGGACTTATAAACAAAGAAGTATCAGATATGATTGTTGAAGTCACAAATGAAATTTTAGATGGTAAATATATTGACGAATTTGTGATTGATATATTTCAAACTGGATCAGGAACGTCAACTAATATGAATATGAATGAAGTTATATCAAATATTGCAGCAGAAAAATCAGGCAGTAATAGAGGTGATAAAAGCTTAATACATCCTAATGATCATGTTAATTTAGGTCAATCAAGCAATGATGTTATCCCTTCTGCTATACATCTTGCATTAATACAATCTATTGATACTAAACTTATTCCGTCATTGTCTAATATGTCGAAAGAATTAAAAGCTAAATCGGAAGAATTTAGCAGTGTAATTAAAACAGGCAGAACACATTTGCAAGATGCTACCCCTATAACTCTTGGTCAAGAATTTGAAGGATATTGTGGTCAAATTGATAATGCTATCAATAAGTTGTTAGATTCACAAAAATGGCTTTCTGAAGTTGCCTTAGGAGGGACTGCAGTTGGAACAGGAATAAATACGCATGAAGATTTTTCAAGACTTGTATGCGAACAAATTTCTTCAGAAATAGGATTGAAAATAGTTGAAACAACTAATCATTTCCAGGCACAAAGCACTATAGATGCCATTTCGGCAACAGCTGGAATTATAAAATCAATTTCATTGTCAATTATGAAAATTTGTAATGATATCAGGTGGATGGGTTCTGGCCCCAGAGGTGGTTTTGGTGAAATTATATTACCATCTGTAGCACCAGGTAGCTCAATTATGCCTGGAAAAGTTAATCCAGTAATTGCTGAATCTTTCTTGCAAGTATGTGCACATGTTTATGGAAATTGTTCAGCAGTAGAATTGTCTGCACAGACTGGAAATTTTGAACTGAACGTAATGCTACCTGTATCGGCACATAATATGCTTGAGAGCGTAGATCTTATTTCAAATTCAGCGATCAATTTTTCCGAAAAATGCATTAAAGGCCTAGAAGCTTCCGAAGAAGGTCCAAAATCTGTACACAGAGGATTGTCAATGGTTACAGCATTAGTGCCAGAAATCGGATATGATTTATCAGCTAAAATTGCCCAAGAAGCAGAGAAATCGGGTCGTACCATTTCAGAAGTTGCATTAGAAATGACTGATTTAAGTGAAGATAAAATCAAGGATATTCTTGATCCATTTAAAATGATCAATCCTGGTTTGTAAAATTTCTTATAAAATCTAATTCTTCAATTTTTGATGTTAATTTACCATCAATGACTGCATCTTGAAGTGCCATAATTAATTTACCTAATTCAGGACCTTCCTTAATTCCAAGTTGAAGTATTTCTTTAACACTTATTTGAGGTTTTAGATTTCTATTTTTGTCCCAGTATTCATATACTCTTTCAGTTTGAGAATTTGTTAAATATTGTGTAAATGCAATGCAAGACTCTATGTCTATATTTTTAATTATTTTGCTTAATTCACTGTTAGTACCATTATTAAAATCAAATTTCATTAATTGATTATAGCTAATCGCAATATTTTCCCAACTTTTTTGTAACTTTTTTTCTAACCCGAAATAATTTGAAAGTTTAATAATTTGTGATGTTTCTATATGATTTAAAAAAGTTGAAACAAATACTATGAATTTAAAATGAGTAGATTCTTGCTCATTAATCAAATGATTAAAATTTGTATATTTTCTTTCCCCCCAATTTGGTTTTTGAATTGGAAAATTCAAATTCAGATCTAATTGGTTAAATATTTCTAATTCATTACAAGTAATCAAAATTTCATGTACATTATTTTCATTTAAAATTTTATAAATTTCATTTTTCACTCTTGTTCCAGTCAAATTTTTAATATTACTTGAATATTTGTGAATTTGATTTAAAGTTTGACTCTCTATTTCAAATTTCAGTCTTTCAGAATATCTTATTGCTCGAAATATTCTAGTTGGATCATCTTCAAAAGATTTTTCATGTAAATTTTTAATTTCTTTCTTTTTTAAATCCTCTAATCCACTAGAGTGATCAATTATATTATTAATAGAAAAGGTATCTAAATTTATATACATGCTATTTACAGTGAAATCTCTTCTTTTATAATCATCAATTAAATTCCCTTTTTTTACCACTGGTAAGGAAGCAGGTTGCTCGTAAATTTCATTTCTACACATAGCAAAATCAAGAGAATAATTATTGTAATTAAACTTATATGTATTAAAGAGTGATTTTTCTAAATCTGAAGGACAAAATGTGACTTCTATAAATTTTTCAATATTATTTTTGTTGTCAATAAAAACAAAATCTAAATCTGTGGGATTTAATTCAAGGCACAAGTCTCTAACACTTCCGCCTACCAAATAAATTTCTATATCAAATTCATTTTTATGTTTATTTATTTGTCGAATTAATTTATCGAATTCCAAATCTTCAACTTATTTTGTTTTTTAATTCTTTTATTCCATCTCTTATGAATTGATTGGAATCGTAGAGCATGAAATCCACTCCAAGGTCAATATATGAGTCTATATTTTCAGCATTTGTGAGAGTGCCTACTTTTCTTTTCGCTAGTTGTATTTTTTTAATAGCCTTATGGATTTCTGAATTTAGTTTATCTTTTGATTTAATACTATCAATTCCCATAGACTGAGCTAAATCGTTAGGTGCAACAAAAAATATATCAATGTTATCAACTTTTACTATTTCATCTAAATTTTTAATAGCTTCAATGTCTTCAATAATTACAATTAATAAAGAATCATTGTTGGAAAATTCTGCGTATTTTTCCCTGGATATGTTTAATCCTCTTCTAGAAGTAAACATTCCTCGTTTTCCTAACGGATAGTATTTTGCAGACTTTACTATATCTAGAGCTTGATCTTTTGTGTTTACATGAGGAATAACCAATCCTTGTGCGCCTAAATCTAGGTACCTATAAATTAACCCATATTCTTGCGATGTTATTCTAAAAATAGAGGTAACATTATGTAAATCACAGGCTCTTGAAATGTTTGGTATATCTCTGAAATCTATTGGGCCGTGTTCTCCTTCAAGCCAAATACCGTCAACTCCCAGTGAGCTTATAAATTCTATATAATTAGGTGAATCAAAATAACCACTTAATACTATAGAAGGCTTCCCTGATTTTAAATTTTCTTTTATTTTGTTTGATCTAAACATAGTAATATACCCAATATTTTTTGTTTCTTTATTGAAAGTATGTCTTTATGAGAATATCATAAGTATATTAACATCATTAATAAACTATCTTGAGGCTATAGATATGGAAAAGTTAGAAAAACAAATTGTTGATTATATATATTCTACTAAATATTCAGATTTAACATCTGAAGTTATTGATTCAGTTCAAGATAGAATCTTAGATAGTATTGGAGTAGCAATAGCTGCGTTTGATGATGATGCACCTATTGCTGCTAGGCAATACGCCTCAAATAGAACTAAAGTAAATGGTTCTTATATATGGGGAACAGATATAAAGGTTGACTCAGAGACTGGAGCTTTCACAAATGGAACTTCTGTCAGATACTTAGATTACAATGATACTTATCTTTCCTTAGAACCTTTACATCCTAGTGATATGATACCAGGTTTGATTTCTTTGTCAGAAGAAAATAACAAATCAGGAAAAGATTTGATTTTGGCAATCGCAACCGGATATGAATTAGCTGTAAATTTATGCGATGTAGCAAGTCTTAGAAAATATGGATGGGATCATGTTAGTTTTACAGGATTAGGTGCAGCTGCAGGGGCAAGTAAATTATTAGGATTTTCAAAAGACCAGATTAGATCTACTTTGGCTATTTATTCTATCCCACATGCTTCAATGAGGCAGACTAGAGTAGGAGAATTATCAATGTGGAAAGGAGCAGCGGCAGCTAATGCTGTTAGAAATGCTATTTTTGCCGCTAATGTAGTAAAATCAGGTTTTACTGGACCATATGATTTTTTTGAAGGTGAAATGGGATATGTTAATCAATTATTAGGTGGAAAATTGATTAATCCAAATATTCTTACTGAAATGAGTTCAAAAAACACGTCTAGAATTTTAGATACTTATATTAAGAAATGGCCAGTTGAATATCACGCACAAAGTGCAATTGATGCGTGTATTAATCTGAGATTAGATATAGATGATACAAAAAAAATCAATAGAATTGAAATTGAAACTTTTGATGCAGCATATGAAATTATAGCTAAAGATCCTGAAAAATGGGATCCTAAAACAAGAGAAACTGCAGATCATTCTTTGCCGTATACTGTAGCGGCAGCATTAGCTGACAATATAATAACCCAAAATTCTTTCAGTCAAGCTAAGATTAATGATCCTGAAATTAAAAGATTGTTAAAAGCTTCAACACTAAATGAAAATGCTGAATTAAGTAAAGGTTATCCTGATGGAATTCCTAATAGAATAATTGTCCATACCAATGATAATGTTTATAAATCAGAGGTGAAATACCCAAGAGGTCATGCAAATAACAAAATGGATCGATCAGAAATTTTCAATAAATTTGAAAAAAATACACTTGGCAAATATAGCGAATCAAAAATCAAAGATATTTCTTATAAAATATACAATCTAAATAATTTCGAATCTATATCGGAGATATTTATGGAATTAAAAATATGAAAACTGAATCAAAACATCCAGGTGAGTTACTAAGAGAACTAATTTCTAATGACAATTGTTTACCAACTCCTGGTGTGTTTTCTCCATTAGTAGCTATGATGGCCGAAAAAAAAGGATTTAAATGTCTATATTTTTCAGGTGCTTCCTTTTCTGCTATGAAAGGAATTCCAGATATAGGAATCTTTACATTTCAAGAATTATTTGATTCTGTAATGGAAATAACTAAAATGTCAAATTTACCATTAATTGTGGATGTTGATACAGGTTTTGGTGAAGCAATTAATGTAGTTAGAACAGCTAAAGATTTAGAAAAAATTGGTGTTGCTGCGATTCAAATTGAAGATCAAATATTTCCAAAAAGATGTGGTCATTTAGAAGGGAAAGAATTAATTTCAGCATCAGATTTTGCAAAGAAGATTTATGCAGCAAAATCATCAACTAATAATTTACAAATTATTGCACGAACAGACGCAAAAGCAGTAGAAGGCATTGATTCAGCAATTGAAAGAGCAAAATTATATATTGATGCAGGCGCTGATATTATTTTTCCTGAAGCATTAGAAACAAAAGAAGAATTTCAAAAATTTGCGCATAGTGTTGATTCTGAATTATTAGCAAATATGACAGAATTTGGTAAGACTCCATATTTTAAAGCAAATGAATTTGCTGAATTGGGTTATAAAATTATCATTTATCCTGTAAGTAGTTTAAGGATTGCCATGAATGCAGTTAATGACCTTTTTGATATGATTATCAATAATGGAACACAAATTGATGCAGTAGAAAATATGTTTACAAGAAAAGAATTATATAAACTTATTGATTATGATCAATATGTTAAATTAGATGAATCTCTTGGCGGGGATCAATTAATTGATTATAAAGGAGTCAAAGATGAATGATTTTAAACCAGGATTAGATGGTGTCATTGCAACAGATACAAATGTAAGTTATTTAGATGTAGATAACGAAGAAATAGTTATAAGAGGATATGATTTAATTGAATTGGCGGGTTCTAAAACTTATCCTGAGGTAGCTTATTTGGTAATAAATGGTAATTTGCCTAATACCAAAGAACTTAATAGTTTTCAAAAATTATTGTTAGATGATTCTGCTTTCCCTTCAGAAACGTATGATTTACTCAACCTAATTCCCAAAAGTTCAATGGTAATGGATGTGATTCGCACAGGAATTTCATATCTTGCAGGATTTCATAGTGAGCAAAATTTAATGGATACAAGTGAGAATCAAAATTTAAATAAAGGAACAAGATTAATTGCTGAAGTTGCTATTTTGACTGCAAATTCACATAGAATACTAAATGGACAAAAAATAATTAAACCTGATAGTAGTAAAACTTTTTCTGAAAATTTTATATCTATGATATTAGGTAAATCAGTATCACAAAAACAAGTTGAAATTTTTGACAAAATTTTAACTTGCTACATAGAACACGAAATGCCAAATTCAACTTTTGCAGCCAGAGTTATAGCTTCCACTTTATCTGACATGTATGGAGCTTTTGTTGGGGGTATATCTTCTTTGAAAGGACCTCTTCACGGTGGTGCAAACGAAGCTGCAATTCATATGATATTAGATATAAAAGAGAAAGGTGGTAGCAAAATAGCAGAGCGTTATATTTTAGATAAATTAAAAAACAAAGAAAGAATTATGGGCTTTGGACACAGAGTTTATATGAAAAAATATGATCCCAGAGCTTTGTTTTTAAAAGATTATATTTCAGATTTAGAATCTAATATTGAAAATGGTGAAGAATTGCATAATATATACAAAATTGTAGAGAATGTTATGGCACGTGAAAAAGGTTTGTATCCAAACACTGACTATCCCATAGCATTGCTTTTTTATATGCTTGGTATCCCAATCCCTCTATATACTCCAATTTTCTTTGCATCTAGAACAGCTGGACTTGTAGCTCATGTGATTGAACAACATAACAACAATAGATTGTTTAGACCAAGAGTTCTTTACACTGGACCACGTGGATTAAAATTATAATTTTAAATTAAAGGTTTATTTATTTTGTTTCCCTATAAATTGGTTGTATTTGATATAGATGGAACAATTAAAGATGATTCACAATTAGTGTCTAGAAATTTTATGAATATAATAGACACTCTTAAATCTCAAAATTGCTTTGTTACTATAGCAACAGGAAGAATGTCGCTTTCAGCAAAAAATAATTCCATATTTGTTCCCAATGCACCTATTATTACATATCAGGGAGCTCAAATTTTAGATTATGAAACTTTGGATAATCTAAATACAATAAATTTAGACAAAGAATATATCCCAATTATAATTAATAAAATTAATTCATATAATGTTAAGACTATGATCCAGTACGAAGGAAGTATTTCTTGTGAATCAAATGATGAGTGGTTAAAAGATTATGCATTTAGAAACGAAGTTGAATTTATATATGACGAAAAGTATCAAAAATCGAAATTAGTGAATCCGCTTAGGATTGTTCTTGTAGGTAATCCTTCAGATATAAAAAATATTGAATATATTTTAAAAGAAGAATTTTCTAACGAAGTTTATGTGACTCGATCATTGCCTCATTTTTGTGAGATTCTAAATTTGGAAGCTGACAAGAGTAATTCAATAAATTGGCTATGTAATTACTTAGGGATTAATTCTAGTAAAGTTTTAACTTTTGGTGATAGTTATAACGATATAAAAATGTTAAAAAATTTAGGTTATGGTGTTGCGGTAGAAAATGCAGTTCCCGAACTTAAAGCTGTCTCAAAGCATGTATTAGAAAAAAAAGGAGTTGAGGGTATATATCAATATTTGAAAAAATTAGTTAATTAATATCTTTTTCTTCAATTAGTTTTTCATACTCTTGTACTTTTTCATAATTTTCTTTTACAAGATAAAAACATCTTTTGTAATATAACTCAGCAATTTCAGATGTTTTTTTATTTGTTGTATATTCGATTATTTTATTTATTTTATGATTGTCAGGATAATATTTTGAAAGAGATTCTATATCTTTTTCGCATTCTTCAATTAATTCTTGTTCTAAATTCTCTGTCGCATAAACTAATTTTGATATTAATTTTTGCAATTCAGTCATTCGATCATCCACGCTCATAAATTCATACATTAAACTATTTACACTGCTTTCTTCTGTTGTTTCTATTTCATTTAATATTTCTGATGATTCACTCATTAGTTCATTACATAAGTTTAAGTAAGTAGATAAAATTTCATTTACTTTCATCATATTATTGGCGCTATCTTTAACGTCAATGGATCCTCCATCAATTAAATCATCATCTCTTTGATCGGCTAATGACTGTACTTTGTCAAAACTACCAATTAGCTCAGGAGAAGGAGGAAATGCAAATGATTTAAATTCCGAAGGATTTATTTGATTATTATTATTCATTAAAAAAGGAGGCATGTATTTAGTAATATCTACGTCTATTGGCAAAGTAATTAGGTAAGTAGCCCAAATTTCTGAACTGTCATTCTGATTTGTGAAAAATAATAAAGCATGGCCTTTCGGAGACTTGTTTGTTCCTCTTTCAAAAACTAAATCCAATATTATCACCTTATGTTAATGATTAAATTATTATAATATTATAATTATTGTAACTGTGAAAATTGTTTTTTTAAATGAGTTTGTATAGATTTATATCAAATTATATTTTGTTTAAATTTGATCCTGAAATGATTCATAATTTAATGCAAATGATTTTGTCTTCTAAATTAGGACCTTTTTTTGCTAGTTTTTTTGCTAGCGACATAAAAAATGAATCAAATACAAGCTTAATGGGTATTCAACTATCTTCAAAAATCTCTCTGGCAGCCGGTTTTGATAAAAATTGTTCTATGTTAAATTCTTTAGACAAATTAGGTTTTGGTTATATAGTTGGTGGGACAATTACATTAAACCCAAGACCAGGAAATCAAAAGCCAAGAATAAAAAGATATATTCAAGAAAAATCTATGATTAATTCATTAGGGTTTCCAAATGATGGATTAACTAAAATTATTGATAACCTAAAAAAATACAAATTGAAAACTCCTTTGGTATTAAGTATTTCTGGTGATTCTGTAAAAGAAATCACTCAATTATATGAATCACTCCGAGATTATTGTGTTGGATTTGAAATTAATATCAGTTCACCAAATACAGAGAAATTAAAATTTTTTCATAATAATAAAAATTTATCTTTATTATTATCAGAACTCAATAAAATTAAAACTCATCCGTTTATGCTTAAAATACCAAGATTTCATGATCTTGAAAGCTCTGAAGAAAAAGATAAATTGATTGAATTTATAGAAACTTCGGTGAAATATAATGTTGATGGAGTTGTTTTAAGTAATACATTACCTTCTGAGGAATCTGATTTAAAAATAGGAAAAGGAGGTTTGAGTGGTAAACTTTTATATAAAGATACACTTAATACCTTAAAAATTGTTAATGAT